>NZ_VDAG01000006.1:0-370735 GCF_019584505.1 Kluyvera sp. EC_51 | reverse complement strand
TTGCATAGGTCGGGTCTCAGTCCAGGGCATAGCGAGTCTCCTCTTCTATGCCAGTTATAACTGTTACCCATGTATCCGGTCTAAAGTGTTACCTATGTTTCCGGTTTGTACCGCAAGCGACCCCGGGAACGTCTCCAGACCTATTTCAGCCCCGTCTTCTGCTTCATTGCCGCCATCACCCCTGGCTTATCCGCCAGATAATGATTCAGCCCATTTGCTCGTAGATTACAGGCCGCGCAGTGGCCGCAGCCATTGCCTTTGATGCCGTTGTAGCAGGTGAGCGTTTCGGTACGGACCAGTTCCAGTTTGTCCCAGTAGTCCGCCAGCGCCCAGGTCTGCGCTTTATCGAGCCACATCAGCGGCGTTTCGAAGCGAATGTCTTTTGCCATGCCCAGGCTAACCGCATGGTTCAGCGCCTTCACGAACTCGTCACGACAGTCCGGATACCCGGAGAAGTCGGTCTCGCAGACGCCGGTGATGACGGCTTCTGCCTTCACCTGATAGGCATAAATAGCCGCTAGCGTCAGGAACAGAATATTGCGCCCCGGTACGAAAGTATTGGGAATACCGTTGGCATCCGGTTCGTAGTCCGGCACGGGAATGCTGTCGCGGGTCAGGCTGCTGACCGCCAGTTCATTGAGCAGGGTAACGTCCAGCACCTTGTGCGCGCGCGCGCCCAGCGTTAAGGCCAGTTCACGGGCGACGTCAATTTCAGCGCGATGGCGCTGGCCATAATCAAACGTGACGCAGTGAACTTCATCATATTGATGCAGCGCCTGCACCAGGCATGTTGTGGAATCTTGTCCACCGCTAAAGACGACAACGGCACGTTTCATGGCTTTTCCTGTCAGTAACTCTAAAAGCCGCTATGGTAACGCCTGCGCGCCGTGGCGACCAGCTTCTTCACCGCGTTGTTGGCGGCAGCCAGGCGGCGGAAAAGTCAAACCAGCCGCGGGCGTTCAGGCGAATGCCGTTGACTCCCGGCGGCGCGCTGACCTGATACTGATAATTAAATAGCGGCGTCAGCATCGCTTCACTCATCAGGCGAGTAAAGATGTGCTTCAGCGCGGCGATTCGCTGAGTATCGTTCGCTAGTGCCTGAGCGTCGTCTAATGCCTGGCGAACGCGGCTGGCCTGCTGTTCGGTAAAGAGTGCGGGCCATAGCGCATCGCAGCGTAGCCACTGCTCCAGGGCGTACTCCGGCATCTCGCCAATCAGGCGGTCGCCCATAAACAGGTCGGCTTTTGGCAGGTCCGGACAGCCGGTCCAGCTTTTAGCATCATAAAAAATCACCGTCAGCTCGCAGCCCAGTTTCGCCAGGGCTGTTTTTAGCTCTTCGGCCATGGTGTGCAGTTCTACCGGCAAATGGTAGAGAAGCGTCAGGTGGGGCGGTAGGGCAACATCGGGCGCGTCTTTCGGCAGCGGGATATCCCAGCCGGGCAGCATCTCTTCGCTGGGGGTAATCAGGTTTTCCCCCAACGGTAGGCTTTGCAGCAGGCCGGAGCGGTGAATCAGCCCGATGACCCTCTGTGCCTGTGCGCTGCTCAGACGCGGGCTCTGGCGCAGTGCCAGATAGCAAAATCCCAGGCTGATGCTGTGGCTGACGAGCCGCAGTTCGCCAACCTCCTCAGGTTTACCAATGGCAATTTGCACCGGGTGCTGACAGCTGGTCCCCAGCCCCTGCTCGAAAAGCTGCGGGGTGATCCAGTATTCAATAGCCTGCAGCAGCGGGTGGCCCTGGTGATAGCGATGATGGCTCTCAATGCGCACCAGTTCTGGCTCAAAAATTTTCAGCATAAACGGGCCGGTGCCCTGCGACGGTTCGTCCGGATGTGCCAGCACGCTACAGTAGCTTGCCAGCCGATGCGGGAGCCAATAATCCGGATGATGCAGCGTGAAGGTCAGGCACTGCGGATGCGTCTGCGTAATGGCTTTCACGCTGGAAAAGAGCTTCGCCAGTTCGGGCAGTTCCAGCAGCATCAGCAATCGTCGGCGAAGCTGCTCGGTCTCAACGGCATCGCCGTTGTGCCAGTGCAGGGTCGAACGAATATAAAACTGCCAGCACAACCCGTCGTCGGAAACCGACCAGTGGTGCGCCAGATCGCCCTGCGGCTGTGAGGCTTCATGGTTAAACCGGGTCAGGCCAGAGTAAATCTGCCCGGCAAGGTGCTGCTCGGCACGACCGGCAAGGAAGCCAGGATGCAGTGGCTCTAGCGGGCGGTAGTAAGGAATACGCAGCGTCGGCGTATTGTTTTGCCACTGGCCGCCGAGAAACGGGTGCAGCAGCGCCCTCAGCTCAACCGGGGCAATCTGCGCCAGCTCCAGCGCATTATGCTGCTCGCCGCGATTCAGTGCGCTTTCCATCATCTCATTGCGCAGCGTCTCCGGCGCGGTGTGGAATCGTAACCGCCCGCGCTTGCCACGCCCGGACTGCGCTTGCCAGCTCAGCCAGCCCGCCTCTTGTGCCTGGCGCAGCAGAGTACGCACGTGCCGCTCGCTGCAAAAACAGCGGGCGGCCAGTTCGGCGATGGTGACCTGCTGATCTTCTCCCTGCGACGGTAGCCACAGGCGCTGGAACTGATTTAAACGATTTAACTGGCGCATAGAAACCCGGAACAATAAATATTAACTATTCAGTATTACTTCCGTATATCCCAGCAGATACTGGGTGGCAAGAGAGAACGATCACAGGCGGGATAAAAGATGGCAAGACTGGCAGCATTTGATATGGATGGCACCCTTTTGATGCCAGACCATCGTTTAGGTGAGAGAACCGTGGCGGTGCTGAAGCGCCTGCGCGAACGGAACATCACGCTGACCTTTGCCACTGGTCGTCACGTGCTGGAAATGCGCCCGCTGGTGGAGAAACTGTCGCTGAATGCCTTCCTGATAACCGGCAACGGTACGCGCATTCATACCCAGCAGGGTGAAGTGCTGCACCGTAGCGATCTCTCCCCGGACGTAGCGGAAGAGGTACTGCACACCCGCTGGGATACGCAGGCTAGCGTCCATGTCTTTAACGACGGCGGCTGGTTTACCGGACACGAAATCCCAGAAATGTTAAAGGCGCACGTGTATAGCGGTTTCCGCTATCAGCTTCGTGACCTGCGCATGATGCCAGCGCATCAGGTGACAAAGATCTGCTTCTGCGGCGATCACGACGATCTCTGCCGTCTGCGGGTGCAATTAGTCGAGGCGTTCGATAAGCGCGCAGATATCTGTTTCTCCGCCGTCGACTGCCTGGAAGTGTTGCCGCTCGGCAGCAATAAAGGGGCGGCGCTGTCGGTGCTGAGTCGCCATCTGGGCGTGGGTATGGATGAATGCATGGCCTTTGGCGATGCGATGAATGACCGTGAAATGCTGGGGCTCGTAGGGCGCGGCGTGATCATGGGGAATGCAATGGGGCAGCTTAAAGCGGCGCTCCCCCATCTACCGATTATCGGAAACTGCAAAAACCAGGCGGTTTCTCACTATTTAACGCATTGGCTGGACACACCTAATCTTCCTTATTCCCCCGAATAGAGAGACCTTCCAGCAAGCCAGGCTCAGTTGATGCCTGGCTTTTTTTATTTCCCAAGCAGAGTGTTAATAGCCTGTAGCCACGGTGCCGTGTCGCCGATGTTATTCGTCACCCATTCAGGATTGTAATAGGTGTCGAGGTAGCGCTCACCGCTGTCGCACAGCAGCGTCACGATTGAGCCGGTTTTCCCTTCATCGCGCATCTGTGCAGCTAACTGCAGCGCACCCCACATATTCGTCCCGGTAGAAGCACCGACCTTACGGCCAAGCTGCGTTTCCAGCCACTGAGCGGTGGCGACGCTTGCGGCATCCGGCACGCGCAGCATGCTATCAACCACATCAGGAATAAACGACGGCTCGACGCGAGGGCGACCAATGCCTTCAATTTTACTGCCGACGCTGCCGCGAAGATTCACATCGCGGTGCTGCCAGTAGTCCATAAACACGGAGTTCTCCGGGTCGACCACCATCAGCTGGGTTTCATAGCCCTGGCAGCGAATGTAGCGGCCAATGGTAGCTGAGGTGCCGCCGGTGCCCGCGCTCATCACTATCCACGTCGGTACCGGGTTGGGTTCGTGCGACATCTGACGGAAAATGCTGTCGGCAATGTTGTTGTTGCCGCGCCAGTCGGTGGCGCGCTCGGCGTAGGTGAACTGATCCATATAGTGGCCGTTCAGCTCGCGGGCCAGGGTTTCCGAAGCGGCGTAGATTTCACACGCGCTCTCGACGAAGTGGCAGCGGCCGCCGTAAAACTCAATCTGTTCAACCTTACGTTTCGCCGTGCAGGAGGGCATCACCGCGATAAACGGCAGGCCAAGCAGGCGGGCGAAATAGGCTTCGGAAACCGCCGTTGAGCCGGACGACGATTCAATAATGGTGGTGCCTTCTTTAATCCAGCCGTTGCACAGGCCGTAAAGGAACAGCGAACGCGCCAGACGGTGTTTGAGGCTGCCGGTCGGGTGCGTGCTTTCATCTTTCAGGTAGAGCTGGATGCCGGGAAAAGCGGGCAGCGCCAGGCGGATTAAATGCGTGTCGGCGCTGCGTTGGTAATCGGCGTTAATTTCGCTGATGGCGTGTTTGACCCAGGTGCTGTTCATCATTATTTTCCGTTTGTCATTTTGTGCCTAGCTTAGCGAAAAGTGCAGAAAAATTTGTTGCCATCTGACCTTTAAAATAGAATTAAGAGAGAAAAATTTTCTCCCGGTGACCGAAATGTTAGATAAAATTGACCGAAAGCTGCTGGCCCTACTACAAAATGACTGCACGCTCTCTTTGCAGGCGTTAGCAGATGCCGTTAATCTGACCACCACACCGTGCTGGAAACGACTAAAACGTCTGGAAGATGACGGTATACTGCTTGGCCGCGTCGCCTTACTGGATGCGGAAAAGCTTGGGCTTGGGTTAACGGCATTTGTGCTGATAAAGACCCAGCACCACAGCAGCGATTGGTACAGCCTTTTTGTGAGCGAAGTGACGCAAATGCCCGAAGTGTTGGGCTTCTGGCGCATGGCCGGGGAGTATGACTACCTGATGCGCGTCCAGGTGGCGGACATGAAACGCTACGATGATTTTTATAAAAGCCTGGTGAACCGCGTCCCCGGACTGTCGGATGTCACCTCAAGCTTTGCGATGGAACAGATTAAATACACCACTGCTCTCCCCATCGAATAATACTTTTTCTGGGATTTTCTCTTTGCCCATCGAGCTGCCAGGGCGGCAGCGCAGGACGAAGAGAATCGACGTTCAGGATTTTACCGCGTGCGATTATTTGCTCAACTAAGTTGGTACTTCCGCCGGGAATGGCGGCGCTATCTCGGCGCTGTCGCCTTGCTGATTATCATCGCCATACTCCAGCTCATCCCGCCTAAAGTGGTGGGAATTGTGGTGGATGGCGTCACACAACACCATTTCACCACCGGGAAGGTGATGATGTGGCTTGGCACCATGGTACTGATTGCCGTGGTGGTCTACCTGCTGCGCTACGTCTGGCGCGTATTGTTGTTCGGTGCCTCCTACCAGTTGGCGGTTGAACTGCGTGAAGATTTCTACCGGCAGCTAAGCCGCCAGCATCCGGAATTCTATTTACGTCACCGCACTGGCGACCTGATGGCCCGCGCCACCAACGATGTAGACCGCGTGGTATTTGCCGCAGGGGAAGGGGTGTTGACGCTGGTGGACTCGCTGGTCATGGGCTGCGCGGTGCTGATTGTGATGTCCACGCAGCTGAGCTGGCAACTGACCCTGCTGGCGCTGGTGCCGATGCCCATCATGGCACTGGTTATCCATCGCTATGGCAACCTGCTGCATGAGCGTTTCAAAGTGGCGCAGGCGGCCTTCTCCAGTCTTAACGACCGAACTCAGGAGAGCCTGACCAGCATCCGTATGATCAAAGCCTTCGGCCTTGAGGACCGGCAGTCCGCCCAGTTTGCCGCCGATGCGGCTGACACCGGGGTGAAAAACATGCGCGTGGCGCGCATCGACGCCCGCTTTGACCCGACGATTTACATCGCTATCGGGATGGCAAACCTGCTGGCGATTGCCGGCGGCAGCTGGATGGTGATGCAGGGTGAGCTGACCCTCGGCCAGCTCACCAGCTTTATGATGTACCTCGGGTTGATGATCTGGCCCATGCTAGCGCTGGCCTGGATGTTCAACATCGTCGAGCGCGGCAGCGCCGCCTATAGCCGTATTCGCACCCTGCTGGCGGAAGCGCCAGTGGTGGATGACGGCACGCAGCCGGTGCCCGAAGGGCGCGGTACGCTGGAACTGGCGATTGGTCGCTTTAGCTACCCGCAAACCGACAAGCCAACGCTCTGCGACGTCAGCGTGACCCTGAAACCGGGCCATATGCTCGGCATTTGCGGGCCGACGGGGTCGGGGAAATCCACCATTCTGTCGCTTATCCAGCGCCATTTTGACGTTGATGAAGGTGAGATCCGCTTCCACGATATTCCCCTGCGTCAATTGCAGCTGGACGCCTGGCGCAGCCGCCTGGCGGTGGTCAGCCAGACGCCGTTCCTCTTTTCCGACACCGTTGCCAGCAACATTGCGCTGGGCCATCCGAGCGCGACACAGGAAGAGATTGAGCACGCGGCGCGGCTGGCCTGTGTGCATGAAGATATTCTACGCCTGCCGCAGGGTTACGATACCGAAGTCGGCGAGCGCGGCGTGATGCTCTCCGGCGGGCAGAAGCAGCGTATTTCCATTGCGCGCGCGCTGCTGCTGGAGGCGGAAATTCTGATCCTCGACGACGCGCTGTCGGCGGTTGATGGCCGCACCGAGCATCAGATTCTGCACAACCTGCGCCAGTGGGGCGAAGGCCGCACGGTGATTATCAGCGCGCACCGTCTCTCGGCACTGTCGGATGCCAGCGAAATCATAGTGATGCAGCACGGGCATATTGCCCAGCGCGGTCAGCATGACCAGCTAGCAGCGGAGCAGGGCTGGTACCGCGATATGCACCGTTATCAACAGCTCGAGGCCGCGCTGAACGACGTGCCGGAAGAAGAGAAATCGGAGGTGGCCGATGCGTAGTTTTGGGCAACTGTGGCCAACCCTGAAGCGGCTGCTGGCTTACGGCTCGCCGTGGCGTAAACCGCTGTCGATTGCGGTGGTGATGCTGTGGGTGGCCGCTGCCGCCGAAGTGAGTGGGCCGCTACTGATTAGCTATTTTATCGACAACATGGTGGCGAAAAATAGTCTGCCGCTGGGGACGGTCGCCGGGCTGGCGGCTGCCTATATCGGGCTGCAACTGCTGGCTGCTTCGCTGCACTACAGTCAGTCGCTACTGTTTAACCGCGCGGCGGTCGGCGTGGTGCAACAGCTGCGCAGTGACGTGATGGACGCTGCGCTGCGCCAGCCGCTGAGCGAGTTTGACACCCAGCCGGTAGGCCAGCTTATCTCCCGCGTCACCAACGATACGGAAGTGATCCGCGATCTGTACGTGACGGTGGTGGCGACGGTGTTGCGTAGTGCGGCGTTGATCGGCGCGATGCTGGTGGCGATGTTCAGTCTCGACTGGCGCATGGCGCTGGTGGCGATCGCTATCTTCCCGGCGGTGATGATCGTGATGGTGATTTATCAACGCTACAGCACGCCTATCGTGCGCCGCGTTCGCGCCTATCTGGCGGATATTAACGATGGCTTCAACGAAGTCATCAACGGCATGAGCGTTATTCAGCAGTTCCGCCAGCAGGTACGCTTCGGCGAGCGGATCGGTGACGTGAGCCGCTCACACTATCTGGCGCGCATGCAAACGCTGCGTCTGGACGGCTTCCTGCTGCGCCCGCTGCTGAGCCTGTTCTCTTCGCTGGTGCTGTGCGGCCTACTGATGCTATTCGGCTTTAGCGCGCAGGGCTCCATTGAGGTCGGCGTACTGTACGCGTTTATCAGCTATCTGGGGCGTCTGAACGAGCCGTTGATTGAACTCACCACTCAGCAGTCGATGTTACAGCAGGCGGTGGTGGCCGGTGAGCGCGTGTTTGAACTGATGGACTGCCCGCGCCAGCAGTACGGAACCGATATGGCACCGTTGGCGCGCGGTGATATTGATATCGACGATGTTTCATTTGCCTATCGTGATGACAAGCTGGTGCTGCAAAACATTTCGCTGTCGATTCCAGCACGCAGCTTTGTGGCGCTGGTGGGGCACACCGGTAGCGGAAAAAGTACGCTTGCCAGCCTGCTGATGGGCTATTACCCGCCCAATTCCGGCGAAATTCGCCTCGGCGGCCGTCCGCTACAAAGCCTGAGTCACCAGGTGCTGCGACAGGGCATCGCCGTGGTGCAACAGGATCCGGTGGTGCTGGCCGACTCCTTCTTTGCCAACGTCACGCTGGGGCGCGATATCAGCGAAGCACAGGTCTGGCAGGTGCTGGAAACCGTACAACTGGCCGAGCTGGCGCGAGGGATGAGTGAGGGTATCTATACTCATCTGGGCGAGCAGGGTAACAACCTGTCGGTCGGGCAGAAGCAGCTGCTGGCGCTGGCCCGTGTGCTGGTCGAGACCCCGCAGGTGCTGATCCTGGACGAAGCCACCGCGAATATTGACTCCGGCACCGAGCGTGCGATTCAACATGCGTTGGCCGCCGTGCGTCAGCACACGACGCTGGTGGTGATCGCTCACCGTCTGTCGACCATCGTGGAAGCGGATACCATTATGGTGCTTCACCGTGGACAGGCCGTCGAGCAGGGGACTCACCAGCAACTGCTTGAAGCCAAAGGGCGTTACTGGCAGATGTATCAGCTACAGCTGGCCGGTGAAGAGCTGGCGGCCAGCACCCAGGAGGATGCGCTGACCGCGTAATGCACCACCGTCAGGCATTTTTCTAACAGATTGCTGTTGTGACACGCATCATGCACCCGCATGGTGCGTTTTTCTTTTAACGCCCGCCATCTTGCCGCCATAAACCCTGATTTTTACCGCAGAGCAGGGTGGTTTTCATTTCTGGCATGACCCTTGCTTTACCTCTTACGTGTTCGTAGCCATTACCGAATTCTGACTGGAGGGGATCTATGAAGCTGGTTACCGTGGTAATTAAACCATTCAAACTCGAAGACGTTCGCGAAGCGCTGTCTTCCATTGGCATTCAGGGCTTAACGGTGACGGAAGTGAAAGGCTTCGGTCGTCAGAAAGGTCATGCAGAGCTTTATCGCGGCGCGGAATACAGCGTCAACTTCCTGCCGAAAGTAAAAATTGATGTGGCTATCGCCGACGATCAGCTTGATGAGGTTGTCGATGTGATTAGCAAAGCCGCTTACACCGGAAAAATTGGCGACGGTAAGATTTTTGTCGCCGAACTGCAGCGCGTAATCCGTATTCGTACCGGCGAAGCCGACGAAGCGGCGCTGTAATTCCCAGCCAGCACAGTGATAGGGATCGAGATGATGAAAAAAACAATGGTAAAAACGGGGTTGAGCGCACTGGCGCTGCTGCCGGGTCTGGCGATGGCGGCACCGGCGGTGGTCGATAAAGCCGATAACGCCTTTATGATGCTGTGTACCGCACTGGTGCTGTTTATGACCATCCCGGGGATTGCGCTGTTTTACGGCGGCCTGATCCGCGGCAAGAACGTGCTCTCCATGCTGACCCAGGTCGCGGTGACCTTTGCGGTAGTCTGCGTACTGTGGGTGGTTTACGGCTACTCTCTGGCCTTCGGCACCGGCGGCAGCTTCTTCGGCAGCTTCGACTGGGTGATGCTGAAAAATATCAAGATTACTGATCTGATGGGCTCGTTCTATCAGTACATCCACGTGGCATTCCAGGGCTCCTTTGCCTGTATCACCGTGGGCCTGATCGTTGGCGCGCTGGCGGAGCGTATTCGCTTCTCCGCAGTGCTGATTTTCGTGGTGATTTGGCTGACCCTCTCCTACGTGCCGATTGCGCACATGGTCTGGGGCGGCGGTCTGCTGGCGAGCCACGGTGCGCTCGACTTTGCGGGCGGTACAGTGGTGCACATTAACGCCGCGGTGGCAGGCCTGGTGGGTGCTTACCTGATTGGCAAACGCGTGGGCTTTGGCAAAGAAGCGTTCAAACCGCACAACCTGCCGATGGTGTTTATCGGTACCGCGATCCTCTACTTTGGCTGGTTTGGCTTCAACGCCGGTTCCGCAAGTGCGGCGAACGAAATTGCCGGTCTGGCCTTCGTGAACACCGTGGTAGCAACCGCTGCGGCGATCCTTGGCTGGGTATTCGGTGAGTGGGCGCTGCGCGGTAAGCCTTCTCTGCTGGGCGCGTGTTCTGGTGCGATTGCGGGTCTGGTCGGTATCACCCCAGCCTGTGGCTATATCGGGGTCGGCGGTGCGTTGATTCTGGGTATCGTGGTCGGTCTGGCGGGTCTGTGGGGCGTGACCTCTCTGAAACGCTGGCTGCGCGTGGATGACCCATGTGACGTGTTCGGTGTTCACGGCGTGTGCGGCATCATCGGCTGTATCCTGACCGGTATCTTTGCTTCTACGGCGCTGGGCGGCGTGGGTTATGCAGAAGGCGTGACCATGAGCCATCAGGTGCTGGTGCAGCTTGAAAGTATCGCCATCACCATCGTCTGGTCCGGCATCGTAGCCTTCATCGGCTATAAAGTGGCAGATTTAACCGTCGGTCTGCGCGTACCGGAAGACCAGGAGCGCGAAGGTCTGGACGTAAACAGCCACGGCGAGAATGCTTACAACGCCTGATATAGGTAACCCGGGCGAGGCGTTTACGCCGACCCCGGGGAATGCTTCAGACGTTGAAAAACAAAAGATTTATTTTGACCGTTATTTAACCCGCCCTGGTGCGGGTTTCTTGTTTATGCGGTGGCGCCAATGATTTTTGTGATCGTTATCACAATGGTTGCTGGTATGGTGTCTGTAAAACCTTACGAACCGTAAGTAATTACATACGTTTGCGTAAAAGCATTTTACTTAAAACGGCTTTTTATCTTTTACGCTGAGGAGTATTCTTCCACCCCGCCGATGTGATCGGTAAAGATTTGCGGGCAAAGCCAGCTTTACCCGCGCCAGGATGGCACAACACTTCAAGGAACGTTTCAAATGCATAGCAGCACATTATTTATCGATGGTCACAAAGCCCGCGTTAAATACGACCCCATTATTGAAATGTTTCGCGGTGAGTTTTTGAACACCGACCGCAGGGCAACGTTTATCGCCGGAGACGCGAAAGAGTTGAACATTGCCGCCCGCGACGCGTTCGATTGCTACTGCAATAACTGCCGTGCAATCGGCGTTAAGCCGTTCGATAAGAAGAAACGCTTGCCTGGAATTAGCTCCCTGCTGAGCCGTATCATCCATTAATTACCCAGCTGCAACTGTACGCCCGCGTGATATCGCGGGCGTGGTTGATATCACCTAGTTGCGGTTACGCATAACCCCTTCCTGCACTGTCGACGCCACCAGAATACCATCCTGAGTGTAAAACTCGCCGCGTACAAAACCGCGGGCGCTGGAGGCGGAGGTGCTCTCGACGCTGTACAGCAGCCATTCGTTCATATCGAACGGGCGGTGGAACCACATTGAGTGGTCGATGGTCGCAACCTGCATACCGGGTTCGAGGAAGCCCACGCCGTGTGGCTGCAGGGCAACCGGCAGGAAGTTGAAGTCAGAGGCATAGCCGAGCAGGTACTGATGAATATGCAGTGAATCCGGTACGGTGCCGTTGGCGCGCATCCACACCTGACGGCGAGGCTCAGCCACGTGTCCTTTCAGCGGGTTGTGGAACTCCACCGGACGAATTTCCAGCGGCTTATCGCAAAGAAACTTCTCTTTGGCCTGTGGCGGCAGCAGGTGTGCCAGCGAGCGGGCGATGTCGGTTTCGGACGGCAGGCCGTCCGGTGACGGCGCGGCGGGCATGGTTTTTTGATGCTCGTAGCCGGATTCCGGGCCCTGGAAGGAGGCGGTCATATAGAAAATCGGTTTCCCGTTCTGGATAGCCGCCACGCGACGCGCGCTGAAACTGTTGCCATCGCGCAGTACTTCAACGTCATAGACGATAGGCTTCTGGCTGTCGCCCGGGCGCAGGAAGTAGCTGTGGAAGGAGTGCACCAGACGGTCGGCAGGGACGGTCTCTTTTGCCGCATACAGCGCCTGGCCGACAACCTGGCCGCCAAAGACCTGACGCAGCCCCAGATCTTCACTCTGGCCACGGAACAGTCCTTCTTCAATTCTTTCCAGATTTAATAATGTCAGCAGATTAGAAAGCGCTTGGCTCATTGATACCCTCTACAATTTTACGGTCGCAACATCAGGTGAATGCTCTCATTATAACGTAGTTTCGCGAGTGGTCCGATGGGTTCAATTGTCTGAATAATGGGGTGTTTGCAGGTAATCATGTGAATTATATGCCACACTAAAGCGGTTACGTTTGTTAATGCATTGTCACTCAAATGAGAAAACAGCCTCAGAATGGGTGAGCAATAAGGAGAATGCTAATGAAACTCGTGCCGATCTTAAGCGGTTTGGCGATTGCACTGGCCCTGGCGGGCTGTGCGAAGACGCACCAGCAAAGTCAGAATCAGACACCTGCGCCAGAAGCAGCAGCGGCCACTCAGGCCGTGTCGGGACCGAATGTCTCCGGTAACGTGTGGATCCGCCAGAAAGTGGCGCTGCCGCCGGATGCCGTACTGACCGTAACGCTGTCCGATGCGTCGTTGGCCGATGCACCATCGAAAGTGCTGTCGCAGAAAGTGACGCGTACCGAAGGGAAACAGGCGCCGTTTAGCTTTGCCCTGCCGTACAACCCGGCAGATATTCAGCCGAACGCCCGTATCCTGCTGAGCGCGGCGGTGACCATTAACGATAAACTGGTCTTTATTACTGATACCGTGCAGGAAGTGATTAACCACGGCGGCACTAAAGCTGACCTGACGCTGGTTCCCGTGCAGCAAACGCCGGTGCCGGTTCAGGATACCTCGCCGGTTCAGGTTCCATAAACGCGAATGCCCTCTACGTGAGGGCATTTTTTTGCCGTGAATTCAGGGTAGCCCAGGCGAAGCGCTTTAGCGCTGGCCCCGGGATTTTCCCGGCGTCGTTTTGCTCGGCCGGGCTACAGCTGCTAGTAGTTCCAGCGATACTTCTGCATATCAATCTGCCCGCTACCCGACACCTGTACCCCTTCGGAAAGCAATGCCTGGCGTTGACGCTGGAGATCCGGGCCGGTCAGGGATATCACGCCGTGCCGATTCACCACCCGATGCCACGGCAGCGTGGAGCCCTCCGGCAGGCGTTTCAATACGCCGCCGACCTGACGCGCAGCGCGCGGAGAGCCAGCCAGCCGGGCAATATCGCCGTAGGTGGTGACGTAGCCTTCCGGGATGGAAGCGATGATTTGCCAAACGCGCTGAGGGAAAGAGCCAAAATCGTCCATAGTGAGTTCCTTAAAGCAGAACCTTCAGCATAATCAGCCTGATGCCCCCTGTGAAGGGTGGATTGCGCAAGAATCCAGCAGGCAGTAGCGGATAGCTTGCAATTGCCCGTCTCAGCAGTGATAATGCGCCAGCGCGTTGGATAACAACGCTCTCAATGGGGGCCCTGTTGGTTCTCCCGCAACGCTACTCTGTTCACCAGGTCAGGTCCGGAAGGAAGCAGCCAGGGCAGATGACGCGTGTGCCGGGATGTAGCTGGCAGGGCCCCCACCCATTTCTATCGCCGTAAAATCCCCCCCGCTAAGACCAATCTAATCCCTGTATTAATTGTGGCTATTTGTCGTCAACAACCTTTTGCATTCAAATAACATTCATCTGCTTGTAATATTATTGTCATTTATGTGTCATAAATTGCCTTTAGATTAACATTGGGTATTTATATTACCCTTTGTGTTATAAATATATTTCTGGAATGTGCTGTTGGTTTCATGTATTAGTTATTACAGAAATAATACAGAAACCATTTTTGCCGCGCCGCTTTACGGGTTTTGTTAACACAAACTCGCCTACGAGACGGCGCGTCTTTACGGGAAGGGGTTTATATGACAGTCGCAGTGCTTAACGTAAAAATTGATGAAGCGGTAAAAGAGAGACTTCGCCACTTTGCTGAAGTCCACGGCCTGACTTTAGGCGCTGCGGCAGAAAAGCTGCTGCTGCTGGGGTTTGTAGCAGAAGAAGAGGCGGGCGTGTGTGAAGATGACATCGACAGCCAGCATACGGAAGAAGATGTTGCTCCATTCACACCTAAAGAAATCAAAGCATTACGTAAAATCCTGAAGAAGAGAAAATGAAACAGCAAACGTCGATAGCGTGTAACTATAGCGAAGCCTGCGACCTGTTACGTTCAGGCTACGTGAAGCATGTTCTTCTCAACTGGAATGTAGGCAGCGATGAATTCTTTCGTATTGCCTCTGACTGGTGCGATACCGGTGCTAAGATTAAAAAAGAGGGAGAATCTTTCGTTATTTCCCTGAAAGGCTTTCCGATCCCTCCACAGCACTAATATATTCTTTAGCCGCACTTTATAACGTTAAAGAATATAATGTTTCAGGCCGGTTATGTTATTGGGGGCGTTCTCCCCTTGCGCGCGGTTAAATTATTTTCCGCACTTTGTTTGCGCCATGCTGGCCTGCTAACGTTGCCCAAATCGGCTGTAATGTCGAAAAGGCGCGACGCAGAGTTTCATCGTCCAGTGTAAACGGAATGCGTAAATTGCGCTCTCCGCTGCCCGCCAGACCAAATCGTGTTCCCACGCCAAGATGAATCGCGCTGGCTTCCGCTCGTGCAGCAAACCGCGTTGCCATCATTTCCGGCAGCTCAACCCAGAACGACAGTCCTCCCTCCGGCAGCACAAATTTCCACTGCGGAAAGTATTCATGCATTAACGCCGCGCACATATCCCGCCGCGCCGTCAGCAGTCGACGCCGTTCGGGCAGTAGCTGATGCTCATTGTCCAGTAGCCAGCACGTGGCCAGTTGTTCCAGCAGCGGCGAACCTAAATCAAGGGTATCGCGGGTCTGGACCAGTGCCGCAATGGTGCGCGATGAAGCGCGGATCCAACCCAGGCGCAGCCCACCCCAGAAGCTTTTCCCGGTTGAACCTACTGTGATGATCGGCGCATCGCGATTAAATGCGGCCAGCGGCGGTGGCGGCGGGGCGTTGTACCACAAATCCACCATCGTTTCGTCGACGACCAGCGTCGTACAGGTTCGTGCCGCCAGGTCCGCCACTATCTGCCGGGTGGCGCTGTCCATGCACTGGCCGGTAGGATTTTGAAAATCGGGCATCAGATACGCTAGCCGTGGTGCGGTCTGGGCGATAACCGCCGCCAGGCCGTCGGTGTCCCAGCCTTTATCGGGCAATGGTAGCGCCACCGGGCGGCAGGATGCGCCCTCAATAGCGGAAATCGCTAGTGGATAGGTCGGTGTTTCAACCACCACCCGGTCGCCCGGCCCGGTGAGGTTGCGCAGGATCAGCGCCAGCCCGCTGACCGCGCCGTTTACCAGCATAATCTCGTCGGCCCGCGTTGGCAGCCCGCGCGCGCTATAGCGCTGGGCAATGGCTTCGCGCAGGGCGGGGAGTCCCTGCTGATCGTAGCCGGTATTGCTGAGGTAGCTGGGCAGCGCCGCCAGCGCATGGCTGTAGGCCTGATGGATTTCCGCGCCGGCTGCCAGCGCGGCGGTAGACATATCCAGCGTCGGCGAGGTCGGCATGCGTGGCGCGCGCTGGTAGCCTTCGGCGCTGAGTGTGACCGTCGAGCCGCTACCCTGCTTGCTCTGCACATAGCCTTCGTCGCGCAGCTGGGCCAACGCGCTGGCGATGGTGGTACGGCTGACCCCTAGTGCATTGGCAAACTCCCGTTCTCCTGGCAGACGCGTGCCGAGCGGCAGGCGGCCATCGAGAATCAGCAGCCGCAGTGCATCGGTGAGCTGTCGCCACAGCGGCGTCGGGGAGGGGCCGTCCTGCCAGTGGCCCAGCAGACGAACTAATGATTGGGTGGCGGAGCGTCGAATCATGGGAGCAGTCCACTTTTTAAAAACTGGTCATTAATCATAATGCCATTTTTACTGATGATGGAAGCCTCATTCTACAGGCCGAGGTCTCTATGCTACGCCGACTGATTCAGCTCTACATTGGGTTAATACTCTACGGAGTTTCGACCGCCGTCTATGTTCGTGCCAATCTCGGGGCTGACCCGTGGAACGTGTTCCACCTTGGCGTATCCGGGTTAACCTCCCTTGATATTGGGATGGTGATGATCCTCACCGGCGCAGCCGTACTGCTGTTATGGATTCCACTGCGTCAGCGTCCGGGACTCGGCACCATCAGCAACGTTATCGTGCTGGGACTGGCGGCCGATGCCACGCTCTCGCTGATGCCGCCGCTGGAATCGCTCTGGCTTCGCGCTGTGTTGCTGCTGCTGGCGGTGGTGCTAAATGGGATGGCGACCGGTATGTATATCGGTGCCGGTTTTGGCGCCGGGCCGCGCGATGGCCTGATGACCGGCATTCACGCCCGTACCGGTTGGCCAATCCGCCGCATTCGTACCACCATCGAACTCTCGGTACTGGTTATCGGCATGCTGCTGGGTGGCACCTTCGGCGTGGGCACCGTGCTGTATGCGCTGGCGATTGGCCCGTTGATTCAGATTTTCCTGCCGTGGTTCCAGTTGCCTCGTGTGGCGCAGCGTCGCACGGCTGAGGTGGAGCAAGTTTCCTGATTTTACGAAGCGCTCACAGCATGATGTTCGTTTTCCGGTTACACTGCACCTGGTACGCCAGTTAAACGGAAAAGTATGAAAACAATCACGCTGTATGATGTGGCCCGCGTCGCCGGTGTCTCCTACCAGACCGTGTCGCGGGTGATAAACCAGGCCGCGCACGTGTCGCCGCGCACGCGGGAAAAGGTGCAGGCCGCGATGCAGGAACTGCACTATGTTCCCAATCGCGGCGCGCAGCAGTTGGCCGGAAAGGCCACGCGCGCGCTGGGCTTGCTGACCACTGACCTGGCGCTGCACGCGCCTTCGCAAATTGCCTCGGCGGTGAAACGCCGTGCTGGAGAAGTGGGCTTTTCCGTGCTGATTTCGATGGTGGAAAGCCACGACCGGGAAGCCTGCTTCAACGCCTTGCAGGAGCTTCAGGCGCAGCGTGTGGAAGGGCTGCTGGTGAATGTGCCGCTGGAGCGTGAGGATGCGCAAGCGCTGGCCGCCGCTTCGCCGGTGCCGATACTGTTTCTCGACGTGGGGCGTGATGCCGAGGTGAATAGCCTCGTGTTTGACGCCGAGCAGGGCGCTCGCCTTGGCGTTGAACATCTGCTCGCGCTGGGGCATCGACAGATTGCGCTGTTGGCAGGCCCGCAAAGCTCTGTCTCCGCCCGTGCCCGACTCGCGGGCTGGCAGCATGCCTTACAACAGGCAGCGGTACAGCCGGTTTCCGTGGCCTATGGCGACTGGAGCGCGGCCTCTGGCTATGAAAAAGCGCACCTTTTACTGAGTGAAAAACCCTACCCTGATGCACTGCTGGTGGCCAACGATCAGATGGCATTGGGCGCGCTGCACGCCTGCGCAGAGAAAGGCATTCGCGTGCCGGGTCAGCTATCGGTAGTGGGTTATGACGATACCACCGACAGCGCCTGGTTTACGCCGCCGCTGACCACCATCCGCCAGCGCTTTAAAGAGGCCGGACGAATGAGCGTGGATTGGCTTATTGCGCAGGAGGGCAGCGTACCGGCACAGAGCCAGACTTGCCTGGAGGTTGAGCTGATTGCCCGCAGTTCCAGTGCCGAACGGCAACCGGAGAGTCTTCAGGATGACGATCTGGCGCATTGCTTGCAGGAGCTAGCGACCCGGATAGCCAGACGATCGCGCGAATTGTGATCTGACTCGCTTACTCTCGATCCGATCCTTTACCTCGTGGTGAGATCCGTGCACTCTCATTAAAAATTGTGAGCGCTTCGCAACGAGGTTTCCATGCCACATTCTTCTCTGACGCTGTCTGCTTTACTCTCCCGCCGTGACTGGGAAAATCCCCAGCTTACCCAGTGGCACCGACTGCCCGCCCACGCGCCGTTTAACAGTTGGCGTGAAGCGAGCGCAGCGCGGCTGGATAGCGCATCGGCCTCGCGCCTGTCGTTAAACGGTAACTGGCGCTTCAACTTCTTTTCTGCCCCCGAAGCCGTACCGGAGGGGTGGGTTGAGCAGGATCTTCACGATGCTGTCGCCATGCCGGTGCCGTCTAACTGGCAGATGCACGGTTTTGATACGCCTATCTACACCAACGTGACGTATCCGATTCCGGTGACGCCGCCACAGGTGCCCGTAGAGAACCCGACGGGCTGCTACTCATACACCTTTACCGTAGAAGATGAATGGCTGACGCAGGGACAAACGCGGATTATTTTTGACGGCGTGAACTCGGCATTTCATCTGTGGTGCAATGGTCAGTGGATGGGCTACTCCCAGGATAGCCGCCTGCCCGCCGAGTTTGACCTGAGTGCAGTGCTGAAACCTGGCGAGAACCGGCTGGCGGTGATGGTGCTGCGCTGGTGCGATGGCAGCTACCTGGAAGATCAGGATATGTGGCGCATGAGCGGTATTTTCCGCGATGTGACGTTGCTGCATAAACCGGCAACCCGCATTGCCGACTATCAGGTTACGCCTCGGCTGTCTGAGCGCTTTACCTTCGGTGAACTGGATATTCAGGTGACCGTCGAAGGCTCTGCCGCCGCAGCGACCCACGTGGAAGCCGTACTGTGGTGGGGTGACAACGCCGTTGCCAGCCTGCAACAGGCCGTGGGCATTCCGTTTGTGGATGAACGCGGCGGCTGGGCAGAGCGCCTGAAGGTGACGCTGCCGCTGGAGCAGCCCGCGTTATGGAGCGCCGAAACGCCAAACCTTTACCGGCTGGTGCTCACGCTGCGTGATGCCGACGGTAAGCCGCTGGAGTCGGAAGCCTGCGATGTTGGTTTCCGCCAGGTGGCGATAGAGGGCGGGTTGCTGAAACTGAACGGTAAACCGCTGCTGATCCGCGGCGTTAACCGTCATGAACATCACCCGGAAACCGGGCAGGCGGTGGATGAAGCCACTATGCGCCGCGATATTGAGCTGATGAAGCAGCACAACTTTAACGCCGTGCGCTGCTCCCACTATCCGAACCATCCGCTGTGGTACCGCCTGTGCGACCACTACGGGCTGTACGTAGTGGATGAAGCCAATATTGAAACCCATGGCATGGTACCGATGAGCCGCCTGGCGGACGACCCGCGCTGGCTACCGGCGATGAGCGAGCGCGTGACCCGAATGGTTGCGCGCGACCGTAACCATCCCTCCATTATCATCTGGTCGCTGGGCAACGAATCCGGGCACGGTGCGAATCACGACGCACTCTACCGCTGGATAAAAACCGCCGATCCGTCACGCCCGGTGCAGTATGAGGGCGGCGGCGCGAATACGGCGGCGACGGATATTGTCTGCCCGATGTACGCTCGCGTCGATGCCGATCAGCCGCACCCGACGGTGCCGAAGTGGAGCATCAAAAAGTGGATTGCGCTGCCGGAAGAGACGCGTCCGCTGATCCTCTGCGAGTACGCTCACGCGATGGGCAACAGCTTTGGCGGTTTTGCGAAATACTGGCAGGCTTTTCGCGACAACCCACGCCTGCAGGGCGGCTTTGTCTGGGACTGGGTTGACCAGGCGTTAAGCAAAACCAATGAACAGGGCGAGCGCTTTTGGGCCTACGGCGGCGATTTTGGCGATACGCCAAACGATCGTCAGTTCTGTATGAATGGCCTGGTATTCCCGGATCGTACGCCGCATCCAGCGCTGTTTGAGGCGCAAAGGGCACAGCAGTTCTTCCAGTTCAGATTGGTGGGGCGCGCGCCGCTGGAAATAGAAGTGAGCAGTGAATTCCTGTTCCGTAGCACGGATAACGAGCGTCTGCGCTGGTCGATTACCGTTGATGGCAAAACGCTGACGCAGGGCGAGGAAGCGCTTGATATCGCTCCGCAGGGGCAGCAACGAATCGTGCTGCCGTTCACCGATAGCGCCGCGCTCAGCGAAAATAGCTGGCTTAACGTTGAGGTATATCAGCCGCAGGCGACCGGGTGGTCGGCGGCTAACCATCTGTGCGCCTGGGATCAGTGGCTGCTGCCGACCGCGCTGTCGCTGCCGGTACGACAAGAGACAGGCACCGCCCCGCAGCTGCACGTTGAGGCGCAGGCGTTTGTTATCACCCACGGCAGTCAGCGTTGGCAGTTTAGCCGTGAGAGTGGCGATCTGACGCAGTGGTGGCGCAACGACAAACCGGAGCTGCTGACGCCGCTGCGCGATAATTTCACCCGCGCGCCGCTGGATAACGATATCGGCGTGAGTGAAGTGACCCGCATTGACCCGAACGCATGGGTAGAGCGCTGGAAGGCGGCGGGGATGTACGCCATGACGCCGCGGCTGTTACTGTGCCGGGCCGCGTCGCAGGAACAGGGCGTTGAGGTCGAGACGCAGCAGAGCTGGGAATATCAGGGGAAAATTCTGTTTATCAGCCACAAACGCTGGCGCATTGACGATTACGGCGTGCTGAATGGCGATGTGACGGTGCAGGTGGCGGAAGATATTCCGCACCCGGCGCGAATTGGTCTGCATTGCCAGTTGGCCGCCGTGGAAGAACAGGTGAGCTGGCTGGGGTTGGGGCCGCATGAAAACTATCCAGACCGTCGTCTGGCGGCGCGCCAGGGATTGTGGACTCTTCCACTGTCGGCGCTGCATACGCCGTATATCTTCCCGACGGAAAATGGGCTGCGCTGCGACACCCGACAGCTGGAATATGGCGCGCACTGCTGGCGCGGGGAGTTCCACTTTGGCCTCAGCCGCTACAGCCAGCGTCAGTTGCATGAAACCACCCATCACCATCTGCTGCACGAGGAGCCGGGCTGCTGGCTGAACCTCGATGCCTTCCATATGGGCGTGGGCGGCGATGACTCCTGGAGCCCGAGCGTGGGGCCAGAGTTTTTACTGCCTTCCCGCCGGGTTCGCTACCAGTTTAGCTGGCAGCTAGCCTAAGTTCTGCACACGGCATCAGATCAGTGCGCTGATGCCGTGTCCCATCATGTAAAGCCCCACCAGAATAATCAGTGCGCCGGAGAACCACGGCGCTTTTCGCGATAGCTCCCCAAACCCGCTCCAGCGTTTGCTCACATGCTTCAGGCCAATGGCGGCAATGGCCCCGGAGGCGACCAGCGTGAGCGCCAGCCCGGCGCTAAAGCTCAGCACCAGCGTAGCCCCCAGCGCCACATGTTTAAGCTGCAGGCAGATAAGCAGAATGGTAATCGAGGCCGGGCAGGGGATGAGCCCGCCGGTCAGGCCGAACACCACAATTTGCCCGGTGGTGACTTCCTGGCCTTTGAAGCGGCGATTGATCTCTTCGGCGTGGGCGCGCTGGTGGGCATCCTGCCAGTCGGCTTCCACCAGATCGTGGTGATGATCCTGGCCATGATGATGTTCATGTTCATGATCGTGGTGGTGGTGGTGATCATGGTCGTGATGATGATCGTGCGCCCCGCGCGACTCACGCCAGGTGCGCCATAGCATCCACAGCGCGATAACAATAATAATTATCCCGGAAAGCAGCTGAAACCACGGCTCGGCGGTTTGTGCATCCCACCCGCGACCAAACCACATCCCGGCCATGGCGATGACCCACACCACCACCGTGTGCGACAGCGTCGCCGCCAACCCCAGTAATATCGCCTGTTTTAGCGTACCGCGGATCGCCACGATAAACGCCGCCATCATGGTTTTGGAATGGCCTGGCTCCAGGCCGTGTAGCGCCCCAAGCAGAATGGCACCGGGGATAAAGAACCAGGCATTGCCCTGTTGTAAGAGTGTCGTGAAGTCGTTCATCGCGAAGGATCCTTGCAAAAAAGTGAAATCACTATACTCCCACCCAGTATTATAATACTACCCCCTAGTATAAAAATGCGCAGTCAGAGCCGCGCGTGGTATGCTTGCGCAGGAGTTAAGAACAGGATCCCGGCCATGTCACATACCGTTCGTCACAAGAAGATGTTATTGACGCGTCTGAAGAAAATTCAGGGGCAGAGCGTTGCGCTTGAGAAAATGCTCAATCGCGAGCACGAGTGTGCGGAGGTGCTACAGCAGCTGGCGGCGATTCGCGGCGCGGTTAACGGCATGATGCTGCAGGTGATTCAGGGCCATCTGACCGATCACGTGGTCAAAGAGCCCGAAGAGGGTCAGCGCGAAGCCGACCTCGAGGTGGTGATGCAGGTGATTAAGTCCTATCTGAAGTAGCGTGCGCCCGCAGGTTGCTTTCCGCCCAGAGAATAAACGCCTCTTTCGGCAGGGCCTTGCTGTAAAGCCAGCCCTGTCCAAACTGCACGCCGTGCTCGCGCAGCCACTTCTCCTGGCAGGGACTCTCAATCCCTTCCGCCACTACGTTCAGCTGCAGGGTTTTTGCCATTTCAATGATGTATGGCGTTACCTGCGCGTACTCCAGCGCATCAACGAAGGATTTATCTAGTTTTAAGGTATCGACCTCAAGGTCCTGCAGGTAGCGCAGGCTGGAGTAGCCGGTGCCGAAGTCGTCGATATAGATGGCGTGCCCGGCTTTACGGTAAGCGGTCATCGCCGGCAGCGTGGTTTTCGGGTCAGCAAAGCCGCGCTCGGTTAATTCAAGGGCAATTTGCTGCGGCTGCACGTGCCAGATGCGCATCTGCTGGTGCAACAGCGTTTGCAGTACGACAGAGTGGAAATCGGCGACGGAGAGGTTGATGGAGACATGCTGATCCGGATGCAGGCTGAGCCATTTACCGAGATCGCGGAAAACGGATTTCACCACGTTTTCCGTCAGGTTGGTGATGAGCCCGGTCTGCTCGGCAAGTGGAATAAAAATCTCCGGCGACAGGTAGCTGCCGTCCGGCTGCTTCCAGCGTGCCAGCGCTTCACATCCCACCACTTTGCCATCGGTAAGCGACACGATGGGCTGGTAGTAGACGGTAATCGCGGCATTGTTCAGCGCATCAAGCATACGCTGGCGTGGCGACTGCAAACGGCGCAGCACCTGGAAAATCAACCAGCTTGCCAGCAGGCTCATGAGTATACCGACCGGCAACCACAGCATCAGCTGGTGACGCAGGCGTTCTGACAACGGTAGAGTCGAAGACCAGGTCATGATCGACACCTGCAGATCGGGATACTGGCGTACCGTATAAACGATATTGTCTTTGGTCAGCGTTTCCAGATGCTGTAGCTGAATTTGCTGCCAGGCCTGCTGATCCAGCGGCGCGCTGCTGGCGAGCACCCGGCTGTTATGGGTGCTGATAAGCGCCACCTGGGTTTTTGAGTTGCTGAACGGGATAACGTCGATAAACGAGACGGGGTCGATAATCACCATATGGTGATCGGAAGCTAAGGCGGCCATATAGCGGCGGATACCGAGATCGTTGCGTTCGGTGTACCAGGCGCGATAGCCGGATGGGATGATGCGATCCGGCTCCGGGAAGGTGAACGGCTTACCGCTGTTCTCGAGCGAGGAGCACCTGGCTGTCAGCCCATCGAGATAGAGCACTTCCTGAATATAGCGCCACGAGTAGGAGAGACGGCGCATCTCCTGGAGATGCGCAGGGCTGCAGCCCGCATCCTTCAGAGCATCCATCTGCAGTAGTGCCCCTTTGGCCTGGTCCATGACCTGCTCGGTACGTATGAGGACCCGCGACGCGTAGGTTTCCTGCTCGGTGATAAATTGCCGATGCGCTTCCCGCTGGGCAAGCCAGACGCTCAGCAAAATAGGCAGGAGTATCGCTATAATCAGTACGCCGGTTATCAGACCGATCAGGTGTCGAGTTGTCACTGCCAGTCCTTTTCCGGGGCTAAGTAGTGCAAGTATACCCGACATTTCCTACGCTTATTACGCGAAATCGTCCCCCCTGCCAGAATTAGCGCGGATTCAGCGGCGATGCGCCAGCGCGCGAACCAGGTGGTCACCGCCCATCTGCACGCCCTGCACCATCAGTACCAAAATGAGCACCGTGCCGATCATTATCTGATCATTAAACCGTTGATAGCCGTAGCGAATCGCTAAATCACCCAGCCCGCCGCCGCCGATGACGCCCGCCATCGACGAAAAGCCAATCAGCATGACGATAGTCAGCGTGGTGCCTGCCAGCAGCGCCGGGAGCGCTTCGGGCAGCAGCGCTTTGCTTACCACATGCCAGGCGTTACCGCCCATCGACAGCACTGCTTCAATGCGCCCGTAGTCCACCTCATCCAGCGCGCTTTCGGTCAGGCGAGCAAAGAAAGGAAACGCCCCGATGGTAATCGGCACAATGGCTGCCGTGCTACCGAGCGTGGTGCCAACCAGCAGACGGGTGAAGGGGATAAGGGCAATCAGCAGCACAATAAACGGCAGCGAGCGCCCGGTGTTGATAATCGCCCCCAGCACCGCATTCAGGCGCGGCATGGGGACAATCCCCTGGCGGCGGGAGAGAAACAGCAGCACGCCCAGCGGCAGGCCGATTAAGACGGTAAACAGGGTGGCGAATCCCACCATGTAAAGCGTATCCAGCGTGCCGCCGACCAGCAGCGGCCATAAATCTTCCCAGCTCATGCGACTATGCATAGGTGTCTCCCTTCAATGCCGTGGCGGGCGAGGAAGCGGCGTTCTTCATCGCCGTCTCCCAGTAAAATGTCCCGCAGGCGTGACCAGGGGGAAGCCAGCAGGTCGGCGATTTTCCCGCTCTCCTGCAATTCCCCACCTTCCAGCAGCGCCGCGTGATCGCAAAGGTTCTTGACCACTTCAAGCTGATGGGTGATCAGTACAATGGTCAGCCCCAGCTGGCGGTTTATCGTCTCCAGCAGCGCCAGTACGCTGGCGGTGGTTTCGGCATCCAGCGCGCTGGTGGCTTCATCGCACAGCAACACATCGGGTTCAGCGGCCAGCGCGCGGGCAATGCCTACGCGCTGCTTTTGTCCGCCGGAAAGCTGGGAGGGGAAGGCGTCGGCTTTATCGCCAAGCCCGACCAGTTCGAGCAGTTCGGTCACGCGCTGCTGACGCTGCGCTTTCGGGACGCCGGCTATCTCCAGCGGCACGGCGACGTTGTCGGCTACACTTCGGGCGTGCAGCAGATTGAAGTGCTGAAAAATCATGCCGGTGCGCAGACGATGGCCGCGGAGCTGCGCCTTATCGTACTGCACGATATTTTCCCCGTTGAACAGGATACGGCCCGCGCTGGGCCGCTCCAGTAAGTTCAGACAGCGAATCAGGGTGCTTTTACCCGCGCCGCTCCGCCCAAGAATGCCGTAAATGGCGCCTTTGGGAACGGTAAACGAAACGTCGTTGAGTGCCGGGTGGCCGCTTCCGGCATACTGCTTGCTCAGCCCTTCGATGACGATCATGACTGCGGTGCGCTAACCGGGATCACCGAGCCGTTATAGTGCTGGCGAATAAATTCTGCGACCTGCGGCGAAGTCAGATCTTTTGCCAGTTGTTTGATGCGCGGATCGTTGGCCAGCTGCGGGGTGGTGACCAGAATATTGGCGTACGGGTTATGCGTGGCGCTCTCCAGCCCCAGCGAATCTTTGGCCGGGTTGAGCCCTGCTTCCAGCGCGTAGTTGCCGTTGATCACCGCCAGGTCGACGTCGTCCAGCGAGCGTGGGATCTGCGGGGATTCCACCTCGAGGATCTTCAGCTTATGCGGGTTTTCGGCGATATCTTTTGGCGTGGCAAGCGTTGTCGCCGGGTCGGTAAACTTCGCCGCCAGCTTAATCAGCCCTTTGCTCTGCAGCAGGAACAGCGCGCGGCTCAGGTTGGTGGTGTTATTCGGCACCGCCACGGTGGCCCCTTCCGGCAGCGATTGCAGATCTTTATGTTTATGCGAATAGATGCCCAGCGGCTCGATATGTACCGTGGCGGCAACAGCAAAGGTTTTGCCCAGCGCTTTTTCCTGGTCTTTCAGGTACGGCACGTGCTGAAAGTAGTTGGCATCGACGTCGCCGTTGGCCAGCAGTTCGTTGGCGTTAACGCCGCTGGTCAGTTCGACAATTTTCAGATCCAGCTTCGGATCCTGCTTTTTAATAAAGTTGAGAATTTCCGCGTGCGGCACCGGGTCAGCGGCGATACGCAGCGGCGCGGCAGACGCGCTCCAGGCCAGAGAAAGAGACAGTGCAACCCCTGCCAGTTTGAATGCGGCATGTTTCATGGTGTGTTCCTTGTTTTAATGGTTATCAGGCAATCAGCTGTTCACTGCGCGCGCGCAGTACATCGCGGTAATAGCGTTCCGCCACGTCCGGGTGGGAGCGTAGGCGGCCTTTTAGATAGTTCCAGCCTACGTCGCGCAGCAGTGGATTCTGCGGGTCGCTTTGCGGGCCGTTGGCTTCTCGCGCCAGTGATTCGGGCAGGGAGTAAACCGGCACCACGGCGTCCAACTGTGCGCCTAAGAAGAAGGCGATGGAGAGGCGCTGCTTGTTGGCTGGCGGTGAGATCACGCGGTGAACGGTGGCGCGCAGGTAGCCGTTGGTTGCCAGCTCAAGCAGCTCGCCAATATTGACCACAAAGCTGCCGGGCAGCGGTTTGGCGTCAATCCACTGGCCGTCGCTGACCTCCACCTGCAGCCCTTGCTGATCGTCCTGCAACAGGAAGCTCAGGAAGCCGGAGTCTTTATGGGCTCCCACGCCCTGGGTGCTGTTTTGCGTCTCCTGCTGGCCGGGATAGCGGATCAGCTTAATATGTTCGTTGGGCTTTTGGCCGTACAGGGTGTCAAACGCCTCGGGCGGTAGCTGGAGCGCCTCAGCAAAGGCGCGCAGCAGCGTCATCGCCATCTCGGTCATTGACCGCTGCCACTGCAGCAGGACCGGGCGCAGGGAAGGCAGCGCTTCAGGCCACAGGTTAGGGCCCTGTAGCTGAAGCCAGCGCGGGTCGTGCTCTCGCAGCGAAACGGCCTGACGCTCGGCCCCAATATCAAACTGTTCCCGCCAGTCCGGCTGGCCGCGCGTCAGTTCGGCTGCGCTGCGGTTGTAGCCGCGAAAGTGCGGGGAGTGAATCATCGCCACCTGCTGTTTTTGTTCGTCGGACAGGGCGAAGAAGCGGCGTGATTCCGACTGCAGCGACTGCTGCAGGGCATCGTTGATACCGTGATCGGTCAGGTAGAAAAAGCCGACGTCGCGGGCGGCGTGGCGAAGCGCTAGCAGAAACTCAGCGCGTTCAGACGGCTGGTGGTAGCGCGCCAGGCTGAGAATAGGCAGGGTGGTCAGACTCATTGAACTCTCCATTTTGCAGATGAATGCCGTAATGTTGGGGTGGTGCAAATGCGGGATGACAACAACAGCGCTGCATGGGATATCTCCGTCGGGTTGATAACGACAGCCTGCCTGATGGCGAAGGGCGCGACCAATAACGTTATTTTCTAATTTATGACGGAGTGGGGGTCTGAGCTTTTGCGAAAATTAGCTAAAGCGCACGGCGGCAGGCCGTGCGCGGAAGGCTGGGGATTAATGCTGGTTAGGGGCGGCAATATCGGCGCTGATGCGCAGGCCGTGTTCGTCGAAGATCATGCAGTGCTGCGGGTCGAAGGCGAGATCAATTTGCTGCCACGGGCGGAAATGGACATCCCCCGGCAGCAGGATTTTCACGTTGTCGTGGCCGTAGCACTGACCGAACAGATAGGTGTTGTTGCCAAGACGCTCAACCACTTCACAGTTAAAGGCCAGTACCGTACCGCGGCGGGTATCGGTAGAGAGGTGTTCCGGGCGAATACCTAGGGTCACGGTGGCACCCGGGGTGAGCGGGGCGGTCTCTATCGCCAGGGTCAGCGTATGCTGCTGAGCCAGGTTCACGGTCAAGGAACCTGGCTGCCACTCGGCGACGGTGGCCGGCAGGAAGTTCATTTTCGGTGAGCCGATAAACCCGGCGACGAATTTGTTGATCGGGTTGTAGTAGAGATCCATCGGTGAGCCCATTTGCTCCACCTTACCGTAGTTCATCACCACGATTTTATCGGCCAGCGTCATCGCTTCGACCTGATCGTGGGTAACATACACCATGGTGGTTTTCAGCTCCTGGTGCAGGCGCGCAATGTGCAGGCGCATATCCACGCGCAGTTCGGCATCGAGGTTTGACAGCGGTTCATCGAACATAAAGACGCGCGGGTTACGCACAATGGCGCGGCCAATAGCCACACGCTGACGCTGGCCGCCGGAAAGCTGCTTTGGCTTGCGGTCCAGCAGGTGCGAAAGCTGCAGCGTTTTGGCCACCATCTCTACCTGTCGGCGGATCTCCTCTTTCGGCACTTTGTTGACCTTCAGGCCGTAGCCCATGTTCTCCGCAACCGTCATATGTGGGTAGAGCGCATACGACTGGAACACCATCGCCACGCCGCGATGGGACGGCGCAACATCGTTCATTACCTCGTCACCAATCAGCACTTCGCCGTCGCTGACCTCTTCCAGCCCGGCAATCATGCGTAGCAGCGTCGACTTACCGCAGCCGGATGGGCCAACAAACACGGCAAACTCGCCGTCTTCAATATCGAGATTGACATTATGCAGCGTGACGGTGCTGCCAAAGCGTTTCGTGACATTCCTCAGTCGGATATTAGACATCGACGTTCCCCGAAGTTATTAACCTTTGCCTGCCGTTGGGATGAGGGCCGCTGAATGTCATTTGTGTATTACGTATGACAATTTGGCTAAGCGATGCTCAACAGCGTGAAAATCATGATGCGACTATAACTTCCGCTATTTATGCGCCCTATATCGATGTTTCATTTCTGCAATGACGATCACACAACTCGCAGTTGTCAGTGGTTTTATCATCACTCAAAGCGTAGCGTATAACAAAATGTAAGAAACCAGTAATACGGTGCAAATCAAGCATTGTAAGCGTTAAAACATGCTGTGCCTTGTAGTTAAAAACGATAAATTGTTACACCTTCACATGAGGTTGATAATGAAAAAGAACACCATTGCCGCACTTATCCTTACGACTCTGGCCGCGGGGCAGTTGATTAGCCTGCAGGCTCATGCGGCTACGCAGCTTAACGTCTGGGAAGACATAAAGAAATCCGCCGGAATTAAGGATGCCATCGCTGATTTCGAAAAACAGTACGACGTTAAGGTCAACGTGCAGGAGATGCCTTACGCGCAGCAGCTGGAAAAGCTGCGTCTTGATGGCCCGGCGGGGATTGGCCCGGACGTACTGGTCATTCCAAACGATCAGCTCGGTGGGGCGGTGGTTCAGGGGCTGCTGACGCCGATTAAGCTCGACCAGAAGCAGATTGATGAGTTTACGCCTGCGTCAATTAATGCTTTTCGTATGGACAACGCTCTGTATGGCGTGCCGAAGGCGGTCGAAACGCTGGTGCTGATTTACAACAAAGAGTTAATCGACAAGCCGTTAGCCAGCCTGCCGGAATGGTATGACTTCTCCAAAGCTCAGCGCGCGCAGAACAAGTACGGGCTGCTCGCCAAGTTCGACCAGATTTACTACAGCTGGGGGGCGATTGGCCCGATGGGCGGCTACATCTTTGGCGATAACGGCAAAGGTGGTTACAACGCTCAGGACGTTGGCCTGAACAAGCCGGGTGCGGTAGAAGCGGTCACTTATCTGAAGAAATTCTATGCCGATAAGATCTTCCCGGCGGGGATTATCGGTGACAACGGGCTGAATGCTATCGACTCGCTGTTCACCGAGAAGAAAGCCGCGGCGGTGATCAACGGGCCATGGGCCTTCCAGCCGTATGAAGCGGCGGGCATCAACTACGGCGTGGCGCCGTTGCCAAACCTGCCGGACGGCAAACCGATGAGCTCCTTCCTTGGCGTGAAGGGCTACGTGGTGTCGACCTGGAGCAAAGATAAAGCGATGGCGCAGAAGTTCATCGAATTTATCAACCAGCCGCAGTATGTGAAAACGCGCTATATCGCGACGCGTGAAATCCCGCCGCAGAAGGCGATGATTGACGATCCGATTATCAAGAACGACGAGAAAGCCAGCGCCGTTGCGGTGCAGGCCGCCCGCGCCACGGCGATGCCGGGGATCCCAGAGATGGGCGAAGTGTGGGGCCCTGCCAACGCTGCGCTTGAACTGAGCCTGACCGGTAAGCAAGAGCCGAAGGCCGCGCTCGATAACGCCGAAAAACAGATCAAAATGCAGATCGAAGCCATGCAGGCGAGTAACCAGTAAGCACTGACGTCACGGACGGGAGGGGGACCTCCCGTTTTCAGAAGGAGCCGTGTGTGATTATCAATCCCAGCGAAAATGTAAACAGAGCACAGGGGGCCGGACGCCATGCGTGGTGCGGCCTGCTGTTGGCCATTGTGCCTGGCTTTGGCCAGTTTTATCACCGCCAGTGGCTGAAGGGACTTATCTTCCTGGTGCTGCTTAGCAGCTTTATGGGCGTGTTTTACGACTTCCTGAGCGAAGGACTGTGGGGGCTGTACACGCTGGGAGAAGAGGTCCCGCGCGATAACTCTATCTTCCTGTTAGCCGAAGGGATCATCAGCGTGCTGATTATCGGCTTTGGCGTCACGATTTATTATCTCTCCCTGCGCGATGCGTGGGCGAACGGTAAGAAGCGTGATGAGGGCCAGCAGCTGAACAGCGTGCGTAAACAGTATCAGATGCTGCTGAGCGATGGCTTTCCCTATTTAATGATCACCCCTGGATTCATCCTGCTGGTGTTCGTGGTGATTTTCCCGATTCTGTTTGGGTTCTCTATCGCCTTTACCAACTACAACCTTTACCACACCCCTCCGGCGAAGCTGGTGGACTGGGTTGGGCTGAAGAACTTCGTCAATATTTTCACGCTCTCCATCTGGCGCTCGACCTTCTTCGACGTGCTGCAGTGGACGGTGGTCTGGACGCTGCTGGCCACCACGCTGCAGTGCACTGTGGGCGTGCTGCTGGCGATTCTGGTGAACCAGAAAGATCTGCGCTTTAAACCGCTGATCCGCACTATCTTCATTCTGCCATGGGCGGTGCCGGGTTTTGTCACCATTCTGGTATTTGCCGGGATGTTCAACGACTCGTTTGGCGTCATTAACAATGCCATTCTGTCGTTCTTTGGGATCAGCCCAAAAGCGTGGATGACTGACCCATTCTGGACCAAAACCGCGCTGATTATGATGCAGACCTGGCTTGGTTTCCCGTTTGTGTTTGCGATGACCACGGGGGTATTGCAGGCGATTCCTGACGATCTCTACGAGGCGGCAACGATGGACGGTGCCAGCACGACGACCAAGCTACGCACGATTACGCTGCCGCTGGTGCTCTACTCGATTGCGCCCATCATCATCACGCAATACACCTTCAACTTTAATAACTTCAACATCATCTACCTGTTTAACAACGGTGGGCCGGCGGTGGCCGGGTCGAACGCGGGCGGTACGGATATTCTGGTGTCGTGGATCTATAAACTGACCATGTCCTCTTCCCAGTACGCCATTGCGGCGACCATTACCATCCTGCTGTCGATTTTTGTCGTCGGTCTGGCGCTGTGGCAGTTCCGCGCCACGAAATCTTTCAAAAACGACGATATGGCGTAAGGGTATCACATGGCTAAATCACAAAGTATTAAGCGTGAAAAATGGGTGCGGCTGTCGCTCTCCTGGCTGGTTATCGTGCTGGTTTCCACCATCATTATTTACCCACTGATCTGGACCATTGGCGCGTCGCTCAACGCCGGGAATAGCCTGCTGAGTACGTCGATTATTCCGGAAAACCTGTCGTTCCAGCACTACGCCGACCTGTTTAACGGCCAGGTGAACTACATGACCTGGTACTGGAACTCGATGAAAATCAGCTTCCTGACCATGGTGCTAACGCTGATTAGCGTCAGCTTTACCGCCTATGCGTTTTCACGCTTTCGTTTTAAAGGGCGTCAGAATGGGCTGATGCTGTTTTTACTGCTGCAGATGATCCCGCAGTTTTCTGCGCTGATTGCTATTTTCGTGCTCTCCCAGCTGCTGGGATTGATCAATAGCCACTTCGCGTTGGTGCTGATCTACGTGGCAGGGATGATCCCGATGAATACCTATCTGATGAAGGGCTATCTCGACGCGATCCCTAAAGATCTCGATGAGTCCGCCCGCATGGACGGGGCCAGCAACTTCCGCATCTTCATTGAAATCATCATGCCGCTGTCGAAGCCGATTGTGGCGGTGGTGGCGCTGTTCTCCTTCACCGGCCCGCTGGGGGATTTCATTCTCTCCAGCACCATCCTGCGTACGCCGGATAAATACACGCTGCCTATCGGGTTGTACAACCTGGTGGCGCAAAAAATGGGCGCCAGCTACACCACCTACGCGGCAGGAGCCGTACTGATTGCCGTACCGGTGGCGATTCTCTATCTGGCATTACAGAAATACTTCGTGTCCGGCCTGACCTCCGGCAGCACCAAAGGATAACCACATGAAAAGATTTGCACCCGCTCTGCTTGCTGTTTGTCTCTCCTGTAGTTTTTCCGCCTCTTCGCTGGCGGCCGAGACGCTGCAAACGAAGCCGTTTAACGCCATGCCAGCGGATTTTATTAAAGGGGCCGATATCTCGACGCTGCTGGATGCTGAGAAGCACGGCGCCCGTTTCTACAACGAACAAAATCAACCGCAGGACGCGCTGGCGATTCTCAAAGCCAACGGCGTGAACTATGTTCGTCTGCGCCTGTGGGTTGACCCGAAAGATGCCGACGGTAAGGCGTACGGCGGCGGTGATAACGATCTTGCCAGCACGCTGGCGCTGGCGAAGCGGGCAAAAGCGCAGGGCATGAAGTTGCTGCTGGACTTCCACTACAGCGATTTTTGGACTGACCCTGGCAAACAGTACAAACCCAAAGCGTGGGAGAAGATGGATTACCCGCAGCTGAAAACCGTGATTCACGACTATACCCGTGACACCATCGCCCGCTTCAAACAGGAGGGTGTGCTGCCGGATATGGTGCAGATTGGCAACGAAATTAACGGCGGGATTCTCTGGCCGGAAGGCAAAAGCTGGGGGCAGGGCGGCGGTGAGTTTGACCGTTTAGCCGGCCTGCTGAATGCGGCGATTTCCGGGCTGAAAGAGAATCTGAAGGGCGGGGAGCAGGTGAAAATTATGCTCCATCTGGCCGAAGGCACCAAAAATGACACCTTCCGCTGGTGGTTTGATGAAATCAGCAAACGCAATGTGCCGTATGACGTGATTGGCCTGTCGATGTACACCTACTGGAACGGCCCTATCAGCGCGCTGAAGGCCAACATGGATGACATCAGCAAACGCTACAACAAAGATGTCATTGTGGTCGAAGCCGCTTATGGCTACACGCTGGAAAACTGCGATAACGCGGAAAACAGCTTCCAGGCGAAAGAAGAGAAAGACGGCGGCTATCCGGGCACGGTTCAGGGGCAATATAACTATATTCATGACTTAATGCAGGCCGTTATTGATGTTCCGGACCATCGTGGCAAAGGGATATTTTATTGGGAACCGACCTGGATTGCTGTTCCGGGAAATACCTGGGCCACGAAAGCGGGCATGAAATATATCCATGACGAATGGAAAGAAGGTAATGCCCGCGAGAATCAGGCCTTATTTGACTGCAAAGGAAAAGTCCTGCCGTCGGTAAAAGTATTTAATTAATTAGCAACACTCTTTTTCAGGATTTTATTATGCAAAAATTTCCGCCTTTGAGCCCAAAGGTTAATGCGTTATTGCATGGCGCAGATTATAACCCGGAACAGTGGGAGAATTATCCCGGTATTATCGACCAGGATATTACGATGATGCAGCAGGCAAATTGTAATGTCATGTCGGTGGGGATATTTAGCTGGGCCAAACTTGAACCGCAAGAGGGCGTATTTGAGTTCGGCTGGCTGGATGAGGTTATCGATAAACTGTATGCCGCGGGGATCCACGTCTTTTTAGCGACGCCGAGCGGCGCGCGGCCTGCATGGATGTCAAAAGCCTACCCGGAAGTGCTGCGCGTAGGGCGCGATCGGGTGCCTGCACTGCACGGTGGCCGACATAACCACTGCATGACCTCGCCGGTTTACCGTGAAAAAACGCTGAAAATCAACACGCTGTTGGCGGAGCGTTATTCACAGCACCCGGCGGTGCTGGGCTGGCATATCTCTAACGAATACGGCGGTGAATGCCATTGCCCACGCTGCCAGGTGAAGTTCCGCGACTGGCTGAAGGCGCGCTACAAGACGCTGGATAACCTGAACCATGCCTGGTGGAGCACTTTCTGGAGCCACACTTACACCGACTGGCAGCAGATTGAGTCGCCGTCGCCGCAGGGTGAAGTCTCAATTCATGGTCTGAATCTTGACTGGCGGCGCTTTAACACCGCGCAGGTGACCGAATTTTGTCGTCATGAAATCGCGCCATTAAAGGCGGTGAACCCGGATCTGCCGGTGACCACCAACTTTATGGAGTATTTCTACGACTACGATTATTCACAGCTCGCCGAACCGCTGGACTTTATCTCCTGGGATAGCTACCCGATGTGGCATCGCGATAAAGACGAGACCACGCTGGCCTGCTATACCGCGATGTACCACGACATGATGCGCACCCTGAAGGGCGGCAAGCCGTTCGTGCTGATGGAGTCGACGCCGAGCGTGACGAACTGGCAGCCGACCAGCAAGCTGAAAAAACCGGGCATGCACATTCTCTCTTCGCTGCAGGCGGTGGCCCACGGTGCGGATTCGGTGCAGTACTTCCAGTGGCGTAAGAGTCGCGGTTCGGTGGAGAAATTCCACGGCGCGATTATTGACCACGTGGGGCATCTTGATACCCGCGTGGGCCGCGAGGTCAGCAAGCTGGGGAGTATTCTGAGCCAGTTGCCGGGCGTTGTCGGTTGTCGCACTGATGCGAAGGTCGCCATTATCTTTGACCAGCAGAGCCGCTGGGCGATGGATGATGCGCAGGGGCCGCGCAACAAGGGCATGGAGTATGAGCAGACGGTGAATGAGCACTACCGTCCGTTCTGGGAGCAGGGGGTTGCGGTCGATGTCATTGATGCTGACGGTGATCTGAGCGCCTATCAGCTGGTGATTGCACCGATGCTGTATATGGTGCGCGACGGTTTTGCCGAGCGTGCCGAAGCCTTTGTCGCGAACGGTGGCCATCTGGTGACCACCTACTGGACGGGGATCGTGAATGAGAGCGATCTGTGCCACCTCGGCGGTTTCCCTGGCCCGTTGCGTAAGCTGTTGGGTATCTGGGCGGAAGAGATTGATTGCCTCGACGACGGCGAACGTAATCAGATTCAGGGGCTGGCGGGGAATATGGCCGGGCTGCAGGGGCCATACCAGGTGCGACACCTGTGCGAGCTGATTCACACCGAGACGGCGCAGGCGTTGGCCTCCTATCGTGATGATTTCTACGCAGGTCGCCCGGCGGTGACGGTGAATAGCGTTGGTAAGGGGAAAGCGTGGCATATTGCGTCTCGCAACGATCTGGCCTTCCAGCGTGATTTCTTCACTTCACTGATGGATGACCTGGCGCTGCCGCGAGCGGTGGCAAGCGACTTCCCGCCGGGGGTGGTCGCGACGGCGCGAACCGACGGTGAAAGCGCCTTTGTCTTTGTGCAGAACTTTACCGCGCAGACGCAGACTATCTCGCTGCCGGAAGGTTATGAACTTGCCGCTACGGGTGCCGATGCCAGCGGTGCACAGGTGCTTCAGCCCTGGGACTGCCGTATCGTTCGCCGTAAAGCTTAATCCGCTGTAATCCATAGCCTGCTCAACCGAGCAGGCTTTTTTACCTCTGTAGATAATTAAGGAGCGTCGAAGATGGTCAGCCTTAAATCTTTCCTGCACTACTTCTCCCAACCCAAGCCATCGGTGCCGTTAAGCGAGGGGGAGCAGCAGCAAATTCAGCGTCTGATTAGCGCCTTTGGCGGTCAGAATAATATTGAGAATGTCGATGCCTGTATTACCCGCCTGCGCGTCACGGTAAAAGATTTGGCAGTGGTTGATTCTCAGGCGTTACAGAATGAAGGTGCGCTGGGGGTGATTATTCTGGGGCAGCAGGTACACGCGATATTTGGCAAACAGTCTGATACGTTACGCCAGTTATTAGATGAGCATTTCGCTGGAAATAATTAACGGTACGGTCTGTTGTATTAATAACCCCGGTTTGATGCTGGGGTTTTTATCGCCTGAAATATAAAAAAAAGGATAACCCAATAATAGCGTTATCCCAAAGGCCAGATGATAGAAACAATGATGGAGTGGCAAATAGTAAAATTGTTGCCAATAACAGAAGATAGAATTAATGCAAAAATAATGACTCAGTCAGATAAACACATTACCACCAGGCTTCCACCTGCACACCGAAGTTCCAGGTATCGCTGGCAGTACCATCGTTAAACGCATTGCCCTGCTCAGAATCATTCAGATAAGAGGCAAATACGCGCAGTTCCGGACGAGACATAAAGTCTGGGCCGTCCGCCAGGCCTAATGCGATGGTGTATTTCTCGCCGCTCTGCTTATAGCTGGTGCCGTTGGTGTAAGAATCTTTCTGGTAGAAACCACCCACTTCACCGATCAAGCGTACGTACTCGGTGAACTGATACTGCGCACGACCAACCAGTGACACCAGACGTGATTTATCGGTGTATTCGGTGGTGTCATCCGCTGAACCATAAGTCAGCACATGGTTTAAGGAGAACTTGTCGGTAATCGGAATCAGGCCGGTGTTGATAACGCGGTAACCGGTGGCATCGTTGACGTTGTTCCACATGTCGTACCAACCGCCGCCCTGGGAGACCATGTTCTGCGCCAGGCCCTTATTCGCATACTGCAGCACCAGTTTGTTGTAGCCGCCGAACATATCCTGGCTGATTTCGCCGGTCAGCATCACGCCGTTGTCGGCATCATACAGGCCACCGTAATCTTTCTGCTTCTTGGTTGGGTTTGGCATGGCGTAGTCGATACCGAACTCAGTCCAGGCACCGCTCCATGGCTTCCAGCCCGCGTAGCGAAGGTCGATGTAGTTGATGTTGACATCGTTATCGCCATCTACGCGATAGTCGACATCGTTGGCGTCGCCGCGGATCCAGGCCAATGACACTGCGCCAGGGCCGACCGTGTAGTTTTCGATCCCGGCGCCGGAGCCGGAAATATTCCAGTATTTAGTATCAATGATGTGCAGATCGTGACGCTGGTAGTAGCGTTTACCGCCCCAAATCACCGCGTTCGGATCGCCTGGTACAAGCCCTTTGATCTGCAGGTTCAACTGGCGTAAACCAAACTGCGCATCGTCGTCTAACGTGGTTTCGTTATCGTTTGATCCATCGGAGACCATGCTGACCATCGAATCGAGGTAGAAGCTGACATCATTTTTCTTATACACCTCAGAACCGAGTTCCAGCTCACCGTAGGTGTCGGCTTCGTTCCCCAGACGACCCAGTTTATTTTTTTGCCATTCCTGCATTCCACCATCGCTAGAAACCCCCACGCCGGAGCGGAGGTAGCCGTGGAAATCAATCGGTACTGACGTTGCTGCCAGCAGTGAAGGTGAAGTCAGCGCAGTAGCCAACGCAATAGAAAGCGTGCGTAGGGTAGTTTTCATTGTTATCCTCATTTTGTTTTGTAGTACGTTCACATAACGTGTGTAATAAAATGCCTAAATGTAAAAACAGGCAAACATTTGATTCGCGATGTGTGATTAACTGCAAATAAATTAGCCATTTCTGACTGGTTGTGTAAGAGGGTTCTTATTGTGTTGGTGTGTGAGCGTATATCTTTTTTGTGTTATCGTATGCCATAAGTCAGGTCGGTAGACGTTTTTTGGGGTGACCCCTGTTACAATCTAGCGATAACAACATAAGGAACCGGACGATGAAGTCTAAAAGCGCAACTTTGGAAGATGTTGCTCGCCATGCGGGCGTCTCCTACCAGACTGTGTCCAGGGTACTCAATAAATCTGCCAATGTATCCGAAGCCACACGCCACAAGGTGGAGAAATCCATTGAGGTCCTCCGCTATGTCCCAAATAGACTGGCACAACAGCTGGTTGGAAAGACCAGTCAGACGCTTGGACTGGTCACCACTTCTCTGGCGCTGCACGCGCCTTCTCAGGTCGCAGCTGCGGTGAAACGCTATGCAAATCTGGAGGGGTATCAGGTACTGATTTCGATGATTGATGAGAGCGTCAATCATAGTATTCAGGATTCAATCAATGAGCTGAAATCGCAGCTGGTCAGCAAAGTGATTATCAACGTGCCGCTGGAGACCGAAACGGCGCAAAAAATCGCGGATGATAATGATGACATCGTCTGTCTTTTCCTCGACGTTGACCCCTACAGCTCCGTGTATAACGTTTCGTTTAACCCAGCGGATGGCACCCGTGCCAGCGTGAAATATTTGTATGAGTCCGGGCATCGTGAGATGGCTATCCTGGCCGGGCCGGTGAGTTCCGTTTCCGCTAATCTGCGCCTGAGGAGCTGGCTGGATACGCTGAACAGTTACGGCCTGAAGCCCGTCACCGTACTTCACGGTAACTGGGATGCGCAAAGTGGCTATGCCTGCGCGCTGCAGATGCTGCGCGAGACGCCAGATTTTTCAGCGGTGCTGGTGGGCAACGATCAGATGGCGCTGGGGGTATTGAGTGCGTTCCATCAGCATCAGGTGGCGATCCCCGGTGAAAAGTCAGTGATTGGCTACGATGACACCTATGAAAGTTCGTTCTTCTATCCGGCATTGACCACCGTCTCGCTTGACCTTGATTTGCAGGGTAAAGAGGCGGTGCGTCGTATTCTGGAGAGTGACGATAACGCCTCGTCGCGCACCTCATCCATTCTTCCGGCTCGCCTGGTCGTTCGCCACTCCACCGGGGCAAAAGTGGAGCAGGGCAAAGATATGCAGGCGATTGCGGAGCAGTTGCGCGCCATCGCGCATCAGCTTAGCCGCTAACCTCTTTGTCCGGAGCGTGTTCTGCGCTCCGGCTATCCCCCTTTAATTTGTAGGGTTGCAAAACTCGATTTCGCGGCGTATCGTAATTGTTATGTTATAACATATTGTGTTGAGGGTCAGATGAAAGCCAATATCCATCCCCATTACCGCACCGTGGTGTTTCATGACACCAGTGCCAACGAGTATTTCAAAGTAGGTTCGACCATAAAAACCGACCGGGAGATTGAGCTGGAAGGTGTGACATATCCGTATGTCACCATTGATGTGTCGTCCAAATCGCACCCGTACTACACCGGGAAACAGAGAACGGCCTCTACCGAGGGTAGCGTGGCGCGCTTCAGCCAGCGTTTTGGCCGCTTTATTGATGTGAAAAGAGGTTCATGATGCAGGTACTTAACTCATTGCGCAGCGCCAAACAGCGCCACCCAGATTGTCAGATAGTGAAACGCAAAGGGCGACTGTACGTTATCTGCAAGTCAAATCCTCGCTTTAAGGCCGTTCAGGGGCGTAAGAAGCGCCGTTAAGCGGACAACTGTCGCAGCGACTCCAGGGTGTGGCGTTGCTTGCCGTCGGCGGTAAAATTGTCGGCGGCAAGCCATTTCTGGAAGGCGGCGTTCAGCGCTGACCACTCACCGTCGATAATTGAAAACCAGTCGGTATCGCGGTTATGACCTTTAATCACCAGCGCCTGGCGAAAATGACCTTCAAACTGGAAACCTAAGCGTAGCGCGGCCTTGCGTGAGGGTTCGTTGAAGCTGTTGCATTTCCACTCATAGCGGCGATAGCCCAGGGTATCGAACGCATAGCGCATCAGCAGCCATTGGGCTTCCGTAGACGCGGGTGTTCTGCTTAACAGCGGTGAGAAGTGGACGTGGCCGACTTCCATTACCCCATTATTCGGGTCGATGCGCATTAATGCCAGCGAACCGACCGGCAGATTGGTTTGCCTGTCGATGACCGCAAAATGAACCGGATCCTGCAGGTTTTCCACGCTCGCTACCCACTGACGATATTCCTCTACCGAACTTTCCGGCTCGCGCAGCAGCCACGTCCAGTTACGGGTATCCGTTGCCTGCTGGTGGGCGGCAAACAGCGCATCGGCGTGCACAAGGCTCAGCGGTTCAAGGCGGCAAAACTCCCCTTCCAGCACCACGCGCTCAGGACGTGGACGTGGCTGCCAGTCCGGCAGGGCATCGCCAATTAACTGACCAAATTGATTAAGCTGACTCATAACCTCTCCTTGGGGGAAATAAACAATACGCTGAGCGTAGGGGTTTACTGGTTCCATAAGAAGTGCCACCAGGTTATCTTTTGATGGTACCACGAGGAGCTGAGATGAATATTCCTGACGATCCCTTTTTTGCCCTGCTTTCCCGCGCGCTGCAGTCGCGTGGAACAGAGACGCTTCAGCGCAGCCTGTATGCTGCGCTGCGAGAGGCCATTATGCAGGGGCAACTCCAGGCGCAGAGTTGGCTGCCGGGTTCGCGAGCGATCGCCGAGCGGTTGCAGGTATCGCGTAATACAGTCAATGCTGCGCTGGAGCAGTTGACGATGGAAGGCTACCTGCGGCGAGACCGTCGGGGGTCGCGGGTGGCCGCGCTGCCGCAGCCGGAAAACCACAAGGCGTCGATACCGGCGCCCGTCAAGCTTCCGTCACGGTTACAGCGGGTGCCGCAGGTCATGCCGCGCGATACGCCGCCATTGTTGTTCACCCCCGGCACACCGGCCATTAACTATTTTCCCCTGCCGCTCTGGCGACGATTGCTTGACCGCGTCATGCGTGAAGAGGGGAGCTCGTTGCTTGGCTATGGCGATGCGGCAGGTGAGTGGCCGTTGCGGGTGGCGATAGCCCGCCATCTTGCGTTATCGCGCGGCATCGACTGCGATGCCCGGCAAATTGTCATCACTGAAGGAGCGCTGGAAGGCGTAAATCTGTGCACGCAACTGCTTAGCGAACCGGGACAAACCGCCTGGGTAGAAGAGCCGGGCTATTTTGGAGCCAAAAGCGCATTCCTGGCGGCGGGGTTAGCGCTGGAAACGGTACCGGTGGATGAAGAAGGTATGCAGATTGCCGTCAATCTGCCGCCACCGACGATGATCTTTACCTCTCCCTCTCACCAGTATCCCATTGGCAGCGTGCTCAGCGCGACGCGGCGTCTTGCGCTGCTGGACTATGCCCGTCAGCATGGGGCGTGGATCGTTGAGGATGACTACGACAGTGAATTTCGCTTCAGCGGCGAGCCGATTCCGGCTATGCGCGGCATGGTCGATAACGCCCCAGTGGTCTACCTGGGGACTTTCAGTAAGACGCTGTTCCCGTCGCTGCGCATTGGGTTTATGGTGCTGCCATCAATGCTGGTTGAGGTGGCGCAGCCTGCCATACGTGCGCTATTGCGCGGTGGACACCGTGCCGAGCAGCGTGCGCTGGCCTGTTTTATTGAAGAGGGGCACTATGCGCGCCATCTGGCGGCGATGCGTCGTCTTTATCGTAAACGCCAGGCGCAGCTGCATGATGCGTTGGAGCAGGAACTGACCGTTCCGCATCAACTGATGGCAGGAGAAGGGGGGCTACATATGACGGTAGCTATTGACGGGATTGATGACGTGGCTCTGATGCGTCAGGCGCGGCTGCATCAGATGGCGCCCAGTGCGCTCAGCAGCTTTTATCTTAACCGCCAACAGGCGCAAACCGGGCTGGTGCTGGGCTATGGCAATACGTCCGCATCGCAGTTTACGACGGCGATACGGACGTTACAGCGGCTTATTCTGCCGCTTCGGCGCGGGCAAGGGTGAAGACATCGTAGAACGACAGTTCGCCCTTGGTGGAGACCATTTTCTGTAGTTGGGCCTTCGCCTGGCCGTCTACGCGGGCGGAGTTCAGGATCCGCTCGACCAGCTGTTTGGGGACAAAGCGGGTGTTGTACCACTCGCCGTTGTAGCAGACGCGGAAATCCAGGACGTCGATATCTTCATAGCGGTAGCGCGGATAGACGTCGAAAAAGAAGAAGCCGTTCAGCAGCGCAAACAGCAGCCATAGCAGCCAGACGGTATCGGCCAGGGTTTCAGAGCGCATCATCACTACGAGCGTTGCGAAGAACGCAAGGTACATGGCGATGAATAGACCTGGGTGGTTGCGGATAAAGCTAATGCTAAAGCGCGGCCGGTTGTCGCGCTTTTCAGTCACGTTTAGTTCATCAATGGTTTGCGTGAGTAATCGCTGGATCTCTGACATCTTTTGCTCGGCAACGAAGGGCGGAATAGCCTATTGTATGTTGCGTCAATCAATACAGAAAGTAACAGATCGGTTGCAAAAAAGCATAACAGTCCGTGTCTGTTATCAGGCTAACATTTTGATGACGTTAGCGGGATTACCACCGACGACGGCATTTGCTGGCACATCTTTAACCACAACTGCACCAGAAGCTATAACCGCGTTATCACCAATGGTCACGCCGGGATTAATCACCGCTCGTCCACCAATCCACACATTATGACCAATCGTCACCGGTTTGCCATATTCAATGCCGCTGTTGCGTTCGGTCGCATCAAGCGGATGGGTGGCGGTGTAGATATGGACGCCAGGGGCCAGCATACAGTTATCGCCGATATAAATTGGGCAGACATCGAGCATCACGCAGTCGAAATTCGCGTAGAAGTTGGTACCGAGATGGATATTGTAGCCGTAGTCGCAGCGGAATGTCGGTTCGATATAGGCATCATGGGGTTTGCCTAATAGCTCCGTCAACAACGCTGCCCGTTCAGATTTCTCGTCCGGCTCGGTATGGTTATACCGATGGATAAGGTGCCGGGCGTGTAGCCGGTCCATTCTCAGCGTGTCATCAGCCGGGCGATAATATTCACCCGCAATCATCTTACGTTTTTCTTCACTCATAGGGCCTCCTGTACGGGAAGCCATCACCATAAAAGGGGAACAGATATTTGGGAACGTTCCCGATTCATCGTTGTGATACAAATCACAGAGATTCGACAAAATACACGGAGTGGGATACGTGCCTGTAAATGAATAAAAATTAACGAATATACTTCCAGACGGTTGAAGGAATTTTGTCGTACAGTTTATTCATGGTCAATTCAGCCAGACGATGATCGGCCGCTGAGTAAAATACCGCCAGTTCGTTATCGGACAGTTCATATTTATTTTTTTCAATGACACGTTCTAACGTATCAATTGACTGACAGCGTCGTAGACGCATCAAATAATCAGTTTTAGTTAATGGTTTATCAGACATAATTCACCCATTGATTGTAATAATTTTAACAAGAGAGGCTAACAGGGTTAGCTCGGCTAGCGTTGACGAAACAGCGGAAAAGTTTGTTCCCTGACTTACGCCATTTTTGCAGGTCGCTGCTATTAATGCCGTAGTTACCGAACAACATGAAAGTATCATCCAGATATTCGTCGATCTGCGCAATCAGTTTATTATCTTCGTCGTACTTAATTTTATAATTAAGTGCAAACGTTGCAATATGTTCAATCAGCTCATTAAGCTGCAGGTTAACCGCCGAGGTAGGGTCATTCACCCAACCATGGTTGCTCTCTTCAAGCGTGACAAGACAGTCATGATACAGGGTTTCACAAAGAAACTTAAGCTGTGCGATATCGTGTCTTTTTGGTGAGTATTCGTCCATAACGCATCCCCCTGATTGCAGTTCAAACAACGAGTAACAAATACCGGTGTGGGATGGGTACTACTGGTTAACCTGAAACATGCACGTGTTCCCGATCTGCAGTAACTATAATCTACTCCGCAAAAGATTTCACCGAGCTATTACGAAAAATTACAATTAAGTCTCAAATGGTTAGTTTTTTTATAAACAATGACCGGGCAGGGCGGGCATAGACCCCGCGATATCATACTTTCGCATGATAAAGATAACATTCATAGACTTAGACCGTTGGTGCTGCGATGTCGTTCGATTAAATATTATAGGATTATTCTTAATTTGTTTCTGTCGTCGGGGGAGCTACAGATTATTCAAAATGAATTAAAGACAAATCTCAATAAAGCGAGATAGGAGAGGGGACTATATTTTAATATATAGGGTAACCACAATATCTATTTTTTTTATGATTGATTAAAAAATAGACACTCGTGCTGCTGGCGTAAGGATAAAAAAAGGGCCGCAATAGCGGCCCTTTCGATAGCATAGCTTTAGTGATGCTCTACTTTATGGCTGTGCTCGAGGTCTTCGTTTTTACGGCTGAAACGACGACGTACAACCACGAAGAACACCGGTACGAAGAAGATAGCCAGAACGGTTGCTGTCACCATCCCGCCCATTACGCCGGTACCAACGGCGTTCTGCGCACCGGAGCCTGCACCAGAGCTGATAACCAGCGGCATGACACCGAGGATAAACGCCAGCGAGGTCATCAGGATTGGGCGCAGACGCATACGTACGGCTTCCAGCGTCGCTTCAATCAGCCCTTTGCCTTCTTTATCCATCAGGTCTTTGGCGAATTCAACGATCAGTATCGCGTTCTTCGCCGACAGGCCAATGGTGGTCAACAGGCCCACCTGGAAGTAAACGTCGTTAGTTAACCCGCGAAGCGTTGCTGCCAACAGCGCACCAACCACCCCCAGTGGAACAACCAGCATAACCGAGAACGGAATAGACCAGCTCTCATACAACGCTGCCAGACACAGGAAGACGACAATCAGCGAGATGGCGTACAGGGCAGGGGCCTGGTTACCAGACAGACGTTCCTGGTAGGACATCCCCGTCCAGTCGTAGCCGATACCCGCAGGCAGTTTACCCGCCAGCTCTTCCATCAGGTTCATGGCTTCACCGGTACTCTTACCTTCAGCCGCCTGACCCAGAATTTCCATGGATGGCAGACCGTTGTAACGTTCCAGACGCGGTGAACCGTATTCCCAACGTGAGGTAGAGAAGGCGGAGAACGGCACCATCTGACCATCGCTACCGCGAACGTACCATTTGCCAATATCTTCCGGCAGCATACGGTATTTCGCTTCGGACATCAGGTACACCTTCTTCACACGACCGCGGTCGATGAAGTCGTTGACGTAGCTACCGCCCCAGGCCGTGCCGAGAGTGGTATTGATGTCGCTGATGGAAACGCCCAGCGCCTGCGCTTTTTCCTGATCGATATCGATCTTGAACTGCGGCGTATCTTCTAGGCCGTTAGGACGCACGCCGGTCAGCACGTCAGGGTGCTGGGCAATCATCCCGAACAGCTGGTTACGCGCCTGGGTCAGTTTTTCGTGGCCCAGACCCGCCTGGTCGATCAGCTGGAAGTCGAAGCCGGTAGCGGTACCCAGTTCTACGATAGCTGGCAGGTTAAAGGCGAACACCATCGCATCTTTAATCGTCGAGAAGTAGCCCATCGCACGGCCGGTAATCGCTTCAACTTTGTTCTCTGCGCCCGGACGTTCACTCCAGTCTTTCAGCGACACGAAGGCGATACCGGTGTTCTGGCCGCGACCCGCGAAGCCGAAGCCGTTTACGGCAAAGACGGATTCAACGTTGTTCTTCTCTTTGGTGAGATAGTAATTGGTCATCTCATCCAGCACTTTCTGCGTACGTTCCTGGGTCGCACCGGCAGGCAGCTGCGCCATGCTCAGGAATACGCCCTGGTCTTCGTCTGGCAGGAAGGAGCTTGGCAGACGCACGAACAGGTATGCCATGCCAACCACGATGATCAGATACAGCAGCAGGTAACGACCGGTGCTGCGCAGGATGTTGCCTACGCTATCGGTGTAATGGTGCGTGCTCTTCTCGAACATGTTGTTGAACCAACCGAAGAAGCCTTTGGTAGAACCGTGGCTGCCTTTGGCGATTGGCTTCAGCATCGTGGCACACAGTGCCGGCGTCAGGATCAACGCCACCAGTACCGACAGCGCCATCGCGGAAACGATAGTGATGGAGAACTGGCGATAGATTGCCCCGGTGGAACCACCGAAGAAGGCCATCGGGATAAATACCGCTGACAGCACCATCGCGATACCCACCAGTGCGCCCTGAATCTGGCCCATGGATTTACGCGTTGCTTCTTTCGGCGGCAGCCCCTCTTCGGCCATCACACGCTCGACGTTCTCGACCACCACGATGGCGTCATCCACCAGAAGGCCGATGGCGAGCACCATCCCGAACATCGTTAGGGTGTTTATCGAGAAGCCAAACGCGGCAAGTACCGCAAAGGTCCCGAGCAGTACCACCGGCACCGCGATAGTTGGGATCAGCGTTGCACGGAAGTTCTGCAGGAACAGATACATCACCAGGAACACCAGGATGATCGCCTCGACCAGCGTTTTCACCACTTCGTGAATTGAGATCTTAACGAACGGGGTGGTGTCGTATGGGTAAACGATTTTCAGGCCTGACGGGAAGAACGGCTCCATTTTCGCCAGTTCAGCGCGAATCGCGTTCGCGGTGTCCAGGGCGTTTGCGCCGGTCGCCAGTTTAATACCCAGACCGGAAGCTGGCTGGCCGTTAAACTTCGCTACCACGTCATAGCTTTCGCCGCCGAGCTCAATTTTCGCCACGTCGCGCAGGCGAACCTGCGAACCGTCCTGGTTAACCTTCAGCAGAATGTTGCCAAACTCTTCGGTATTCGTCAGACGGGTCTGCGCCACGATAGAGGCGTTCAACTGCTGGCCAGGTACAGGCGGCGTACCACCTAATTGGCCTGCCGCCACCTGGGCGTTCTGTGCTTTCAGCGCGCTAATAACATCCACTGGCGTCAACTGGAAGTTATTCAGTTTGTTCGGGTCCATCCAGATACGCATCGCGTACTGGGAACCGAACAGCTGAACGTCGCCCACGCCGCTAGTACGGCTGATGGCGTCCTTCATGTTGGCCGCAACGTAGTCGGAAATATCGTCCTGGTTCATGGTGCCGTTGGTGTTGATAACACCAACAACCATCAGGAAGCTGCTGGAGGCTTTTTCAACGCTGATGCCCTGCTGCTGAACTTCCTGCGGCAGAAGCGGCGTCGCCAGAGCGAGCTTGTTCTGTACCTGTACCTGAGCGATGTCCGGATCGGTACCGGATTCGAAGGTCAGGGTAATGGTTGCGGTACCGGTGGAGTCGCCGTTGGAGGACATGTACATCAGGTGATCGATACCGTTCATGTTCTGTTCGATAACCTGAGTGACCGTGTTCTGCACCGTTTCGGCGTCAGCACCGGGATACATGGCCGTGATCGAAATCGCAGGCGGCGCAATCGTTGGATATTGCGCTACCGGCAATTTGAGGATCGATAGCCCCCCAGCCAGCATGATAATAATGGCGATCACCCACGCAAATATGGGGCGATCGATAAAGAAATTAGGCATGTCTTAACGGCTCCTGTTTAAGTTAAGACTTGGTTTGTTCTGACTGAGCGGCGCCAGCGGCAGCTTGCTGTTTATCGTCAGAAGTGACTTCCTGGGCTTTAACCTGCACGCCCGGTTTCACTTTTTGCAGACCGCTGATAATCACGCGATCGCCGTCTTTCAAACCACCCGTCACCAGCCATTTGTCGCCAATCGCCTGGCTTGCAACGATCTGACGAACTTCGACTTTATCGCCTTCACCCACAACCATGGCACTCGCATCGCCACGCGGCGTACGGGTTACACCCTGCTGAGGAACCAGCAGCGCGGTTGGGTTGGTCCCTTCTTCCAGACGTGCGCGAACAAACATGCCCGGCAGCAGCGTATGGTCAGGGTTAGGGAAGATGGCGCGCAGCGTGATAGAACCGGTGGTTTGGTCAACGGTAACGTCAGAGAACTCTAACGTCCCGCTCTGCGGGTACTTGATGCCGTCGTTGGTCACCAGGTCCACTTTCGCTTTCCCGTTTTCCTGTTTCAGTTTGCCGTCTGCCAGCTCCTGCTTCAGACGCAGGAAATCATTGCTGGATTGGGTAACATCAACGTAGATCGGGTCGAGCTGCTGAACGGTAGCCAGTGCGGTAGCTTGACCGTTCTGGACCAGCGCCCCTTCGGTGACCGACGATTTACCAATGCGTCCGCTGATAGGCGAGGTCACTTTGGTGTAGGCCAGGTTGATTCGTGCGGTTTCTACGGCGGCTTTTGCGGCCAGAACGGCAGCGTTAGCCTGCTGTGCATCCGCAACGGCAGTATCGTAATCCTGACGGCTGATGTACTGAGTACCCAGCAGTTTGGAGTAACGATTTACGGTTAGTTTGGCGATATTGGCAGCGGCTTCCGCTTTCGCTAAGTCACCTTTCGCGCTCTCATAAGAGGCCTGATAGGTTGCTGGATCAATCTGATAGAGCGACTCGCCCGCCTTGATGTCACCACCTTCGATAAAGTTGCGCTTCAGAATAATCCCGCTAACCTGCGGGCGAACTTCTGCGACACGATAGGCGTTGGTGCGGCCTGGCAGTTCCGTCGTGATTACAAGAGGTTCAGATTTGAGCGTCACCACGCCCACTTCTGGCATGTGTTGCGCTCCTTGCTGAGCTGGTTTGTCGTCACATCCTGTTAGCGCTAAGCTGCCTGAGAGCATCAGAACGACCGCCAGAGGCGTTAACCCTCTGTTTTTGTTCATATGTAAACCTCGAGTGTCCGATTTCAAATTGATCAATGGAACAAGCGTCCACAAACCCATTGCTGCGTTTGTATTATCGTCATACTATGGTACATACATTCATAAATGTATGTAAATCTAACCCCTGCAAATTCACCGACCTATGGCACGAAAAACCAAAGAAGAAGCGCTGGCTACGCGTCAGCACATACTGGATGTCGCCCTACGGTTGTTCTCACAGCAGGGGGTATCATCCACCTCACTCGCCGAGATTGCAAAAGCGGCAGGGGTGACGCGTGGCGCAATTTACTGGCATTTTAAGGATAAGTCGGATCTCTTTAATGAAATCTGGGCGTTATCAGAGTCCAGCATCGGCGATCTTGAAATTGAGTATCGGGCAAAATTCCCCGGTGATCCACTCTCAGTTTTGAGAGAAATCTTAGTTTATATTCTAGTTGCCACGGTTATCGAAGAGCGCCGACGATTGATGATGGAAATCATTTTTCACAAATGTGAGTTTGTCGGTGAAATGGCCGTAGTGCAACAGGCCCAGCGTAATTTATGTTTAGAAAGTTACGATCGGATTGAACAGACGTTAAATGACTGTGTCACGGCGAAGGTTTTACCGGCAAATTTGTTAAGTCGCCGGGCGGCGATTTTAACCCGCAGCTATATTTCAGGGTTAATGGAAAACTGGCTGTTTGCCCCGACCTCCTTCGATCTGAGGGCCGAGGCTGAGTCCTACGTGGCTATCCTGCTTGAGATGTACCAATTTTGTCCAACGTTACGCGACGAAAAAGACCTCCCTTGTTCTAAGGATTACCAGGAATAATCCTGGCTGCCCCGGCTATTCGCCTGTAGCCAGAAGTGCTATTCTGCGCCGGTATTTATCTCCGGCATGCCGCCGGCTTTAGCCACCACACATGTTAAGATTATGCTGCATAACATCCGCCCTCGGGCCACGATCTCTGCATTTCTCATTATTGCTGTCTGTTTTGTGCTATCTATCGCCGCGGTACAAGCCCGTGCGCTGAACGGCACCGATATTCCTGACCGTTCTGACGTCCAGGATCAGCTTAACGCGCTGAACAATAAAAAAGACCTGACTCCTCAGGAAAAGCTGGTTCAGCAGGATCTGACGGAAACGCTGCAGCTGCTCGATAAAATCGACAGCGTTAAGGCGGAAAGTACCCAGCTACAAAAGCAGATTGATCAGGCGCCCATTAAGCTGCGCCAGGCCACCGACAATCTGAATGACATCAGCGATGTCGATAACGATGATGAGACGCGTAAAACGCTGAGCACCCTGTCGCTGCGCCAGCTTGAAGCCCGCGTGTCCCAAGCGGTGGACGATTTACAAAATGCGCAAAACGACCTGGCCACCTATAACAGCCAGCTCGTCTCCCTGCAAACCCAGCCTGAACGCGTACAGAACGCGATGAACTCTGCCTCTCAGCAACTGCTGCAGGTGCGTAACAGCCTGAATGGCAGCACCGTCGGCGATGGTCTGCGTCCTACCCAGCAGACGATGCTGCAGGTGCAAAAAACGTTACTCGACGCGGAGATTGAGCTTCAGCGTAAGAGCCTGGCTGGCAATACGGTATTGCAGGACTCCCTGCAGAAGCAGCGCGACTACGTGACCGCCTACAGTACCCGGCTTGAGCATCAGCTTCAGCTGCTGCAGGAGGCGGTCAACAGTAAGCGCCTGATGTTGTCGGAAAAAACAGCCGCCGAGAACGCCACACCGGAAGAGACCGCCCGTATCCAGGGCAACCCGCTGGTAAAGCAAGAGCTCGAAATCAACCATCAGCTGAGCCAGAAATTGATTACCGCAACCGAAAGCGGCAACCAGTTGGTGCAGCAGAATATTAAGGTAAAAACCTGGCTCGACCGTGCGCTGCAGTCCGAACGTAACGTCAAAGAGCAGATTGCGGTGCTGAAGGGCAGCCTGCTGCTGTCGCGTATTCTTTATCAGCAGCAGCAGACGTTACCGTCGGCGGATGAGCTGGAGGACATGACCACCCGGATCGCCGACCTGCGTCTTGAGCAGTTCGAGATTAACCAGCAACGCGACACCCTGTTCCAGAGCGATGATTTTGTCGCCAAGCTGGAAGAGGGACACAGTAACGAAGTTGACAGCGAAGTGCATGATGCGCTGCTGCAAATCGTCGACGCTCGTCGCGAAATGCTGGACCTGATCAACAAACAATTGGGTAACCAGCTGATGATGGCTATCAACCTGCAGGTTAACCAGCAGCAGTTGATGAGCGTCTCCAAAAGCCTGAAATCGATTCTGACCCAGCAAATTTTCTGGGTGAACAGCAACCGTCCGATGGACTGGGACTGGATTAAATCGTTCCCTGAAGCGCTGAAGAGCCAGTTCAAATCGATGAAAATCACCGTGAACTGGGAAAAAGCGTGGCCTGCCGTGTTCATTGCTTTCCTCGCCGGGCTTCCGCTGCTGCTGATTGCCGGGCTGATTCGCTGGCGACTACAGTGGCTGCGCAGCTATCAGGATAAGCTCGGCGATCAGGTGGGTAATCTGCGTAATGACAGCCAACTGCATACGCCGAAGGCGATTCTCATCGATCTCATCCGTGCGCTGCCGGTGGTGCTGATCATTCTGGCGATAGGCCTGATTCTGCTGACCATGCAGCTCAATATCAGCGCGCTGTTGTGGGCGTTCAGTAAAAAACTGGCGATTTACTGGCTGGTCTTCGGCCTGTGCTGGAAAGTGCTGGAGAAAAACGGCGTTGCCGTCCGCCACTTCAATATGCCGGAACACCTCACCAGCCACTGGCGTCGCCAGATTGTGCGCATCAGCATCGCGCTGCTGCCGCTGCACTTCTGGTCGGTGGTGTCGGAACTTTCCCCGCTCAACTTGATGGACGACGTGCTGGGGCAGTTTGTTATTCTGCTAAACCTGTTGGTGATTGCGGTGCTGACGTGGCCGATGTGTCGCGAAAGCTGGCGTGATAAAGAGTCGCACAGCCTGCGACTGCTGACGGTGACGGTGCTGTCGCTGGTGCCGGTGGGGCTGATGGTGCTCACCGCGACCGGTTACTTCTATACCACGCTGCGTCTTTCCGGCCGCTGGATTGAAACGGTCTATCTGGTTATTTTCTGGAACCTACTGTACCAGACGGTACTGCGCGGTTTGAGCGTGGCGGCTCGCCGCATTGCCTATCGTCGTGCGGTTGCCCGTCGCCAGAATCTGGTGAAAGAGGGGGCAGAAGGGGCCGAACCGCAGGAAGAGCCGACGATTGCGCTGGAGCAGATCAACCAGCAGACGCTGCGTATTACCATGCTGGTGATGGTCGCGCTGTTTGGCCTGATGTTCTGGGCTATCTGGTCTGATTTAATCACCGTATTCAGCTACCTCGACAGCATTACGCTCTGGCACTACACCGGCACCGAAGCGGGGACCAACGTGGTGAAAGACGTCACCATGGGCAGCCTGCTGTTTGCCATTATTGCCTCGATGGTGGCCTGGGCGCTGATTCGCAACCTGCCGGGTCTGCTGGAAGTGCTGGTGCTCTCAAGGCTCAATATGCGCCAGGGGGCCTCGTATGCCATCACCACCGTGCTGAACTACGCCATTATCGCCGTGGGGGCGATGACCGTGTTTGGTTCGCTCGGAGTATCGTGGGATAAACTGCAGTGGCTTGCCGCCGCGCTGTCGGTTGGTCTGGGCTTTGGCTTACAGGAAATTTTCGGTAATTTCGTCTCTGGCCTGATTATTCTGTTCGAACGCCCGGTACGCATTGGCGATACGGTGACCATTGGCACTTTCTCGGGGACGGTCAGCAAGATCCGTATCCGTGCAACCACCATCACCGATTTTGACCGCAAAGAGGTGATCATCCCGAACAAAGCGTTCGTTACCGAGCGCCTGATCAACTGGTCATTGAGTGATACCACCACCCGCGTGGTGATCCGCCTCGGCGTGGCCTATGGGTCCGATCTCGACAAGGTGAAAAAAGTGCTGCTGCAGGCGGCAACCAGCCACCCGAAAGTGATGCACGATCCAGAACCGTCGGTCTTCTTCACCACCTTCGGTGCCAGCACGCTGGATCACGAACTGCGTCTGTATGTGCGCGAACTGCGTGACCGTAGCTATACCGTGGATGAACTGAACCGGACTATCGATCGTCTGTGTCGCGAAAACGACATCAATATCGCCTTCAACCAGCTCGAAGTGCATCTGCACAATGAGAAAGGGGATGTGGTGACGGAAGTGAAACGTGACGCTAAAACCGACGGCCAGGATTTGGTTGCGGATTAAAGCATTAAGGGCGGCGGAAGCCGCCCTTTACTATTCTGCTTGTGCCGTAAGGTCGTCGGCGTTTAATCCGGTCAACTGCTGAACCAGCGCGGCGGAGAGTCCGGCATTCAGCATGTTTCGCGCAATCTTCTGCGCTTCATCGAGCCGCCCCAGCGCTTCGCCTTGCTCCATTCCTTGCTCTATTCCCTGGACAATCCCTTTCTTCCGTCCCTCTTCGGCTAGCCATTCGGCAATGGTCATCAGCTGCTCCTTATGCTGTGGTGAATATTGCGCCAGTGTGCAGAGTAACGCTTCCGGGTGAGATGCACTACCCGCTTGTAGCATATAGGCGATCAGCGCTTCCAACTGTGAGGGCGTTAGCCAATTCTCTATCAGTAAGGCACCCAGTTGTTCTTGTAAAGAGGCCAGATCGCGCTGGCGGATGTGCTTAAACAACAGTTCCAGCATCGCCATGCGCTGATGGGCCATGATTTCGCTGTCCGGTATCACGGTGATATCGACCAGGGGAAAATCCTGGGTGTAGAGGCGATGTGCCAGCGTGGCGTTGTCGAACAGTTCAAGCCAGTTCATACGATACGGCCAGGGGCTGATACTGCCGTGATAAAACAGCATGGGGATGACCAGTGGCAGAGTGCTATGCCCGGCGTCCAGATGCTGCTGCATGGCCGCGAGGGTATAGCGCATCAGGCGAAAGGGCATCAGTTTATCCGGCGTGCTTTGATGTTCAATCAGCACGTAGATATAGCCCGGCCCGTCGCGGGTTTGCAGCGCGTAGAGAATATCGGAATAGCTGGCGCGCAGGTTTTCTTCAACAAAGCTGCCGGAGGCGAGCTGAAGTGTCTCAAGATGACATTGCGCGAGCAGTTCGCAGGGAAGGTGCGCCTGTAAGAAATCTCGCGCTATCGCTTTATGGCGTAAAAACTGCTTAAAAATGGCGTCGTGCGGCGTCGCCGAATAGATTTTCATGATGTTCCGTCATCCCCTGTCCTGGAATGGCTGAGAAGATGCCACAGGTAATGACGGTGATGCAGTCCATCGTTTTGCGTTTTACGCGCCGCCTTCCGCGTTTTTCAGCTTATTGATGTAATCGTTGCGCACCATCTCCAGCGCGCTTAGCACTATCTCCGGGGCGATCTCGTTGCTCTCCAGCAGTTCAATCAGATCCACCGCCAGTTTGACATCATCGGGGGCGCTTTCCAGCGACATAGCTTCTCCTTGTTAGCGCGTGATGCGCGCCAGTATGCGTTCAATATCTTCCAGCGCTTCGCGGCAGCGGGTGAGGCGGCCATCAAAGGCGGTGATTTCGCGGGCCAGACGCTGCTGATCCTCAAGCGTTGTAGCCTGTTGGTACTGTTGCTGACGCTGTTGTTTCATCTCCAGTAGACGGCGTTCAAAATCTTGCGTTTCCAGCCGTTTGCGCTGCCAGCGGCGCAGGCCGGGCGAGGGGCTATCCCAGACGCGCAGCGACCAGGCTTCACTTTCACGGCTGATGGCCTCAATCTGGGCCGCCAGACGTTCAGCAAGCCAGGCTACCTGCGGCAGTTGCTGCTGTTCCACTGCGTGTTTTAGCTCCTCAAAATGGGCGTATGCCTCGTCGAGATAGCCCTGCATTTTGGTGCTGCGGGTCTGGAAAAGCTGACGGTCAAAGCGTGCGCTCAGCGTGGCATGGGCTGCCAACGGAGAAACTTGCGTCTGAAGCCGTGTAAGCTGTTGTTCCAGCGTTTGTAAAAGCCGCGCCGTTTTCACCGGATTCTCCCCTTGATGGTTATCGGCTATGCTAGAGTAGCAGACCCACTTGATAACGATTCGCATTATGCAGCGTACTATTTTAATCATTATTGGCTGGCTGGCGGTAGTCCTTGGCACCATTGGCGTGGTATTGCCCCTGCTGCCAACCACGCCGTTTATTCTGCTCGCCGCCTGGTGCTTTGCGCGTTCTTCGCCGCGCTTTCATCATTGGCTGCTGTATCGTTCCTGGTTTGGCGGCTATTTACGCCACTGGCAGCGCTATAAAGCCATGCCACCGGGGGCAAAACCGCGGGCGATTATCGTGATTTTACTGACCTTTGGCGTTTCGCTGTGGTTGGTCGATATGGTATGGGTTCGGCTGCTCCTGCTGACGATTCTCTGCGGGTTACTGATTTTCCTCTGGCGCATTCCGGTGGTTGATGCAGAACAACAAAACGGATGAACCGCATTTATGGTGTTGCAATTCTACGAGCTAGCCAGTAAATTCTGGCGTTTTCGAGCACAGGCGCGCCCGGTTAAAAATTGAGCAGCATCCGTTTTTAACCCGTTTTGCTCGCCTTGAGTAACACTGTTTTAATCAGGCACAAACCTATGACCGCAACTGCACAGCAGCTTGAATATCTGAAGAACAGCATCCAGAGCATCCAGGATTATCCAAAACCTGGCATTCTTTTCCGAGATGTCACCAGCTTACTGGAAGACCCGAAAGCCTACGCGCTCAGCATTGAACTGCTGGTCGAAAAGTACAAAGACGCCGGTATTACCAAAGTCGTGGGTACCGAAGCGCGTGGTTTCCTGTTTGGCGCGCCGGTCGCGCTGGCGATGGGCGTAGGTTTTGTCCCGGTGCGTAAACCGCGCAAACTGCCGCGTGAAACGATCGCCGAAAGCTACGAGCTGGAGTACGGTACCGATCAACTGGAGATCCACGTTGATGCGATCAAAGCTGGCGATAAAGTGCTGGTGGTCGACGATCTGCTGGCAACCGGCGGGACTATTGAAGCGACGGTTAAACTGATCCGTCGTCTGGGTGGCGAAGTGCACGATGCGGCCTTCATCATCAACCTGTTCGATCTGGGCGGCGAACAGCGCCTGGAAAAACAGGGTATCACCAGCTATAGCCTGGTGAATTTCCCGGGTCACTAAGCATTTCCCGATACATAGCCTCGCCGATCCGGCGGGGCTGTGGTAGCATTACCCCCTCGTGAATCCACCTTCCAGCGTTTCAGAGCCTGCCAATGAGTTATCAGGTCTTAGCCCGAAAATGGCGCCCACAAACCTTTGCTGACGTCGTCGGCCAGGAACATGTGCTGACCGCACTGGCGAACGGCTTATCGTTAGGGCGCATTCATCACGCATACCTTTTTTCCGGCACCCGTGGGGTGGGGAAAACCTCTATCGCCCGTCTGCTGGCGAAGGGGCTTAACTGCGAAACCGGCATCACCGCCACGCCGTGCGGCGTGTGTGATAACTGCCGCGAAATAGAACAGGGGCGCTTTGTCGATCTGATTGAGATCGATGCTGCCTCGCGAACCAAAGTCGAAGATACCCGAGATCTACTGGATAACGTCCAGTACGCGCCCGCACGCGGTCGCTTTAAGGTCTATCTGATCGACGAAGTGCACATGCTCTCGCGCCATAGCTTTAACGCGCTGTTAAAGACGCTTGAAGAGCCGCCTGCGCACGTCAAATTCCTGCTGGCCACGACCGATCCGCAAAAGCTGCCGGTCACCATTCTGTCGCGCTGCTTGCAGTTCCACCTGAAGGCGCTGGACGTTGAGCAAATTCGTCATCAACTGGAACATATCCTTGATGAGGAGCATATCGCTCACGAACCTCGCGCCCTGCAGCTGTTGGCGCGTGCGGCGGACGGCAGCCTGCGCGATGCGTTAAGTCTGACCGATCAGGCAATTGCCAGCGGTGAAGGCCAACTGACCGCCGTGTCGGTCAGTGAAATGCTTGGCACCCTCGACGACGATCAGGCGCTGTCGCTGATTGAAGCGTTGGTAGCGGCCAACGGCGAACGCGTGATGGAGCTGGTCAACGATGCTGCGCTGCGCGGCGTCGACTGGGAAGCGCTGCTGATTGAGATGCAAAGCCTGCTGCACCGTATTGCGATGGTTCAGCTGTCGCCTGCGGCGCTCGGCAGCGATATGGCCGCCGTGGAGCAGCGGATGCGCAATCTTGCGCGCACCGTGCCGCCAACTGACGTGCAGTTGTACTACCAGACGATGCTGATTGGCCGTAAAGAGCTGCCGTATGCACCGGACCGTCGGATGGGCATTGAGATGACGCTGCTGCGCGCACTGGCGTTCCATCCCAATGCGCCACTGCCGGAGCCGGAAAGGCCGCCGCAGACCTTTGCACCTGCTGCTGCGCCAATGGCACAACAGCAGCCACCGATGCAGACCTCTGCGCCGATGACGCCGCCACCTGCCGCTCCGCTTCCCGATTCAACCAATCAGGTGCTGGCTGCGCGTCGTCAGCTGCAACAGCAGCAGGGCAATCAGGGAGTAAACACCCCAAAAAAGAGTGAACCGGCAGCCGCTTCCCGCGCGCGGCCGGTGAACAGTGCTGCGCTGGAAAGACTGGCCTCGGTAACGGAACGCGTTCAGGCGCGTCCGGCTCCGGCCGCATTGACCCAGCCGGCGGCGAAGAAAGAGGCATACCGCTGGAAAGCGACCACGCCTGCTGATGAAGTGAAAAAAGAGGAAGTCGCCACGCCGAAAGCGCTGAAGAAAGCGCTGGAGCATGAGAAAACGCCAGAACTGGCGGCCAAGTTGGCGGTGGAATCTTTAGAACGCGACCCGTGGGCGGCCGAGGTGAGTCAGATGGCGCTGCCGAAGCTCGTCGAACAGGTGGCGCTCAACGCGTGGAAAGAGCAGAACGGTAACGCGGTGTGCCTGCATCTGCGTCCTACGCAGCGGCATCTGAATTCGCCGGGTGCGCAGCAAAAGCTGACCGAGGCGTTAAGCACTTTATACGGCGCGCCTGTTGAATTGACCATCGTGGAAGATGATAATCCGGCGGTGCGTACGCCGCTGGAGTGGCGACAGGCCATCTATGAAGAGAAGCTCGCGCAGGCGCGCGAGTCGATTATCGCGGATAATAACATTCAGACGCTGCGCCGATTCTTCGATGCGGACCTGGATGAAGAGAGTATCCGCCCCATTTGACCGCAAGCGCTGCTTACGGTCGTTATTCTTTAACGTGACCTACTGAGAGAGAAGCCTATGTTTGGTGGTAAAGGCGGTCTGGGTAACCTGATGAAACAGGCCCAGCAGATGCAAGACAAAATGCAGAAAATGCAGGAAGAAATCGCCCAGCTGGAAGTAACCGGCGAATCTGGCGCAGGTCTGGTCAAAGTGACCATCAACGGCGCGCACAACTGCCGTCGCGTGGAAATCGATCCAAGCCTGCTGGAAGACGACAAAGACATGCTGGAAGATCTGGTCGCTGCAGCGTTCAACGATGCGGCACGTCGCATTGATGAAACTCAGAAAGAGAAAATGGCTTCTGTATCCTCCGGTATGCAGCTGCCACCAGGCTTCAAGATGCCGTTCTGATGTTCCCGGTAAGCGGGGCAATAGCGCCGCTTACCGACTACTCCCAGTCTTTTTGATAAATATTCCCCTTTTTTTCTATAATCTCTGCATTATAAATCGCTCAAGCATTAATGTAATGAATTAAATTTACCCCTTCTATATATTCGATATTTTCGCGCCGCCATTGCCTCCTGAATAATAAAAACCTATCAGCCTTACATGGTTTTGATGAATTGTGCGTAAAAAAATATTATCGTATGTACACGAACGAATGCGTTGTACTACCATTTTGTTGTTCCAACAGGAACGATGTATTACATCATGTCGTAAAAGTTAATTATCAAATATCGATATAATTTATTGGAAGGATTCATATTGTAATGGATATTAATACACTAAATCGTTCAGCATGCCTTTTTATTGCGGTCATGAGTTTATCCTCGCAGGCATTCGCCGCTGATAATGAGGTCACCTTTACCGGTTCCATCCTTGATTCAACCTGTACGGTGAATGTTAACGGTGGCCAAAGTATAATTGATCTGGGCGGTGAGCCTAAGTCAAGCTTCACGCAACAGGGCTATGTCGGCGCCGCTAAAATATTTAACATCGTATTAGAGTCCTGTCCGGCAGATGGCCCAACAAAAGCCTATATTAAATTTTCTGGCCAAACGGATACGAATAGCTACTGGTTTAAAAACACCGCCACGGATTCTCCGGCATCCAATATTGCGGTGATGGTGAAACAGGGTGAGACCGTTGTCGCAGCGGATGATGGTAACGACGCAGTCGATTTGCCAACAACCGGTGGTGACGTCACGGTGAACTACTCTGCGCAGTTTGTTGCCACCGCAACGGGCGTTACCTCAGGGGCGGTTTCAAGCACCCTGACCTATAACGTCTCCTATCAGTAAAAGTGAGGGAGGGGGAAACCCCTCCATAATAAGATGATGATGAATCTATCCAGGTTTATGCTGTGCCTATGCTTGTCCCTTCTCCCTTGTTTGCCAGCGCTGGCCGGGCTACAAATTGGCGGCACGAGAGTGTTGTTTGATGGTACGCGTCAGGCGGCGACGATATCTATTACGAATAAGGATAAAGTCACCAATCTCGTTCAGTCCTGGCTTAGTGCCATTGATGGAAACTCACCGGAGAAAGACAGCTTTATTGTCACCCCACCGTTATTTCGCCTTGAAGCGGACGGTCAGGCGACAATTCGAATTGTGCGTTCTGGTAAGCCATTACCTGAAGATCGGGAATCGATGCTCTGGCTTAATATAAAAGGCATTCCAGCAACGACGGAGGAGAGCGGAAAAAACACATTACAGATTGCCATTAACTCACAAATAAAACTGATATATCGTCCAGCATCTTTAAAAGGGAGTGTGCCGGAGCATTATGCGGGTAAATTACGCTGGAACAGCATTGGGGGAAATATTGAGGTGACTAATCCTACTCCCCACTATATGAACTTATCAACGGCTAGCGTTGGTGGAAAAAACCTGGTGGGCCCTTATTACGTGGCGCCATACTCGAAGACGGTGATTTCGGAAAAAGGTCTTCCGGAACACGGTAAGGCAATATGGCAGGTATTGAATGATTTTGGCATGAGAGGAGAGGTTCAATCTCAGGCGTACTGAAACACCGGCAGGCTTATTTTTATGGATGAGAATGATGATATCAGCATACGGAAACAGCATCTGCCGTTGGTTAAACGCAGGGATCATCCTTTTGGCATTTCAGGATGCGGCATCGGCTAAAGAGTATTTCAACCCACAACTTCTGGACACCTCAAGCACCGCCGTTCCCCAATTAGATCTCTCCCTCTTTGCGCAAGAAGATGTTCCGCCAGGAGAATATAATATTGATATCTATATTAACGGAAAATATATCGATACCCGTACGCTCACCTTTCAGCAGGATGAAGACGAACACCCACCGAGGCTGCGGGCCTGCCTTAGCACCTCATTGCTAAAACAGTGGGGCATACGTGTTGACCAGTATCCGAAACTGCAAAAAAATGACGACCACTGCGCTGCGCTTAAGGCAATTCCGGAGGCGACCGAGAAGCTGGATATTATGACCCAGCGCTATGTACTTTCGGTGCCGCAGATAGCGATGCTGAACGTGGCCCGAGGTTACGTTGCGGAAAGCCGCTGGGACGACGGCATCACTGCGGGGTTGCTCAACTACAGCCTGACGGGGCAGCAGACGACCTCCAGAACCGGCGGTGACGATGACCGCAGCCAGTTTCTCAGCGTTCAACCGGGGATTAATATCGGAGCCTGGCGGTTACGAAACTATTCGACCTACAGCCACGATGGCGACGAGCAGCGTTGGGAGTCGATGTATACCTCGGTTTCTCGCGATATTCGTTTCCTGAAAAGCCAACTGGTGATGGGCGAGGCCAATACGCGCGCCGATATTTTTGACAGCATCAGCTTTACCGGTGCGCTGCTCTACTCCGATACGGAGATGCTGCCGGACAGTCGACAGGGATTTGCCCCCGTCATTCGGGGAATTGCGCAGAGCAACGCGGAAGTCTCGGTCCTGCAAAATGGCTACGTGATCTATAAAACGACGGTGTCTCCGGGCTCCTTTGAAATAAAAGATATCTATCCAACCGGGAGTTCGGGGGATCTGTATGTCAATGTGAAGGAGTCGGACGGCAGCGAGCGGCGTTTTATCGTTCCCTACGCCTCTTTGGCCATTATGCAGCGAGAAGGGCAGGGGAATTACTCCGTCGCAGCAGGGAAGACTCGGCACCAGGAAAATCGCGCCCATGAGTTTAACTTTGTGCAGGGTGCGGGAGCTTGGGGGTTGCGCGGCGGGTTTACCGCCTATGCCGGCTTTATTCAGGCCGAGGATCAATACAGCAACGTGCTGGTTGGAACGGGGATGAACATTGGCGGGCTGGGGGCGCTTTCTTTTGATCTCTCTCAGTCGTGGGCCCAGTTGCCGCGCGAGGATAATTCTGCCGCCACCTCGCGTGAGTCCGGGCAATCTTACCGTCTGCGCTATAGCAAAATGCTCCAGCAAACGGACACGTCGCTATCGATTGCCGGCTACCGCTACTCGACGGGAGGGTATTATGCTTTCTCTGATTTCACCGATGCCTGGAATACGGAGTATCAGCGCAGTTATGACGGTGGTCGAACGCGGGATCGTGTGGATATTTCTATTTCACAAAATCTACCGCTGGGCTCCCTGGTGCTGTCGTTGGTAAGTGAATCCTACTGGGATACTTCGCGAACGGATTCACTGAGTCTGGGGTACAGCGGCGCTATCGGCGGCATCTCCTATTTTGCTAACTATGCCTATAGCAAAAATGTTTCTGATGACGATGAAGGGCGTCAGTCCACCCGCGATAACGTATTTTCCCTTTCGTTCCGACTGCCGTTTAGCGTCTTTAGCCAGGACGATAAATGGCGGTCGGTATCGGCAAGCTATGCCATCAACCATAGTGACGGTGGCAGCACGTCACATAATCTGGGGCTTTCCGGCAGCCTGCTGCGTGACAACGCCTTAAACTGGCAGCTGTCAGAAGGCTATGACGCTGAGGCCCGAGCAACGAGCGGCAATCTTAACGTTGGCTACCAAAGCCGCTATGCGGATCTCGCCGCGGGCTACGGTTACGATGAGTATAGCCACCGTTATAGCTATGGTATCAGAGGCGGCGCGGTGGCGCATTCGAAGGGGCTCACGCTTTCCCGTTCATTAAACGAAAGCGTTGCGCTGGTACAGGCGCCTGGCGTTGCAGGCGTTCCCGTTAGCGGCCAGACCAATGTCTACACCGACGGTTCAGGCAATGCCGTCATTCCTTACGCTCGTCCTTACCACTTGAATAACGTCAGACTGGATAGCCGCGATATGGCCATCGCTGAGGTGGATATCGATAACCAGGATAAAAACGTGGTGCCCACGCGCGGCGCTGTGGTGGTTGCAAAATACAAAACCTGGGTGGGCTATAAGGCCATGATGACGCTTCGTTATCGAGGGCGTGCGGTGCCGTTTGGGGCGGTGGTGTCATTGTCGAACCAGGAAGACGATGCCACGCGAACCAATATCGTGGGCGATGACGGGCAGGTTTACCTGGTTGGTCTGGGGAGCAAAGGTTCGCTGCAGGTGAAGTGGGGAGAAAGTGCGGACAAAAGGTGCCAGGTAGACTACGTCCTTCCTGAACCTGACGTGGATAGCCCGATCCTTTTTTATACCGGGGAATGTCGCCCGGTTTCGTGATGGCATGCTTCATGGAGGGAAGTCGATGGTAAAGGAATACAGGGCCAGGAGGCAAAGGGACGCCGTTTCTGCGCTAAGTATTGCGCCTCTGGTTTTGCTGCTGCTGGCTAAACCGATAGGGGCATATAACAGTCAGGAACTGGTGAATTTTTCCGTTAGCGGAACGATTGTCCAGAGTCTCTGCACGGTAAACGTACCGTCGCAGGTCGCATTGGGAGAGTTTGCCCGCGATACGTTGTCCGTGGCCGGTGCGAGCAGCGCCTCTGTGCCGTTCACGATCGAACTTATTAACTGTACGCCGGGGCTGACGAGCGCACAGGTCACGTTTTCTGGAACACCTTATGATGACGGCTCCTGGGGAAGCGTCATCTACGCTAATCAGGCGGTCGATGGCGCAAAGTACGTCGGCTTGCAGTTGATGAATGCGGACGGCAACCTCGCTGTCAATCTGGCAAATGGCGTGAGCTATACCTTTCCGGTAAGCGCGCAAACGCGCAGTGGAGCGCTGGATATCGTGGCTCGCCTCTACTCGCCGGAAGGGGCGACGACCGCCGGTAAATTTCAATCTTCCGTCACGCTCAACTTTAAATATCAATAAATTATTGCCTATGGGAGAAGGGTTATGTCTGCCTTGCATTGGCTTCTGGCCGTATTATTTCTGGCCTCATTTTCAAGCAGCGCAAACTGTCGACGAGACAGCAATGACAGCGTATCGATTTCGACAATCGCGCTGCCGGACAATATTGTGATTAACAGCCGAGGGTATGCCATTGGGACCATTCTTTATGATTCAGGCTTCGTCAGCGGTAGCGATAATCGCGTGACCATTGAACGATGCGTCCAGAATTACTATGTCGGATTTCTGTACCTTTCCGCGCCGCAAACGGGCAGCGCGCTGGGGGGCAATGTGTACCCAACGAATCTCGACGGCATTGGCGTCAGGGTTTATACGCTGAATCAGGCCGGGCCATTTGATGACGCCAGGGCCGTTGATAATGCCTGGCTGGTGGGGGATGGCGCGCTGCTGACCTCGTCCCATACGCTCAACAACTCCTCGTATCGCCTACAGCTTGTGGCAACGAAGCTCAATATTGCCAGCGGCACGCTGACGTTGCCTTCACCGCTGGCGCGCGTCGATTTTCGTGAGAGCAAAAGCATGAGTGGCGATGGCGATATTGCCTCCGAGCTTGTGGTATCAGCAAGCCAGGTCGCTATCAACGCAATGGGCTGTACCGCCGACGTGGCCTCGCTAAACTTTGCGATGGGCGATATCAATATGACGCAGTTTAATAGCAATCGACGCGTAGGTGGCGTAACCCAAACGATGAACCTGGCCTGTGAGCCGGGGACCGAGGTGACGATGACCGTACAGGCGGCGCAGTTAACGGAAGGGGGCAATGCCGATAACACCCTTATTGCGCTGTCGCAGGATGGCTCCTCGAGCGTAGCCAGCGGTATTGGCGTGCAGCTGAATCTCCGCCTGACGTCAGGAAAATATGACAGCAAAGAGGAGGGGCTGCCGCTGAATACCGCCATTCCCCTGCTGACCTCTTCGCGAGTGACGAACGTTGAGCAGGGATATACTCGCTTTGCCGACGCCAGTAACCCTGGCGGCGCGGCGGAAAGCGAACTGCTGACCTTTACTGCCGACTATATCAAAATGCAGGATGCGGTCACGCCGGGGCAGGCCAACGCTGTCGGCGTTTTATCGTTCATTTACAACTGACGATGTTTTGTTGGCTGCGAGATGCTACCCTATGGCGTTTTATTTTTCGCAATTGATCCTATCGATCGATTGGCTATGACAGGAAAGAAGCTTCATGCAAACCAGTCCGCTGTTAACACAGCTTATGGAAGCGCTGCGCTGCCTGCCGGGCGTAGGCCCGAAGTCGGCACAGCGCATGGCGTTTACCCTGCTGCAGCGTGACCGCAGCGGCGGGATGCGTCTGGCGCAGGCGTTAACCCGCGCGATGTCGGAAATCGGCCACTGTGCCGATTGCCGCACCTTCACCGAGCAGGAAGTGTGCAACATCTGCTCGAACCCGCGTCGTCAGGAAAACGGTCAAATCTGCGTGGTGGAGAGTCCTGCGGACATCTACGCTATTGAGCAGACCGGGCAGTTTTCTGGCCGCTACTTCGTGCTGATGGGCCACCTGTCACCGTTGGACGGCATCGGCCCGGACGATATTGGCCTCGATAGGCTTGAGCAACGTCTGGAATCGGAGCAGTTGACCGAAATTATCCTCGCTACCAACCCGACGGTGGAAGGGGAAGCCACGGCTAACTATATCGCCGAGCTTTGCGCGCAGTATGGCGTTGAAGCCAGCCGTATCGCCCACGGCGTGCCGGTAGGCGGTGAGCTGGAGATGGTTGACGGCACCACGCTATCGCACTCGCTGGCCGGTCGCCATAAGATTCGTTTTTAATCAATCGAGAGCAGGATTTTCTGCTCTCGCTTGAAATCCTCTCTACCCATCCCCATTTTCCTCTCATCGATTTTTTTACCTTGTAATCAGCATTGAGGTATTTTGCAATGAAAGGACAAGAAACCCGTGGCTTCCAGTCAGAAGTTAAACAGCTTCTGCATCTAATGATCCATTCTCTGTATTCCAATAAAGAAATCTTCCTGCGTGAGCTTATCTCTAACGCTTCAGATGCCGCCGACAAGCTGCGCTTCCGCGCGCTGTCCAACCCGGATCTGTATGAGGGCGATGGCGAACTGCGTGTGCGCGTCTCCTTCGATAAAGATAAGCGTACGTTGACCATTGCCGATAACGGCGTGGGCATGAACCGCGATGAAGTGATTGACCATCTGGGGACTATCGCTAAATCCGGTACCAAAGCTTTCCTCGAGTCCATGGGCTCTGACCAGGCGAAAGACAGCCAGCTTATCGGCCAGTTTGGCGTCGGCTTTTACTCGGCGTTTATCGTCGCGGATAAAGTCACCGTACGTACTCGTGCCGCAGGCGATAAGCCGGAAAACGGCGTGTTCTGGGAATCTGCCGGTGAAGGTGAATACACCGTAGCGGACATCACCAAAGAAGACCGTGGTACTGAAATTACGCTGCATCTGCGTGAAGACGAAAGCGAGTTCCTCGACGACTGGCGCGTGCGTTCGGTTATCAGCAAATACTCCGACCATATTGCGCTGCCAGTAGAGATCGAAAAACAGGAAGAGAAAGACGGCGAAACCGTGGTTTCCTGGGAGAAGATCAACAAGGCGCAGGCGCTGTGGACGCGTAACAAAGCCGAGCTGAACGACGACGAATACAAAGAGTTCTACAAGCATATCGCCCACGACTTTACCGACCCGCTGACCTGGAGCCACAACCGTGTGGAAGGTAAGCAGGAGTACACCAGCCTGCTGTACATCCCGTCGCAGGCGCCGTGGGATATGTGGAACCGTGACCATAAGCACGGCCTGAAGCTGTACGTACAGCGTGTCTTCATCATGGACGACGCCGAGCAGTTCATGCCGAACTACCTGCGCTTCGTGCGTGGTCTGATAGATTCCAACGATCTGCCGCTGAACGTCTCTCGTGAAATTCTGCAGGACAGCACGGTCACCCGTAACCTGCGTAACGCGCTGACCAAGCGTGTACTGCAGATGCTGGATAAGCTGGCGAAAGACGATGCCGAGAAATACCAGACCTTCTGGAAACAGTTCGGCCTGGTGCTGAAAGAAGGCCCGGCGGAAGACAACGGCAACCAGGAAGCGATTGCGAAGCTGCTGCGCTTTGCGTCGACTCACACTGACTCTTCCGAGCAGACCGTGTCGCTGGCCGACTACGTGTCCCGCATGAAAGAAGGGCAGGAGAAAATCTACTACATCACCGCCGACAGCTATGCCGCGGCGAAGAGCAGCCCGCACCTGGAACTGCTGCGTAAGAAAGGCATCGAAGTGCTGCTGCTTTCTGACCGCATCGATGAGTGGATGATGAACTACCTGACTGAGTTCGACGGTAAGCCGTTCCAGTCCGTAGCGAAAGCCGACGAGTCTATCGACAAGCTGGCGGATGAAGTGGACGAGAGCGCAAAAGAAGCGGAAAAAGCGCTGACGCCGTTCATTGAGCGCGTGAAAACCCTGCTGGGCGACCGCGTGAAAGAGGTGCGTCTGACCCACCGTCTGACTGACACCCCGGCCATCGTCACCACCGACGCGGACGAAATGAGCACCCAGATGGCGAAGCTGTTTGCCGCTGCGGGCCAGGCTGCGCCGGAAGTGAAATACATCTTTGAACTGAACCCGGATCACGTACTGGTGAAACGCACCGCGGATACCCAGGACGAAGGGCAGTTTAAAGAGTGGGTTGAGCTGCTGCTTGACCAGGCGCTGTTCGCCGAGCGCGGTACGCTGGAAGATCCTAACCAGTTTATCCGCCGCATGAACCAGCTGCTGGTGTCATAAACCTGTCCTAATCACGTAGCCCGGCCAAGCAACGCGACGCCGGGTTCGGCTCCGGTTCCCCCGGGGTCGGCATAAATGCCTCGCCCGGGCTACTTCTCCGGGCGAGCGCCCTTAAATCTCCCGCTACGCAAAATATCTGACCATTAACCGTTTCAGCCGTCCCGCCTTCCTTGAGCCAGCGCCGTTCTGGTGGTATCTTTTAGCGCTTTTTAAAAAATATCGACAACCTTTGAGGGGATTTTCGCAATGCGTATCATTCTGCTTGGCGCACCGGGCGCGGGTAAAGGAACTCAGGCACAGTTCATCATGGAGAAATATGGCATTCCGCAAATTTCCACCGGTGATATGCTGCGCGCCGCTGTAAAATCCGGCAGCGAGCTGGGCAAACAGGCTAAAGACATCATGGACGCAGGCAAGCTGGTCACTGATGAACTGGTTATCGCGCTGGTCAAAGAGCGTATCGCTCAGGAAGACTGCCGTAACGGTTTCCTGCTGGACGGTTTCCCACGCACTATCCCGCAGGCAGACGCCATGAAAGAAGCGGGCATCAACGTTGATTACGTTCTGGAATTCGACGTTCCGGACGAGCTGATCGTTGACCGTATCATTGGCCGTCGCGTACACGCGGCATCTGGCCGTGTTTACCACATTAAATTCAACCCACCTAAGGTTGAAGGCAAAGACGACGTGACCGGCGAAGAGCTGACCACCCGTAAAGACGACCAGGAAGAGACCGTGCGTAAGCGCCTGGTGGAATACCATCAGATGACCGCTCCGCTGATCGGCTACTACTCCAAAGAAGCGCAGGCAGGTAACACCAAGTACGCAAAAGTTGACGGCACCAAAGCCGTTGCTGACGTACGCGCTGAACTGGCGAAGATCCTCGGCTAATATTGTGCCGCCATCCGATGCCGGATGGCGACATAAACGCCTTATCCGACCTACGGGACTCTCTGTAGGTCAGATAAGCGCTGGGCCATCAGGCAAATTCTCTCCTTACCTCTCGCAGCAATTAGTTTTTCTTCCTCACTTTTCCGCTACAATTATCAACAATTTGAATCGATAAGAGGCGGTAATGCATCATAAGAAACCCGGTATCCTGCTGGTTAACCTCGGCACCCCCGATGCTCCAACGCCTGAAGCGATAAAACGCTACCTGACACAGTTTCTAAGCGATAAGCGCGTCGTTGATACCCCTCGTCTGCTTTGGTGGCCGTTGCTGCGCGGCGTGATCCTGCCTATCCGTGCGCCGCGCGTGGCCAAACTCTATCAGTCCGTATGGATGGAAGAGGGCTCACCGCTGATGGTGTTCAGCCGTCGCCAGCAGCGTGCACTTGCCGCTCGCCTGCCGGAGATTCCGGTGGTGCTGGGGATGAGCTACGGTACGCCATCGCTGCAAAGCGGCGTAGATGAACTGCTGGCGCAGGGCGTTGACCATCTCATCGTGCTGCCGCTCTACCCGCAATACTCCTGCTCCACCGTGGCGGCGGTGTGGGACGAGCTGGCGCGTATTCTGGCGACCAAACGGGCGATCCCAAGCGTTTCGTTTATCCGCGACTACGCCACCGACCACGGCTATATTCAGGCGCTGGCGGCCAGCGCGCGCGCGTCGTTTGCCCGTCACGGCGAGCCGGATGTGCTGCTGCTCTCCTATCACGGCATTCCTCAGCGTTTTGCGCAGGAAGGTGATGACTACCCGCAGCGCTGTCGCGATACCACCCGCGAACTGGTGTCGGCCCTCGGTATCTCGCCGGATAAGGTGATGATGACCTTCCAGTCGCGCTTTGGCCGTGAACCCTGGCTCACGCCGTACACCGACGAGACGCTGAAGCTGCTCGGCGAGAAGGGCGTGAAGCATATCCAGGTGATGTGCCCGGGCTTCTCAGCGGACTGTCTGGAGACGCTGGAAGAGATTGCGGTGCAGAACCGCGAGGTCTTTATGGAGGCCGGTGGTCAGCAGTATGAATACATTCCTGCGCTGAATGACGATGAGGCGCATATCGCTATGATGGTCAATCTGACCGCGCCCTATACCTGATCGCAAGCAGGCGGATGAATGTGCTACTATTCACCGCCTGTTCACAGCCACTCCTGAAAAACCATGAAATTTCCCGGTAAACGCAAATCTAAACACTATTTCCCGGTGGACGCTCGCGATCCGCTGCTAAAGCAGATTCAACCCGAAAGTGAAACCAGCGCCGCCTGGGTTGTCGGTATCGACCAGACGCTGGTGGATATTGAAGCCAAAGTCGACGATGCGTTTATTCAGCGCTACGGCTTGAGCGCCGGGCATTCTCTGGTGATTGAAGATGACGTTGCCGAAGCGCTGTATCAGGAACTGGTGCGCGAAGGTCTCATTACCCATCAGTTTGCCGGTGGCACCATCGGCAACACCATGCACAACTACTCGGTACTGGCGGATGACCGCTCGGTGCTGCTGGGCGTGATGTGCAGCAATATCGAAATCGGCGGCTACGCCTACCGCTATCTGTGCAACACCTCAAGTCGTACCGACCTGAACTACCTGCAGGGCGTGGAAGGGCCGATTGGCCGCTGCTTCACGCTTATCAGCGATTCTGGCGAGCGTACCTTTGCCATCAGCCCGGGCCATATGAACAAACTGCGCCCGGAGAGCGTACCTGAATCGGTGATTGCCGGTGCGTCTGCGTTGGTGCTGACCTCCTATTTGGTACGCTGTAAGCCGGGTGAACCGATGCCTGAGGCAACCATGCAGGCCATCGCCTATGCGAAGAAATATGACGTGCCGGTGGTGCTGACGCTGGGGACCAAATTCGTGATCGCCGAAAGCCCGGCGTGGTGGCAGAGCTTTATCAAAGAGCACGTGTCGATTCTGGCGATGAATGAAGAAGAGGCCGAAGCGTTAACCGGTCTTAGCGACCCGCTGCAGGCGTCGGATAAGGCGCTCGACTGGGTAGATCTGGTGCTGTGCACGGCCGGGCCAACCGGGCTGTACATGGCGGGCTTCACCGAGAACGACGCCAAGCGTAAAACGCAGCACCCGCTGCTGCCGGGGGCGATTGCCGAGTTCAACCAGTACGAATTCAGCCGCGCGGTGCGCTTTAAAGATTGTCAGGACCCGCTGCGTATTTACTCGCACATTGCGCCGTTTATGGGCGGACCTGAGAAAATCATGAACACCAACGGCGCGGGCGACGGTGCGCTGGCTGCGCTGCTGCACGACATTACCGCCAACGCTTACCACCGTTCCAACGTGCCGAACTCCAGTAAGCACCAGCATAGCTGGCTGACCTACTCGTCGCTGGCGCAGGTGTGTAAGTATGCAAACCGGGTAAGCTATCAGGTGCTGAACCAGCATTCACCGCGCCTGACGCGCGGCCTGCCGGAGAAAGAAGATAGCCTCGAAGAGGCGTACTGGGAACGGTAATTCGGCGGATTCCCGGGGTCGCTAGCGCTCGCCCGGGATACTTCAGCATGTAGCCCGGCCAAGCGAAGCGCCGCCGGGATCGCCATATCTACCCGCTAACCGCCTCACTCAACGGTGGCTCACTCAGCAGCCCCAGCATCGTTTTGGCAATTTCACGCTCGCCCATCACCACCTCATTGGCACCACGCTCGCTGATATACGCCACTTCATCGTCGTAGTGCGCACGAGCGATAATCTCAAGATGTGGAGACTTCTCGCGGGCGCTGGCGACAATCTCCCCGGCTTCGTAGCCGTTCGGAATGGTCAGCAGCAGCCAGCGGGCGCAGTCCAGATGCGCCAGGTCCATGATCTCTTCGTTCGCTGCATTACCCAGCACCGCACGAATACCGCGCTCGCGCAGCTCATCTACGCGGGTACGTGAGGTTTCGATAACCACCAGCGGGATGCCCTGCGCCATCAGCTTCTCGCCGAGCAGGCTGCCAACGCGACCGTAGCCGACCAGCAGCGCATGGTTACAGATATCTACCGGGATCTGCTTCTCGTCTTCCAGCGCCTCTTCCAGCGTCTGCTCCTCAAGGGTTTCCGTTTTCTCGAGGTATTTTTCCAGCACCGAGAACAGCACCGGGTTCAGCATAATGGAGAGGATAGCACCCGCCAGCACCAGATTCTGCCCCGACTGTGGCAGCAGGCCCAGCGCCATACCGAGGCCGGCAAGGATAAAGGCAAATTCACCAATCTGCGCCAGGCTGGTAGCGATGGTTAACGCGGTACGCTGAGAGTGGCCGAACAGACGCACCAGGCCGAAGGCCGCCAACGACTTGCCGAAGATGATGATGGCAAGCGTTGCCAGCACCGCCAGAGGCTGCTCAATCAGAATCAGCGGGTCGAACAGCATACCGACGGAGACGAAGAACAAGACCGCAAACGCATCGCGCAGCGGCAGCGTATCGTGGGCAGCACGGTGGCTCAGCTCGGATTCGTTCAGCACCATCCCGGCGAAGAACGCGCCCAGCGCAAAGGAGACATCGAACAACTCAACCGCGCCGAAGGCAATCCCCAGCGCCAGCGCCAGCACCGAAAGGGTAAACAGTTCGCGAGAACCGGTTGCGGCGCTGCGGGAGAGGATCCACGGCACCAGACGGCGGCCAACCAGCATCATAATGGCGATAAACGCCACCACTTTACCGATGGTGATGGCCATATCAATCGCCAGTGAGGCGAAGCCGATATTCTCTTTTTCCATCATGCCGGCGACGGCTGGCAGTAGCACTAGGGTCAGCACCATTACCAGGTCTTCAACAATCAGCCAGCCGATGGCGATTTGCCCGCGCTGGCTATCGATAAGCTGTCGTTCTTCCAGCGCGCGCAGCAGCACCACGGTACTGGCAGTGGAGAGACACAGACCAAAGACGATACCGGTCATCATCGACCAGCCTAAGAAGGTGGAGAGCAGCATACCGAGCAGGGTGGCGACGGCTATCTGCGCAATCGCTCCGGGGATGGCTATTGACTTTACCGCCATCAGATCCTTGAGCGAGAAATGGAGACCCACGCCAAACATCAGCAGAATAACGCCTAGTTCCGCCAGTTCAGGGGCCAGTTTGGTATCAGCGACAAATCCTGGAGTAAACGGTCCGGCCAGTACGCCCGCTAACAAATATCCTACCAGTGGAGAAATTCTTAACTTATTGGCAATCATGCCAAGGAAAAAAGCGAGCACAAGGCCACCAACAATGGTGGTGATTAGCGGTGTGGCGTGATGCATTCCGTCTCCTTTCGTCGTGATGCGTGGTCCCATTTTTGGCGCAGAATGCCGGAACAGCCTGAAAACCAAAAAGCCTTGTAATAGTTTATGACAATTCCGGTCATTTTGTTTGTGAATAATTCTTGAATTTAACTAAAAATTTGAATTTTGAGGAGTAAATGGCACAAATAAGAAAGTTGAATGCGGAAAGTCAGAGGTGACGAGTGCTTGCGGGAGAAAGAAGGCAGCCAAAACAGACGTTTGGCTGCCAGAAAATCAGTGTTTTTGGCGGTTATCAGGTAAGAATATGGTCAACATACCGATTAATGGTAGGAAGGCGCATATTTTATACACCAGGTCGATGCTGGTGTGGTCTGCAATCAGCCCCAGCACCGCGGCACCCAGGCCACCCATCCCAAAGGCGAAACCGAAGAACAGCCCAGAAACCATGCCGATACGACCCGGTAATAGCTCCTGCGCGTACACCAGAATGGCGGAAAACGCCGAGGCGAGGATAAATCCAATAATTACCGTCAAAATCCCCGTCCACCAAAGGGTGGCGTAGGGTAAAAGGAGGGTAAATGGCGCTACGCCGAGGATAGAGCCCCAAATAACATATTTACGGCCAATCTTATCGCCGACTGGCCCGCCAATCACGGTCCCTGCGGCAACCGCAAACAGGAAGGCAAAGAGATGAATCTGGGCGTTTTGTACCGATAATCCGAATTTTTGCATCAGATAAAAGGTGTAGTAGCTGCTAATGCTCGCCATATAGAAGTATTTGGAGAAAATCAGCATCAGCAGAATGAAAACGGCCAGCACCACTTTATTTTTCGGCAGCGGGTTAACGATAACGGTTTTAGGTTTGCCTTTCGCTAAACGATGCTGCGCCGCGTACCAGCGGCTAACCTGCGCCAGAACGACGATTGCCAGCAGCGCGGCCAGTACGAACCAGGCGACGTTGCCTTTGCCATAAGGCGCGATAATCACCGCCGCCAGCAATGGCCCCAGCGAGCTGCCGAAATTGCCGCCCACCTGGAAGATGGACTGCGCCAGGCCGTGACGACCACCGGAGGCCATACGCGCCACGCGGGAGGACTCCGGGTGGAACACCGATGAACCGGTGCCGACCAGCGCTGCCGCCAGCAGAACCCCGCCGAAGCTGCTCGCCAGCGCCAGCAGTACCAGGCCGCTTAGGGTAAAGCACATGCCGACCGGTAGCGACCACGGCATAGAGCGTTTATCGGTGATATAGCCGATAACCGGCTGGAACAGCGATGAGGTGAGCTGGAAGGTCAGGGTAATCATCCCGATCTGCACGAAGCTGAGCGAAAACTCCGACTGAAGCAGCGGATAGATCGCCAGAATCAACGACTGAATCATATCGTTGAGCAGATGGGAGAGGCTTATTGCCCCCAGAATACCAAATGAGGTACGACCCTTCTGCGAAGACGCAGCCGGGCCAGGCCGCGTAGGGCTGGTTTCAGAAATTGCCATAGATTCCACTTGTAATTAATAGTGCGATGTTGGGGATATACGCTTTAATAATAATTATCAGACTAAGATACCTGTCTAATACGTTTGAAGGAAGTCTCATTTCTGAAAACAAATTAGACTAATATTTCAGAGCATTGTAATTTCGGCGATGGTTATTCACTCAGGGAGAGAAACATGCATTTCGTCAAACGGGGCGTGGCGCTGGCGATGCTGTCTGCATTGTCTTTAGTCAGCTTACCTTCTCAGGCTTATCAGCAAGATAAAACCTATAAAATCACCATCCTGCATACCAACGATCATCACGGCCATTTCTGGCGCAGCGAATACGGCGAATATGGACTGGCGGCGCAAAAAACGCTGGTGGACGGCATTCGTAAAGAGGTGGCGGCTGAAGGGGGGAGCGTGCTGCTGCTCTCAGGCGGTGATATTAACACTGGGGTTCCAGAGTCCGACCTTCAGGACGCCGAGCCTGATTTCCGCGGCATGAACCTGGTGGGCTACGATGCGATGGCCGTGGGTAACCACGAATTCGATAATCCGATGAGCGTGCTGCGCCAGCAGGAAAAATGGGCCAAATTCCCGTTCCTCTCTGCCAACATCTATCAGAAAAGCACTGGCGAACGCCTGTTTAAACCCTGGGCGATTTTCAAACGCCAGGATCTTAAAATTGCCGTTATTGGCTTAACCACCGATGACACCGCCAAAATTGGCAACCCGGAATATTTCACCGATATTGAATTCCGCAAACCGGCGGAAGAAGCCAAAGTTGTGATTCAGGAGTTGCAGCAAAAAGAGAAGCCGGATCTGATTCTGGCAACGACCCACATGGGCCATTACGATAACGGCGAGCACGGTTCTAACGCGCCGGGCGATGTCGAAATGGCACGCAGCCTGCCTGCGGGCTCGCTGGCGATGATTGTGGGTGGTCACTCACAGGATCCGGTCTGCATGGCATCGGAGAATAAAAAGCAGGTCGACTACGTGCCGGGCACCCCGTGCGCGCCGGACAAACAGAACGGTATCTGGATTGTGCAGGCGCATGAGTGGGGCAAATACGTTGGTCGCGCCGACTTTGAGTTCCGCAATGGTGAGATGAAACTGGTGCACTATCAGCTGATTCCGGTGAACCTGAAGAAAAAGGTGACCTACGATAACGGGCAGAGTGAGCGCGTACTTTACACGCCACAAATCCCGGAAAATCCGCAGATGCTCTCGCTGTTAACGCCGTTCCAGAGTAAAGGCAAAGCGCAGTTGGATGTAAAAGTGGGCAGCGTCAACGGGCATCTGGAAGGGGATCGGAGCAAGGTTCGCTTTGTGCAAACCAATATGGGACGACTGATTCTCGCCGCACAGATGGCGCGCACTGGCGCTGACTTTGGCGTGATGAGCGGCGGCGGCATTCGTGATTCCATTGAAGAGGGAAATATCACCTACAAGAGCGTGCTGAAAGTGCAGCCGTTTGGCAACGTGGTGGTATATGCCGATATGAACGGCAAAGAGGTCACTGAGTATCTGACCGCTGTCGCCCAGATGAAGCCGGATTCCGGTGCTTATCCGCAGTTTGCTAACGTGAGCTTTGTGGCCAAAGATGGGCAGCTTCAGGATCTGAAAATCAAAGGTGAACCGGTCGACCCAGCGAAAACCTATCGCATGGCGACCTTGAGCTTTAACGCTACCGGCGGTGATGGCTATCCGAAGATTGATAGTAAACCGGGATATGTGAATACCGGGTTTATCGATGCCGAGGTGCTCAAGCAGTATATTGAGCAGAACTCACCGTTAGATGTGAATGCTTACGAACCGAAAGGGGAAGTGAGCTGGCAGTAAGGTTTGAGTCTTTATTCCCTCTCCCCGTTGGGGAGAGGGTTAGGGTGAGGGGGACAAGCCGCACCCATCAATCCCGACGCGCAATATCCGCAAACGTCGCGCCAAGAATCTTCGCTAAGTCTACCGCCGCCAGTTCAATATCCAGCCCGCGCTTGCCGCCGGAAACATAGATGGTGGCAAACTCCTGCGACGGCGCATCAATCACCGTTGGCAGACGCTTTTTCTGCCCTAGCGGGCTAATGCCGCCCACCAGATAACCGGTCACGCGCTGCGCCACCATTGGGTCGGCCATATCGACCTTTTTGGCGCCTAACGCCTTGGCCACTTTCTTCAAATCCAACTGCCCGGCAACCGGCGTCACCGCCACGGCGAGCTGTTTCATGTCGCCGTTCATTGCCACCAGCAGGGTTTTGTAAACCTGGTCGGCATTCAGTCCTAATTTACGCACCACTTCGTCGCCAAAGTTGGTCTCATGCGGATCGTGATCGTAGGCGTGGATGTTGAACGGGATCTTGTTCTTTTCGAGTAGCTTAACTGCGGGAGTCATAACGTTCCTTCTTACTACAGACGTGATATGCAGCCAGCATACGCCCAAAAATGCACTAAAAAATAGTATAATCTTGCGCAATAGGTATTGGCAGTTGCGGCAACTTTGAGCGACAATCGAAAGATCCGGAGTGCGAACTCCGGGATAATAATAATGATGAAATTCCTCTTTGACGGGCCAATAGAGATATTGGCCATTTTTTTATCCCAGCATCTGCGGCAGGTTACCTTCCCCGTACAAATGTAGCGCCCCTACGGCGACCACATAGCGCCCCGGCGGCAGCGCCAGCAGCGCATCGCGCCAGGCCTCATTGCGTTTCACCATCAACACATCATACAGCGACTGGCTAAAGGTATTGGGCAGCGAAGCCGTACCGTTGGATGGCGGCTGTTCTAACCACCAGCCGATCATCACCTGCAGCAGCCGAGCGTTGGTGTGCCAGTGCGTCAGCGTATCGTCGAGCAGCGCCATGCCGCCGTCGGGAAGTTCGCAGAGCAGCGCTATCTGACTGTCGGCCCCTTCCAGCTCCTTCACCGGCAGCGACGTTTCGCGAGCCGCCTGCAGCAATTGATAGTCAATGCCGTAATCCGGGCGCAGCCCCAGCTTTTGCGCCTGAGTGGCCTGCAGCACCATCGCCACCTGCCACAGCGGCTGGGTATCAAAGCGATACAGCGGCATCCCCATCTCATCGCTGAGTTTTTCAAGTTGGCTAAACTGCGCTGCGCTGAGCCGTTCGCGCAGCGGCGGGTATTCTGGCAGGTCGCTGAAGGGCGTTTCGTTACCCGAGATATCCGCTTCAACAATAAGCGCATCGGCCTGATGAAGTTTTTTCAGTAACTTAGCGGGAAGGGGGGCCATGTCGCGGGTCCCCATATGAATGCTGCCCACCAGATGCAGGTGGCGGCCGCCGGGCAAGGTGACGTCCAGCGCAGGCCAGCTGTAGGGTGAACCGCGCAGCGTGCGCCACAGGCGTTGTAGTTGATTTAACAGGCTCATCCGCGCTCCCTGGAAGGAAAATCTCATGCTAGCGCGATGGGGGAAAAGGTGCAAACGCGTCCCTCCCGATGGCGGGAGGGACGGTGGGTTACTGCTTAGGTTTGAAGCGCAGCAGGCGGTTGGCGTTGCTCACCACCGTAATGGAGGAGAGCGCCATCGCCGCCCCGGCAACCACCGGATTCAGCAGCGTGCCGGTCAGCGGCCAGAGGATCCCGGCGGCAATCGGAATGCCCAGCGAGTTATAGACAAACGCCCCGAGCAGGTTCTGCTTCATATTCCGCAGCGTGGCGCGGGAAATGGCTAGCGCATCGGCGACGCCGACCAGGCTATGGCGCATCAGCGTAATCGCCGCGGTTTCAATCGCCACATCGCTGCCGCCGCCCATGGCGATACCGACGTCGGCCTGCGCCAGCGCTGGCGCATCGTTGATACCGTCACCGACCATCGCGACCTTCTGGCCCTGCGCCTGCAGATCTTTAATCGCCTGCGCTTTCCCGTCCGGCAGTACCCCGGCAATCACCTCATCAATACCTGCTTCCTTGGCAATCGCGTTGGCGGTGACGGGGTTATCCCCGGTCAGCATCACCAGACGATAGCCTTCACGGTGCAGGCGCTGCAGCGCGGCAACGCTATCGCTGCGCAGCGGGTCACGAATGGCGAACAGCGCGGCGGCTTTACCGTCGATCGCCAGCAGCACCGGCGTGGCACCCCGAGCGGCCTGCTGAGCCATCTCATCGTCCAGTTCGCGGGTCACGACCTGGTGTTCATGTAGCAGCGCCTGGTTGCCGAGCAGCAGGGTGTGCCCGTCGGATTCACCGCTCACGCCCAGCCCACGCAGGGTGCGGAAGGCGTTAACCTGTGGCAGCGTTCGTTCATCCGCTTTTTCCACAATAGCGCGGGCCAGCGGGTGGTTCGACCCCTGTTCCAGTGCGGCGGCGAGACGCAGCGCGGTGGCTTCGCTAATTGCCCCGAGCGTTTTGACCGCAACAACCTGCGGTTTGCCTTCGGTCAGGGTACCGGTTTTATCAAACACCAGGGTGGTTAACTCACTGGCGCGCTGAAGCGCATCGGCATCACGTACCAGTACGCCGTACTCTGCGGCGCGACCGACGCCGGCAATAATCGACATCGGCGTTGCCAGACCCAGCGCACACGGACAGGCGATAATCAGTACCGTCGTGGCGATAACCAGGGTATAGACAATCTGCGGTGCCGGGCCAAAGAAGTACCAGATAGCGGCGCTGAAAATCGCAATCGCCACCACCACCGGCACGAACACGGCGGAGATTCTATCCGCCAGTTGGCCGATTTCCGGCTTGCTGCTCTGTGCCTGACGTACCATCTTAATAATGCGTGACAGCGTCGTGTGGCTGCCTACGGCACTTGCGCGGAACTGCACCGAACCATCTTCTACGACGGTACCGGCATGAATACTGTCGCCGTCGCCTTTTTGCTGCGGGATTGGCTCACCGGTCAACATGGCTTCATCAAACCAGGCTTCGCCCTGGGTAATTTCACCGTCAACCGGAACGCGGTCACCGGTTGCCAGACGTAAGATCATGCCCGGCTGAACGTCGGCCAGCGGCACGGTTTTTTCACCGTCTTCCGTGACCACGCGGGCGGTCGGCGGCGTCAGGTCGAGCAGCTTTTCCAGCGCCCGGGAGGAGCGCTGACGTGCGCGCGCTTCCAGCATATGCCCGAGGTTTATCAGGCCGATAATCATGGCGCTGGCTTCGTAATAGAGGTGGCGGGCTTCCATCGGGAACCACTGCGGCCACAAGTTGACGCTCATCGAGTAGAGCCACGCGACGCCGGTACCTAAGGCGACGAGGGTGTCCATCGTTGCGGTACGATTCTTCAGGCTTTTCCATGCGCTGGTGTAAAAATGACCACCGGCAAACACCATCACTGCCAGGGTGACGAGACCGATGACCAGCCATAGGGAGCGGTTATCGTCGGAGACCATCATGTTGTCGCCGATCATCCCCCAGACCATCACCGGAATGCCGACCAGCAGAGCAACAATCGCCTGCCAGCGAAAACGTTTCATGGTCGCCAGTGCGGTTTCCTGCTGACGTTCGCGGCGCTTGAGATCGTCCTCAATCGCTTCCGCGCCGTATCCCGCTTTTTCCACCGCCTGGACTAAATCACCGGCGGAGGCGCTACCCATGACCAGGGCCGTGCGCTCCGCCAGGTTTACCCGTGCCTGTACGACGCCCGGTACGGCCTGCAACGCATTTTGTACCCGGGAAACGCAGCTGGCGCAGCTCATACCGTTGATCAGCAATTGTTGGCTGTCATCCAGTTCCTGCGCTGCCGGAAGCTCAGGGGTGGCCGCTGTCAGTGCTTCCGACGGGAGTGATGACTCTGCCAGCGGTTTAGCCTTTGGGTGGCTTAACTCCGCACCATAACCGGCTTGTTTAATGGTTTCGATCAGCGCTTCAGCGCTGGCGCTACCGGTCACGTGCGCGGCTTCGATAGTCACTTCCGCATGGTCAACGTCAGAACGCTGCTCCAGGCTCTCTTTTACGCGTTTCACGCAGTGGCCACAGGACAAACCGTCCAGGGCTAGATCGATGGTTTGAGACATATCACTTTCCTCAATAATGGATGACCAAATTCACCTTATGGTCTACAGTTGTGAAGGTTAAACCTTCCAGCAAGGGGAAGGTCAAGGGGGAAATGTGAATATCAGTGATGTTGCCAAAAAAACCGGTTTAACCAGCAAAGCGATTCGCTTTTATGAAGAGAAGGGGCTGGTCACGCCGCCGCTGCGCAGTGAAAACGGCTACCGCAGCTACACGCAGAAACACCTTGATGAGTTTACGCTGCTGCGTCAGGCGCGGCAGGTAGGGTTTAATCTGGAGGAGTGCGGCGAGCTGGTGAATCTGTTTAACGACCCAAAGCGCCACAGTGCCGACGTGAAGGCCTATACGCTGCAAAAGGTGGCGGATATTGAACGCCATATCAGCGACCTGCAGGCGATGCGCGATCAGCTGCTTTCGCTGGCAGCGTCCTGCCCGGGAGATGACAGCGCCGATTGTCCGATTATTGATAATCTTTCCGGCTGCTGTCACCGTAAAACCCAGGCCTGACGATTAGCGAGGAGGGGAGAGCCTGATTCGCAGGACGATCCCTTCCACCGCAATCACCTCTACTTTACTGCCGGCGGGCAGGTCGTCATCGGCGGCAACCGGCCAGGAGCTATCGCCGACCCGCATATGACCACGACCGTTAACCAGCGCGTTATCCAGCGTAAAGCGCTGGCCCAGCAGTTGCTGTCCACGCTGGTTAAGCTGGCCTTCAGCCGGGCGCTGGCGGTTCGTGCGGCGGCTCAACCACTTCCACCACAGCCAGGCTGCCAGCAACGTAAGCACGGCAAACAGCGTACCCTGCCACTCCCAACCGATCGGCAACAGCCAGGTGATGATGCCGGTGACCGCCGCCGCCACGCCGCTCCACAGCAGATAACCGCTGCCGCCGAGCATTTCTGCCGCCAGCAGCAGGCCGCCCAGGCTCAGCCAGAAGAGATGCGGGTGCGTGAGCACCAGGGCGATCATGATGATTTCCGTTCGCTGGCGCTGTCTTTAATCAGCTCGGCGATCCCGGCGATTGAGCCCATCAGGCTGCTGGCATCCAGCGGCATCATCACCACTTTGCTGTTATTGGCGGAGCCAATCTGCTGCAGCGCATCGGTGTATTTCTGCGCCACAAAGTAGTTCACCGCCTGAATGTCGCCGGCGGCAATCGCCTCGGATACCATCTTGGTTGCTGTGGCTTCCGCCTGCGCTGAACGTTCACGCGCTTCCGCCTGCAGGAACGCCGACTGGCGCTCACCTTCTGCGGTCAGGATCTGCGCCTGTTTTTCACCTTCGGCTTTGACGATTTGTGCCTGGCGAATCCCCTCCGCTTCGAGGATATAGGCACGCTTGGTACGTTCGGCCTTCATCTGTGCGTTCATGGCGTCGATCAGTTCTGCCGGTGGGCGTACGTCGCGAATCTCGATACGAGTGATTTTGATGCCCCACGGGTTGGTCGCTTCATCGACGATATGCAACAGACGCGTGTTTATGTTGTCACGCTGGGAGAGCATTTCGTCGAGCTCCATCGACCCGAGGACGGTACGAATGTTGGTCATCGTCAGGTTGATGATGGCCAGCTCAAGGTTGCTGACCTCATAGGCCGCTTTTGGCGCATCGATCACCTGAATAAAGCAAACGGCATCAATCGAGACGTTGGCGTTATCTTTAGAGATGACTTCCTGAGAAGGAATATCGAGCACTTGCTCCATCATATTGATTTTGCGGCCGATGCGATCCATAAACGGCACCACCAGGCTTAAACCAGGGTGCAGGGTTTTGGTGTAGCGACCAAAACGTTCGACCGTCCATTGGTAGCCCTGAGGCACAACTTTGACGCCCGCCGCGACAATCACCAGCGCGACGAAGATAAGAACCGGGATAAATATCAGCATAAAACCTCCTGTTTAACTGTCCGTAACCTGTTCAAGTATATCGGCTATGCAGGGGAAATTCGCCCCCTGAAATAAATAGGGGTTACACTAGAGCCACAAAAGTCAGCTTCAGGACAAAATAAAGCAATGAAGGAAAATAGCGCGATTTTACAGCTTGAGCAGGTGAGCTTTCATATTGGCGAGAAAACGGTCCTTGATAAGATTAATTTAAGCGTGGCCCCCGGTGAGTTTAAGCTGATTACCGGGCCCTCCGGCTGCGGCAAAAGCACCTTATTAAAAATTATCGCCTCGCTGCTTTCACCCACCGATGGGAAGATTCTATTTGAAGGCCAGGATATCAACGCATTAACCCCGGAAGCTTATCGCCAGCAGGTTTCCTACTGTGCACAAACTCCGGCGCTGTTTGGCGATACGGTTTACGACAACTTTATTTTCCCGTGGCAGATTCGCAATAAAAATCCTGAGCCGGATCGTTTTCTGACGCAGCTGGCGCAATTTGGCCTGCCGGAAGAGACGCTGTCGAAATCGATTAGCGATCTCTCCGGCGGGGAAAAGCAGCGGGTGTCGCTCATTCGTAACCTGCAATTTTTACCCAAGGTGCTGCTGCTGGATGAAATTACCAGCGCACTGGACGAGCAAAATAAAAAGAACGTGAATGAGATTATTCATCAGTATGTGCGTGACCAGCAGGTTGCGGTGCTGTGGGTGACCCACGATAAAGATGAAATTAGCCATGCGGATGAAGTGGTGACGCTGCCTTCGCATCAGGAGGCGGTCAATGAATAGCGAACATATCATCACTAACCAGTCGCTGGCGCTGTCAATGGTGTTGGTGCTGGTTGCCATCCTGGTCAGCTACCGGGAAAAGCTGGCGCTGGAAAAAGACATTATCTGGAGTATCTGCCGGGCGGTGGTGCAGCTGATTATCGTTGGCTACGTGCTGAAGTATATCTTCAACGTAAACCACGCGGTGCTGACGCTATGCATGGTGCTGTTCATCTGCTTCAACGCGGCGTACAACGCGCAAAAGCGCAGCAAATATATCGATAAAGCGTTTGTGTCATCATTTATTGCCATTACTACCGGCGCCGGGCTAACGCTGGCGGTGCTGGTGTTCTCCGGCTCGATTGCGTTTGTACCGATGCAGGTGATCCCGATTTCCGGGATGATTGCCGGTAACGCGATGATTGCGGTGGGGCTGTGCTACAACAACCTGGGGCAGCGTTTTAGCGCTGAACAGCAGCAGATTCAGGAGAAGCTAAGCCTGGGGGCAACGCCGAAAATGGCGTCGGCGCGGTTGATTCGCGAAAGTATTCGCGCATCGCTGATCCCGACCGTAGATTCGGCAAAAACGGTAGGATTGGTGAGTTTGCCGGGGATGATGTCCGGGCTGATTTTTGCCGGTATCGACCCGGTAAAAGCGATTAAGTATCAGATTATGGTGACGTTTATGCTGCTCTCAACCGCCAGCCTGTCGACCATTATTGCCTGTTATCTGACTTACCGGAAGTTTTACAACGCCCGCCACCAGTTGGTGGTGACGCAGTTGAAGAAACGCACATAATGTGAGATTTCCCGGCGGCGCTGCGCTTGGCCGGGCTACCTACAATTGTAGCCCGGCCATGCGCAGCGCCGCCGGGATTGCACGGTTAGTACAGCAGCGAATACAGCTGACGACGATACTTCGACGCCAACGCATCACCGGTACCCAGCGCGGCCAGAATTTCCTGCAGCATTTTGCGCGCCTGACCGTCCGCCGCGCCTAAATCTTTGCGCAGATGGCTGAACAGCAGCTCCAGCGCCTCTTCGTTACGACCCACCTGATGCAACTGAAGTGCTAGCTTCGAGGCCAGCGTCGCGTCGTCCGGGTTGGCCGCTACTTCTTGCTGCAACTGCTGAATTTCCGGCGTGTCCGCCGCCTGCTTCAGCAGCTCAATCTGCGCAACCAGCCCTTGATAGCGGGTATCCTGATCCTGCAGCGGAATGGTTTTCAGCACGGCTTCGGCCTCTTCTGAACGGTTAAGCGCAATTTGCGTTTCCGCCAGCAGTAGACCAATCTGACTGTCCTGACCGGAGAGCTGCCAGGCATCTTTCAGCAGCGGCAGCGCGTCGGCATGGTTGCCTTCCTGAATCAGCGCCAGCGCCTGCTGTGCTTTCAGCTCTTCTTCACGAGGCAGCACTTTATCGAGCAGTGCGCGAATCGCTTCTTCCGGCTGAGGGCCCTGGAAGCCGTCAACCGGCTGACCGTTCTGGAACAGGTAAACGGTCGGGATGGAGCGCAGGCCAAACTGAGAGGCGACCATTTGCTCGGCATCGCAGTCGACCTTCGCCAGAATAAACTGACCGTTGTACTGCGCGGCCAGATTTTCCAGCACCGGCGTCAGATCCAGGCAGTGCTGGCTACGGTCTGACCAGAAGTAGAACAGCACCGGTGTGGTAACGGACTGCTCCAGCGTCTGGTGGAGATTAGCTTCAGTAATGTTGACGATATTCTGTACGGACATAAGTCTTTCTCTGTAGTCGGTTTATATTCGAGATGGGGGCAAAAGCGTCGGCTTCAACTTAGCCCTGCAGAATTTTGTCCATCGCGCGCCCCGGCAGCAGGCGTTTCAGCCAGCCAACCGCGTGGGTGACCAGGGTGACCGGATAGCGCAGCTTCGGTTTATCGCTGATAAATGCATGGCGAACTTTCTCCACCACCGCGTCCGGGCCAAGGGTGAAGCGCGCGGCAATGCCGGGATTCTCCACCGGCTTATCACTGGTCTGGTTAACGTTTTCCGTAAAGCGGGTGCGAATGGGGCCGGGTTCAATCAGGCTGACCTTCACCCCCGTATGGCGCAGCTCCATGCGCAGCGCATCAGACCAGGCCTCCAGCGCATATTTGCTGGCGGCATAGGCGCCACGGCCCGGGGTGGAAATCAGCCCCATCACCGATGAGGTCATGACGATACGGCCTTCGCCGTGCGGGATCATCGCCGGCAGCAGGCGCATGGTCAGCTGGTGGACGCCGAAAAAGTTGGCGGAAAACTGCTGCACCATCTGCGCGCGGCTGATGCTCTCCAGTGGACCATAGACGCCATATCCGGCGTTATTAAACAGGCCAAACAGGCGGTTATTGGTCAGGGCGATGACCTGCTCCGCGGCGTTATCGACGCTTTCCGGGCTGTCGAGGTCGAGCAATATTCCGGTAAACCCCATGCCGTTCATGCGCTTCACATCATCGGGTTTGCGGCAGGCGGCCAGTACGCGAAAGCCCTGGCGTTTCAGTTCTAACGCGCTTTCGAGGCCAATCCCGCTGGAACATCCTGTAATTAAGACCGATTTTTGCATAACTTTACCTGAAGACACCGCTTTACTTTCCGGCATCGTGATTAACTAATGGAGCCAGGCGTGTCGCCATCCAGTCTGCAATAAACGGCTGGGCGTCACGATTGGGATGAATGCCATCATCCTGCATCCACTGCGGCTTGAGATAGACCTCTTCCATGAAGAAGGGCAGCAGTGGGATAGAAAACTCGCTGGCGAGCTGCGGATATACAGCGCTGAACGCCTCATTATAGCGGCGTCCGTAGTTTGCTGGCAGACGAATTTGCATTAATAACGGTTGGGCATGGGCGGCCTTTACCTGCTGCAAAATAGTACGCAGCGTTTTCTCGGTTTGCTGTGGTTGAAAACCGCGCAGGCCATCGTTGCCGCCGAGTTCAACCAGCACCCATTGCGGTTTATGCTGTTGCAGCAGCGCAGGCAGGCGTGCCAGCCCCTGGTCTGAGGTATCGCCGCTAATACTGGCGTTTACCACCGTAATGTCAGGCTGCCATTTATCGTTCAACAGCGCCGGCCAGGCCGTATTGGCCGCCATGCGATAGCCCGCGCTAAGGCTGTCGCCAAGCACTAACAGCGTGTCCGCCGCCGCGGCGCGCAGGCTAAACAGAATCAAAAACAGGACAGGCAAATGCCAGCGGAAAACGTACTTGAAGTGCATCATCTTAAGAAATCCGTCGGTCAGGGGGAGCATGAGCTTTCCATCCTTACCGGAGTTAACCTGATTGTCAAACCGGCGCAAACCCTTGCTTTAATTGGCGAGTCGGGTTCCGGGAAGTCGACGCTGCTGGCGATTCTGGCCGGGCTGGATGATGGCAGCAGTGGCGAGGTGAAGCTGCTGGGGCATCCGCTGGATAAGCTCGATGAAGAGGCGCGAGCGCGACTGCGCGCCCAGCATATCGGCTTTGTTTTTCAGTCTTTCATGCTGATCCCCACGCTGAATGCGCTGGAGAACGTCGAGCTGCCCGCGCTGCTGCGCGGTGAAAGCGACGGCCAAAGCCGTCAGGGGGCGAAGGCGTTACTGGAACAGTTGGGGCTAGGCAAGCGTCTGCACCACCTTCCGGCGCAGCTTTCCGGCGGCGAGCAGCAGCGCGTGGCGCTGGCTCGTGCCTTTAACGGTCGCCCGGATCTGCTGTTTGCCGACGAACCGACCGGTAACCTTGACCGCCAGACCGGGGATAAAATCGCCGACCTGTTGTTCTCGCTCAACCGCGAACACGGCACCACATTGATTCTGGTCACCCACGATGCGCAGCTTGCCGCACGCTGCGACCGACGGCTGCGGCTGGTCGACGGGCAGCTACGGGAGGAGGCATGATTTTACGTTGGTTCTGGCGGGAGTGGCGCTCGCCGTCGCTGCTGATTGTCTGGCTGGCGCTGAGCCTGGCGGTGGCCTGCGTGCTGGCGCTGGGCAGCATCAGCGACCGCATGGACAAAGGGCTCAATCAACAAAGCCGTGAGTATATGGCGGGCGACCGGGTGCTGCGCAGTTCTCGCGAAGTACCGGCGCAGTGGATTGAACGCGCGCGCGCTCAGGGGCTGACGGTTGGCGAACAGATCAACTTCTCCACCATGACCTGGGCGGGCGACACGCCGCAGCTTGCCGACGTGAAGGCGGTCGATGACAGTTACCCGCTGTATGGCGACCTGCAAACCGCACCGGCGGGCCTCAAACCGCAGGCGGGAACGGTGCTGCTTGCGCCCCGGCTGATGGCGCTGCTGAATCTGAAAACCGGCGATAACCTTGACGTGGGCGATGCCACGCTGCGCATTGCCGGGGAAGTGGTGCAGGAACCTGATAGCGGCTTTAACCCGTTCCAGATGGCGCCCCGGCTGATGATGAACCTGGCCGACGTGGCGAAAACCGGTGCCGTACAGCCCGGCAGCCGGGTAAGCTGGAGTTATAAATTTGCCGGCACCCCCGCGCAGCTTGCCAGCTATGAAAGCTGGCTGTTGCCACAGCTGAAGCCGGAACATCGCTGGATTGGCCCGGATCAGGACGACGGCGCGTTAGGCAAATCGCTGCAGCGTTCCCAGCAGTTCCTGCTGCTCTCCGCGTTGCTGACGCTGCTGCTGGCGGTCGCCGCCGTGGCGGTGGCCATGGGTCACTACTGCCGCAGTCGCTACGATCTGGTGGCGGTACTGAAAACGTTAGGTGCCGGGCGAGCGCAGCTGCGTAAGCTGATTATCGGCCAGTGGGTGCTGCTACTGGCGCTCTCAGCGCTGGCGGGTGGTGCGATGGGTCTGCTGTTTGAATCGGTGCTGCTGGCGCTACTCAAGCCGGTGCTGCCAGCGGCGTTACCTGCCGCCAGCGCCTGGCCGTGGCTGTGGGCAGTGGGGTCAATGACGGTGATTTCGCTGCTGGTCGGGTTACGTCCATATCGATTGCTGCTGGCAACTCAGCCGCTGCGCGTGCTGCGTCAGGATATCGTCGCCAACGTCTGGCCGCTGAAAATCTATCTGCCGTTGGTCTGTATTGTCACCGTGGTGCTGCTGGCATGGCTGATGGGCGGTAGCCCGCTGCTGTGGTCGGTGCTGGCAGGTGCGGTGGTGCTGGCGGCGCTGTGCGGGCTAGTGGGCTGGCTGCTGCTGAAGGTGTTGAAGCGCCTCACCCTGCGCGCGCTGCCGTTGCGCCTGGCGGTGAATCGTCTGCTGCGCCAGCCGTGGTCGACGCTTAGCCAACTGGCCGCGTTCTCGCTCTCGTTTATGCTACTGGCTCTGCTGCTGGTGCTGCGCGGCGATCTGCTGGATCGCTGGCAGCAGCAGTTACCGCCGGAAAGCCCGAACTATTTCCTGATCAACATTGCCCCGGAACAGGTGAGTGAGGTGAAAACCTTCCTGGCGGAGCATCAGGTGATCCCGGCGGCGTTTTACCCGATCGTCCGCGCGCGCCTCACCCAGATCAACGGTCATAGCACCGAAGGGAATAAAGATGAATCGTTGAACCGCGAGTTGAACCTCACCTGGCAAAATCAGCGGCCGCAGCATAACCCGCTGGTGGCGGGCGTCTGGCCGCCGAAAACCGGGGAAGTCTCTATTGAGGAAGGGTTGGCGCAGCGGCTGAATATTGGCCTCGGCGATAGCGTAACCTTCACCGGTGATACTCAGGACGTTACGGCGAAGGTGAGCAGCATTCGCAAGGTGGATTGGGAAAGCCTGCGGCCGAACTTCTTCTTTATCTTCCCGGACGGCGCGCTGGACGGTCAGCCGCAGAGCTGGCTCACCAGCTTCCGCTGGGACCACGGTACGACGCTGCTGACTCAGCTAAACCGTGAATTCCCGACGGTGAGCCTGCTGGATATTGGCGCTATCTTAAAACAGGTTGGTCAAGTGCTGGCGCAGGTCAGTCGGGCGCTGGAGGTGATGGTGGTGCTGGTCACCGCCTGCGGCGTGCTGCTGCTATTGGCCCAGGTTCAGGTTGGCATGCGCCAGCGTCACCAGGAGCTGGTGGTCTATCGCACACTCGGTGCCGGAAAGTCTCTGTTGCGCCTGACGTTATGGGCGGAGTTTGCTCTGCTGGGGGCGATTTCCGGTCTGGTGGCGGCCATCGGCGCGGAGACCGCGCTGGCGATGCTGCAAACCAAGGTATTTGATTTCCCGTGGTCACCGGACTGGCGGCTGTGGGTGGCGCTACCGCTTTGCGGGGCGCTGTTGCTGTCGCTGTGCGGTGGGGGATTGGGGCTGCGTCTGCTTAAGGGTAGGGCGCTGTTCCGTCAGTTTTCCAGCTAGTTTTCCCCCGGCGGCGCTGCGCTACTTGTTATCTGTAGCCCGGCCAAGCGCAGCGCCGCCGGGTTTCTCTCCGTCCTCGCAAAATTGCTCATCCTTTCATCAACATGCCCGCATTAGGGCACCATTCGGTAACTCTGCTGCGCTAAGTCGCACGTTTCATTAAAAATCAGTCAGGTGCAATTTATTAATAAACGATAAGATTTGTTTGCCAAATAGATGGCGCGTAATCTATCAAGGAAAAATAATGACTATAAAAATGAAAGCGCTGGCGATCTCGATCGGCGCTGCAGTGGCATTGACGTCTTTCGCATCCCAGGCTGAAATTACCCTGCTCAAGCAGGATCCTCAGGCTGGTAACCCGCTGAGCCGTCTGAACTTCACCGTGGGCGGGAGTATTCGTCCGCAGTTCCAGAACATGACCGGCAACGACGGTAAAAACGCCTATAAGCGTAATGGCTTTGATGGCGGCACCCGTTTCCGTTTCGCCGCTGACTACTACCTGTTTGATGATATCAGTTGGGTCAGCTACTACGAACTGGGTGTCAATATTCCAGCGGTCTTTGACTGGGATAACCACTACGCGGAAGGCGCGAACGACACCACCCGTCGTATGCTCTACACCGGCCTGAAGAGCGATACCTGGGGTACGCTGACCTTCGGTCAACAAAACAGCATCTACTACGATGTGGTCGGTGCGAAAACCGATATCTGGGACTATGACATGATTGGTCAGGCACCGGGTAACGGTATCAACGGTGACTACGATGGTTCTTACCGTACTCGTAAATCACTGAAGTATAAGAAAACCGTAGGTGATGTAGATCTCTACGCTTCTTACCTGTTCAACGATGATCTGAACCTGAACAACGGCCTGCTGTACAAACGTAAAGGCGGCGGTTCACTGGGTGTGGATTACCATATCACTGACGATCTGAGCTGGGGTACGGCATGGAACTACACCCGTGCTGACATGAACACCACCTACAACAGCGAAAGCAAAACCTACGATCAGAACATCCTGGGTACCGCGCTGAGCTGGACGCCGGACAACTGGACCTTCTCCCTCGGCGGCGGCTGGTACCAGAACTTCATGACCACCAAAAAATCTTCCGTACATGATTACTTCGCGGGCGATGCATGGGGCGTGGAATACTTCGCGGGTTACAAAATCCCAGTGGGTCAGTACGCGCTTAAATCCGTTCAGCCGTACTTCATGGGTGACCGTATTGAATACGTGAATGGTCGCAACTACCAGCGCATCGACAACGGCGTGGGTATCAGCTTCCAGCTGGATTACGGTTTCCGTGTTGACTACGAACACGTGTTCACCTCCAGCACCGATGATCTGGGTGATATGAACCTGGTTCGTCTGCGTTACGATTTCTAATCGTCAAAAAGGGCGGCAATTGCCGCCCTTTCTTTTGGGTCTTCACCCACTCTTTACGCGGCGGTTTCCGCCAGCCACTGCGTGACCGCTTCCGACGTTCCCCGAAACACAATCTTGTCCGCCTTCTTCTCCAACTGGTAGCAGTACATCGGGTCGTAATACTCCTCCAGCAACGGCACCAGCCAGGCAAAATGCGCCTCCGTTGAGCCGGTACGCTTCTGCTCGGCCAGCGAAGCGTCGAGCGTGGCGGTCAGTTCGGCAAAACGCTGAAGCCCCAGGCGACGGCGAATGGCAAAAAGGCCATGATGTAAATAGGCGCTGTACTCTTCCCAGCCTTTCTCTTCACCAAATGCGGCGGTGAAGTCATGATACATATGGGCAAAGTACTCTTCGCGCAGACGCTCAAGACGCAGATCAAACGGATCTTCCACTACCGCGATCGGCGACTGCGCCATACGATCGCGTAGGCACTCCGGCAGGTGGTTAGCGCCGATCATGTGACCTTCATCTTCCAGCACCCAGCGAACCTTGTCCTGCTGATATGCGCCTTTCAGTAGCGCGGTGGCGAGATGGTTCTCAAAAGTAGCCTGAGAAAATTGGGGGGTTAGCGTACGGCCAAACGATGAACCACGGTGGTGAGCCAGCCCTTCAAGGTCGATCCCCAAAGGTTGTTCGCGCACCAGCGGCGTTTTGCCGTTACCGGTGCAACCGCCGATCAAAACGATCGGATGGCGTACCAGCTCCTCGGTGGCTTGAATGGCCGCCTGACGCAGCGCCTTATAGCCGCCAACGATCAACGGGTAATCAATACCGTTTTCTTTGATCCAGCTCTGCGTGATATGCGAGCGCTGGCCGCCGCGTGCGCAGCACAGATAGCCCTGCGGCGCACGGCGGCAGGCATCAAGCCAGGCGTCAATGCGCTGCTGACGCGTCTGCCCGGAGACCAGTTTGTGCCCCAGCGCCATTGCGGCTTCGGGCCCCTGACGTTTATAGCAGGTACCGACCGCCGCGCGTTCATCGTCGTTCATCAGCGGCAGATTGACGGCGGCGGGCATAGCGCCCTGAGTAAACTCGACGGGAGCACGCACGTCAATGATGGGCGTTTCCGCGCGCAGAATCGCGCAGTAATCCGTCCCATTGTTCATGGGGAAATCCTTCTTATTTAAATCGGGGGGTCATGCGGTTATGGCGGGATTTTACGCTTCAGAGAGGGGGCCGGGGAAGGATAAGTTACTTTCCCCGGCATTTAAGGCTTAATTCAGGCGTGATTGCGCCCAGGCAATACCGCTTGCGTACTCTGGCGGCAGCAGGGGAACCATCGCTTCCAGCGTGGCGCTGAGGCGGCCGGTATCGCTGTCATTGAGGTTCAGGTGGCCCACTTTACGGCCCTCGCGCACCTCTTTGTCGTACCAGTGCAGGTGCACCAGCGGCAGCTTCAGCCAGTCATAGTTCAGGTCGGTGCCAATCAGGTTCACCATTACCGACGGGCTGTTTACTACCGGCGGTGGCAATGGCAGGTCGGTAATTGCACGCAGGTGCAGCTCGAACTGGCTGATGGATGCGCCGTTCTGCGTCCAGTGGCCACTGTTGTGCACGCGTGGGGCCAGCTCGTTGATCAGCAATCCGGCCGGGGTGATGAAACACTCCATTGCCATGACGCCGACGTAGTTCAGCTCCTGCATAATCGCGCCGAGCATGGTTTCGGCCTGAGCCTGCTGCTGCGCGTCCGCCTGTGGGAAAGCAACGCTCATGCGCAGAATACCGTCCTGATGCAGGTTGTGGGTCAGCGGGTAGAACACGGTACTGCCGTCATGGCCGCGCGCGCCCACCAGCGACACTTCACCGGAGAAGTTAATACCCTGCTCAACAATGCATTCGCCGTAGCACTCGTCAGGCAGCTGTGTGGTGTCATCTTTACGCAGACGCCACTGGCCGCGGCCATCGTAGCCGCCGGTGCGGCGCTTGACGATAGCCAGCTCGCCCAGACGACCGAATACTTCAGGCCACTCGTCGGCGCTTGCCAGCAGCTGCCACGGGGCTGTTGCCAGGCTGAGTTTGTCGAACAACTGCTTTTGCGTCAGACGGTCGGCGATAATCGGGAAAACGTCGCGGTTAACAAACGCGGTGTGCTCGGCCAGTTCGCGGGTCAGTGCGGTCTCCGGCCAGCGTTCGATCTCAGCGGTAATCACGCTTTGCTGAAACGGCACGGCGGCCGGGTCAGCTTCTAAACCTACCGGCCAGACGGCGATGCCCAGCGGCTCTCCGGCCTGACGCAGCATGCGGCCTAGCTGACCGTTGCCCAGCACGCAGACCTGCTTCATGCCGCACCTCGTGGATCTGGGTTATCCAGCACTTCATCAGTTTGCGCTTTGCGCCAGTCGGCAAGGCGCTGATGCAGTTCAGCGTCGTGCTGAGCCAGGATCTGTGCGGCGAGCAGGGCGGCGTTAGCGGCACCGGCTTTCCCGATAGCCAGCGTCCCTACCGGGATACCGCGCGGCATCTGTACGATGGAGTAAAGGCTGTCTACGCCGCTTAATGCCGCGCTCTGCACCGGCACGCCGAGTACCGGCACCAGCGTTTTCGCGGCAATCATTCCGGGTAAATGCGCTGCACCACCGGCACCGGCAATAATCACCTGGTAACCGTTCTCTTCTGCCGTTTCGGCGAAGCTGAACAGCTTATCGGGCGTACGGTGAGCGGAAACCACTTCAACATGGTGAGGAACGTTCAGAATATCGAGGATTTCTGTGGCGAACTGCATGGTAGCCCAGTCGCTTTTGGACCCCATCACGATGGCGATACGTGCCGGATTATTGCGGGAAGACATGCGTCTTAAAACTCCTGTGGGTGTGCTGCACACGACGTTAGAGGTCACAGAGAATAACACGGAAAACGGGCAAGGAAAACGGTTGCGTCGCCACGTGACAGGGGAATAAGGGGGAAAAATTAAAATGGGAAGGCGATAAGCGTAACGTCGTCCTGGGTGACGCGAATCATCGAGCCTTCAGTATGCCAGGCACCGAGCACCGCGCGAAATGCCGCGTCGCCGTTAGCCTCAAGAGCGTGGATATCCGGGCGATGGGTATGCCCGTGAATCAGCCACTGCACGTGATGTTTCTCCATCACATCGACAACGGCCTGCGGGTTCACGTCCATGATGTCCATCGATTTACTGCTGTTGGCGGCCTTGCTGTCATTGCGCATCTTCTGCGCAATACGGCGGCGGATAAACAGCGGCAGGGCGAGGAACAGCTTCTGGATCCACGGGGTATGCACTTTGGCGCGAAAGGCGAGGTAGCCCGGATCGTCCGTGCAAAGGGTGTCGCCGTGCATAATCAGAATACGACGACCGTAGAGGTCGAGCACCTTTTCTTCAGGCAACAACTGCATCCCGCTTGCTGTCGCAAAACGCTTGCCGACCAGAAAATCACGGTTGCCGTGGATGAAGTAGCAGGGTACGCCAGAATCAACCAGCGATTTGATGGCAGAAGCGACTTCACGGTGCAGCGGGTTCGGATCGTCATCGCCAATCCAGGCTTCAAACAGGTCGCCTAAGATGTACAGCGCATCGGCCTGACGGGCTTCGCCGCCTAAAAAACGCAGAAAACCGGCGGTAATCGCCGGTTCTTCTGTTTGCAGATGAAGGTCTGCAATAAAGAGTGTCGCCACCAATTACTCGCTGACGGTCACGCTTTCGATGATAACGTCTTCTTTAGGAACGTCCTGATGCATACCGCTACGACCGGTAGAGACCGCCTTGATTTTGTCGACTACGTCCATACCTTCAACCACTTCGGCGAAGACACAGTAGCCCCAACCCTGCAGGCTTTCGCCAGAGAAGTTCAGGAAGTCGTTGTCAGCTACGTTGATGAAGAACTGAGCGGTAGCGGAGTGCGGAGCCTGAGTACGCGCCATTGCCAGCGTACCACGGGTGTTTTTCAGACCGTTGTTGGCTTCGTTCTTGATAGCTTCTTTGGTGGTTTTCTGGTTCATGCCTGGCTCAAAACCACCGCCCTGGATCATGAAGCCGTTGATAACACGGTGGAAGATCGTGTTGTTGTAGAAACCTTCGCGGCAGTAGTCCAGGAAGTTTTTAACTGTTTCCGGCGCTTTGTCGTCGAAGGTTTTGATGACGATGTCGCCGTGATTAGTGTGGAAAGTAACCATTTCTGCATCCTGTTCCGTTTAGAGTGGTGCTTCAGCCCGCCTGTGGGCTGCACATAGGCATCTGTTATAGCATAACCGGGCGGCGCGATCATCTTGCATTGTGTGCTGCTTCCGGGTTGAATTATGGGTAGAATATGCCGTTTAAGGCGAAAGCCCGGTTCACACACGTAAACATGGAATTCTCGATGCTAAAAATCTTCAATACAATGACTCGCCAGAAAGAGGAATTTAAGCCCATTCATGCCGGAGAAGTTGGCATGTACGTGTGTGGTATCACCGTTTACGATCTCTGTCATATCGGTCACGGCCGTACCTTCGTCTCCTTTGACGTGGTCGCGCGTTACCTGCGCTTCCTTGGCTACAAGCTGAAGTACGTGCGCAACATCACCGATATCGACGACAAAATTATCAAACGCGCTAACGAAAACGGCGAGAGCTTTGTCGCGCTGGTCGACCGCATGATCGTCGAAATGCACAAAGACTTCGACGCGCTGAATATTCTGCGTCCGGATAACGAACCGCGCGCAACGCACCATATTCACGAGATCATCGAAATCACCGAGCAGCTGATCGCTAAAGGTCATGCCTACGTGGCGGACAACGGCGACGTGATGTTCTCGGTGCCAACCGATCCGAACTACGGCAAGCTGTCGCGTCAGGATCTGGACCAACTGCAGGCCGGTGCTCGCGTTGATGTGGTTGACGTGAAGCGCGATCCAATGGACTTCGTGCTGTGGAAAATGTCCAAAGCGGGCGAGCCAAGCTGGCCATCTCCGTGGGGCGAAGGCCGTCCTGGCTGGCACATCGAATGTTCAGCGATGAACTGCAAACAGCTGGGCAATCATTTCGACATTCACGGCGGCGGTTCGGATCTGATGTTCCCGCACCATGAAAACGAAATCGCACAGTCTACCTGTGCGCACGACGGCGAGTACGTGAACTACTGGATGCACTCCGGCATGGTGATGGTTGACCGCGAGAAGATGTCTAAATCGCTGGGCAACTTCTTTACCGTGCGTGACGTGCTGAAGTACTACGACGCCGAAACCGTGCGCTACTTCCTGATGTCCGGCCACTACCGTAGCCAGCTGAACTACAGCGAAGAGAACCTCAAGCAGGCGCGTTCTGCGCTGGAGCGTCTGTACACCGCGCTGCGCGGTACCGACAAATCTGTCGCACCAGCGGGCGGCGAAGCGTTCGAAGCGCGCTTTATTGAAGCAATGGACGACGACTTCAACACCCCGGAAGCCTACTCCGCGCTGTTTGATATGGCGCGCGAAGTGAACCGCCTGAAGAGTGAAGATATGCATGCCGCTAACGCGCTGGCATCGCATATGCGCAAGCTCTCCGCGGTGCTGGGTCTGCTGGAACAGGAGCCTGAAGCGTTCCTGCAAAGCGGCGCACAGGCCGACGACGGTGAAGTGGCAGAAATTGAAGCGTTAATCCAGCAACGTCTGGACGCGCGTAAAGCCAAAGACTGGGCGGCAGCCGACGCCGCGCGTGACCGTCTCAACGAGATGGGCATCGTGCTGGAAGATGGCCCGCAGGGTACCACCTGGCGTCGTAAGTAAGTCACTCATCGTAGCCCGGCCGAGCGCAAGCGACGCCGGGTCTTTCCACTCACCGACGTCGCCACCATAACCATCCCATCACCACCACGCCCGGCAACCACACCCACAGCAGTTCAGAAATAATCACCTGATGCCCGTACGGCGTGCTGTAGCGTGAGAGCGCAAACGGCGCGACCTTAATCACCTGCCACGGCGCGAAAAATCGTTCATCCGACCACGGCCACAGCCAACCCACGCCTTTGCCCCCGGTGGTTATCGAGTCCAGCAGACTATGTGATAGCAGCGAAACGGTTAAAAACAGCCAGCAGCGCATTAAGCCTGCGCCAAACCATCGTCGACCGACTATCACGCAGAGCAGGGGCACCACGAAGGCAAACAGCAGAGAATGGGTAAAGCCGCGATGGCCGAAAATATTGCCGTAGGCAATGCCGAACTTAAAGGCCAGTACATCGGCGTCGGGCAGCATCGCCAGCACAATGCCGGTCAACAATAAACGAGGTGGAATAACGCGGGTGCCGAGCCCTAAACCAAGGCACAGCGGGACGGCGGCGTGGGTAATAATCGTTGGCATCTGTAGTCCGTTTTAGCGTGAGGATTACAGAGTATCGTTGCTGAAGCGGATTTATGCAGTAGGGTGTAATTCTGAAAAATAGGGGGAGGGGATGAAACCCGGCGCCGCGATGCTTGTGTAGCCCGGGCGAGGCATTTATGCCGACCCCGGGGAGGCTCGGCACCGATTCCCGGCGTCGCATTCGCTCGGCCGGGCTACATATGGCTTACGCCGTCACGGTGACGCTCTGACCTTCAAAGCTTACGGTTTGGCCGGCGACAATTTTGCAGCGCTTGCGGGTTTCCACCGCACCGTCAACGTTAACCAGACCGTCGGCGATGGCGATTTTCGCCTGCGCACCGCTTTCGCTCCAGCCTTCCAGCTTCAGTAAATCACAGAGTTCCACATGCGGATGCTTACCCAAAGAAAATGTTGCCATCTTATGCCTTCTCCACGTCGTGATACTCTTCACACGCCTGTAAGGTGTTTTCAATCAGGGTTGCGACGGTCATTGGACCGACGCCGCCCGGTACCGGGGTGATGTAAGACGCGCGCGCGGCGGCATCTTCAAACACCACATCGCCGACTACTTTACCGTTTTCGAGGCGATTAATCCCGACATCAATGACGATGGCACCTTCTTTAATCCACTCGCCTGGAATAAAGCCTGGCTTGCCGACCGCAACGATCAGCAGATCCGCGTTCTCAACGTGGTGGCGCAGGTTTTTGGTGAAGCGGTGGGTCACGGTGGTGGTGCAGCCAGCCAGCAGCAGCTCCATGCTCATCGGGCGACCGACGATGTTGGAGGCGCCAATCACCACGGCGTTCAGGCCGTAGGTGTCGATGTTATAGCGCTCCAGTAGCGTTACGATACCGCGCGGGGTGCACGGACGCAGGCGCGGCGCGCGCTGGCACAGGCGGCCAACGTTGTAAGGGTGGAAGCCGTCCACGTCTTTGTCCGGATCGATACGTTCCAGCACTTTGACGTTATCAATACCCGCAGGCAGCGGCAGCTGCACCAGAATACCGTCGATGGTGCTATCGGCGTTCAGGGTATCAATCAGCGTCAGCAGTTCGGCTTCTGATGTGGTTTCCGGCAGATCGTAGGAGCGGGAGACGAAGCCCACCTCTTCGCAGGCTTTGCGCTTGCTGCCGACATAAATTTGCGATGCAGGGTTGCTGCCCACCAGGACAACGGCAAGCCCAGGGGCGCGTTTTCCAGCCGCAACTCGGGCCTTCACTTTTTCCGCAACCTCAGAGCGCACCTGCTGCGCAATCGTTTTACCGTCAATAATCTTTGCTGCCATCAGGGAAAATTTTCCATCTGTCATTAACGAAGGGGGGATGGACATATTTTGTCAGATGCGAGCCTCGCTGTCAGGTATCGTTTGCGAGTTTTCCGCGGAAAGTGATTTTGTTGAAGAGTTGAACGATAGTTGGCTGCTCTTTGTTCACTGCCTCATCCCGCGCAGGTTTCGCAAGGAAATGGATTGACTCACCTGCCAGTGACCGTATAATTCCACGCGTTTCACCCCACCACGAAGTTTTGACTTCCCCAGTGCGCCCTTAGCTCAGTTGGATAGAGCAACGACCTTCTAAGTCGTGGGCCGCAGGTTCGAATCCTGCAGGGCGCACCATTTAACTTCAATAGCTTACGCTTCTTTCGCTTCCTTCTGATTTCCGCTGTGGGACATATTTGGGACATCATCGGCAAAAATCGAGTCAATTTGACGAGCTTGTTCGGTCACTAATTCGCTCTCCCCTGTCTTGCCTTCGAAAAAAACGCGCCTGTGATCGCGTTTTTTTTCATTTAAAGATCAAGAGATCTTCGTGCAGATAATAAGGATCTCAAGAAGATTCTGTGGGTTTTAAGCGACGAACCCCACTACCATTCCCCATACGGGTAGCTTTTGTCCTTGATAAAATCCTTAATAAATTGGTCATATCCATCAGGAATCGTGTAGTTAAAATCAATTCGGCTATTAATTGAACTACATATTTTCCTCTTATCACCAGAAACCGTAGTTATTTTTGCCCCACTTTGTAGTACAGCTGGATCGCCCTGATTGCTCATCCACACCCGGACAACGCCTCCCGGAGCAAAACCAATTACCAGATAATTTCGCCAGAACGACTTGTTCGGATGAGTATTATCAATATAACGGGTTGTCATTTGTTTCCAGGTATCGCTGCCAAACCAGATAACGGTTTCATATGCTTTCTTATCGATGACCGAGTCCCAACAAAGACGCATATTCGCAGGAAGTGCATCGCCTTTATTAAAATGCGCACCAATTCCTCCGATAGTGGGACTCCATCTTCCCACACTACGATTGCTCGGTTCTGTAGGGTCAATTCTGGGGAAAAAGATACTGTCACCATTCAGGTAATGCACACTCGCAGCCGTCACGATTGCCGGCAAATTTTTGGGATAAACAAAATCAAATCGCCAGTGATCATAAGGTAATGTGGCGCTCTGCACACCGGTAGCGGCTGATTCTGATACCCCGTCACTACCTACAGCGCAACCGGCTAACAGCGCCACACCGGCAACGGCACTGATTATGGTCCGTAATATATTCATCACCGGTTCCTTAAAATAGTACGTCCATTTCATCTGCATTGGCTCGCCTCCCTGCCTCCCACTGCTGCTGATCATCCATATACCATACCGTCCGGGTCCAGCCGACACAGGGGGCATTAGCCCAGACAAAAGACCGCTCCTGTGTGGGGGCATAATGATCTCGCAAATAAACCTCTCCGTCTGATGGACTAACCCACAGACTGCGATCTGAATCGATATTCCAGTTAGCAGAACAATGCATATAGCGACCGATAATATGCATTTCAGCTTCTGTAAAACTGACCGGATCCTGCCCGTTACGCACAGCACGCCCCTGAGTTATCGCTTTATTACAAAGGGAACTAAGTTCTGCCGGTATACGTAATTCTTTATCTGTACTGAGGATAGGTGAAAACGAAACACCGGCTTCCTGAGCCGCATCCAGCATCACCCGCATGCTGACCTTTTCCCAGTCATTAGGGATCTGCTCTCTTTTAAAAAAAACAGCGGCTCCCACGTTTTTCCGGAATTCTCCCTTTCTGGCCTTATTCGCATCAACTACTGGCCATGCGATAACCCGGGTTTCCACCTTCCCATGCGGCAGCATATATTTCAGCGCCGGGATATAAGACAACTTATCCCGCATGGCTTCCGCTTTTTGATAAACAGCTGTACTGGTTTCGGCTGTACTGTCCAGAACAATATTAAAATCCGGCATCATCAACAGATTATCTTCATTCTCATATAATGCTGAATCCGGTGCGTTATAACCACCGCCAATATCTGAATGCACGCCAGGCAGAACCAGTTCAGGCCACATGCCGGCAATACTGTTTGCACTGAAGTTATACCGGCATTCATGCATTGCTCTTATCTGGAAAACCTTCTGTGCCACTGATGGCCGTAGCTCGAGATTAACGCCCGGATTATCACGCCCGTTGATATCGTAAAAATTCAGCAGACTGCCAATGGCAGCGACCGTATCAAACAGCCCAAGAAAGCGGACTTCTCCTGCCTGTTTACCGTGATGCCCGGTGTGATCCAGCCCGGTAGTAATAGCCTCTGCAATCGCAGAATCCTGAGCCATCACCCGGTTAGCAAAATGGCGGGCTGATGCAGCCCCTCTGCTAAAGCCAAATACATCAAACTGGACTTTCGCAATTGCCACCTGGGTTTTGTTCTGAGCGATAAAATCGTGCAGCACAGAAATGATTTGCTCCAGGGCTTCATCGGTTTTGGTGACCACTCCCTGAAACTGTTTAATAAGACTGCTTCCCAGCGCCATCCCAAACACTGAATCACTTTTCCCATCATCCGTTCCGATGCCTGAAACATAGGCTTTAACCTGGGCTTCTGTCTGATCGTCAGCGGTTTCCCTGTCTGATGAGTAGAGATCGTATAATCGGGAAATATTGGTAATTCCGCCTCTGTAGCTTGAATTACCGACTGAATCACGAGACATGGATTCGTACTTCGCACAGGCTTCCGCCCTTTCCTCACCGGTCAGATTGCTGCAGTTGCTGTACGCAAGCTGAAGATCGAGAGAGTTTGCTTTGTTATTCCCCGTTCCGTCAAAAAAGACCCCCACAGTCAGCGTCACGCCTCTGACCGGAACCCGCCGGCAATGGATAACTTTTTCACTGCACATAACATCGGTGTAGTGCGTGTTGTCCCCGGTAATATCATACCTGTGATAGCCGGCACTGGCCGGCGCTGATTGCTCATCAATAGCCACAGAAATTCCCTTTTATTTTTTATGGTTAATATCGTTTCATCATACACTGCACAGTACTTAACCTAAATGGGCACAATGAATAACGGTTAGCTGGTAAAAGAGTCAGCCAATAACCACATTGTACGACTGAAAATACACTCACCCGCTTCCGGTAAAATGACGTATCATTTACTCACGAGACACTCACGGGACATTGTCACTTTTATCGTTCAACACTTTACTTTTTGAGCGATAGCTAGGCCGCCGGTGATGTAGTTTTGCAGCCCACGCCTAAACCTCCAGCCATTATCGTTATCAAGCGCTGATGCAATCATGAGATCCCCGTGATGATTCTGTTGAGCGCAGTAATGACACCGTAAGCACCTGTTATGGATGTAGTTCTAGGAACTTCTAAGTCGTGGGCCGCAGGTTCGAATCCTGCAGGGCGCACCATTTTCCTGAAATCCTCCCCCCACATTCTTCCCCTGGCAAGAGTGCGAATCTGCTCACATAATGTTCACTGTTCGTTTGTCTAAACCAGAATACGCAAATTATACTGTATGAAATCACAGTGTTTTAACGGAGGCAGTATGGACTACGAGATAAAGCAGGTTCAGCAACGCAAAATCGCCGGTTTTCATATGGTTGGGCCGTGGGAACAGACGGTTAAACAAGGGTTTGAACAGCTGATGATGTGGGTCGATGGTCAGCAGATCCCCGCGCAGGAGTGGCTTGCCGTCTATTACGATAACCCAGACGAGGTGCCGGCGGAAAAGCTGCGCTGCGATACGGTCGTATCGGTTGCCGATGATTTCGTTATCCCGCCAAACAGCGAAGGGGTGATGCTGGCTGAAGTGGCGGGCGGGCTGTATGCCGTCGCACAGGCCCGCGTTATCAACCACGACTTTGCCACGCCCTGGTATCAGTTCTTTGATAGCGTCATGAAAGATGAAACCCATCAGTGGGCGCCAAAGCCCTGCTTTGAGATTTACCGCAATAACGGAGCGGAAGAGGGCTACTGGGATATCGAAATGTTTATCGCGGTAGAGCCGAAGGCCTGACCTGAAAACGCCAGAGCGTAAAGTACGGCTCTGACGTGGTCATCTGCTCGTGATTAATGCAACGCCTTCGCTATCGCGCTAAACATCAGCGAGGCTTCCAGCGGTTGGGCGCTGAACGACGGTTCCGCCTGCGGCCAGGTTGACCATTGGACGATCACCAGATTTTCCGCGCGGTTGACCATGATCATCTGGCCATAAATCCCCAGCGCCCACAGGGAGCCTTGCAGCGAATCCTGCGGTGCGGGCACCACGTTTTTGGCATTGGCAGGCACTTCGTTATTCCACCACTGATAGCCATAAAGCCCTTGCGGATGCGCTGCGGAGACGGAGTTTTTCGCCTTGTTCCAGTCTGCGGATTGAGCCACCCAGTCCTCCGGCAGAATCTGTTTACCGTTCGGCAGGCGGCCGTTGTTCAGCACGAACTCGCCGAAGCGGCCCCAGTCTTCCAGCGTGGCGTTAAAACCGTGTGCGCCAACATCATGCTGATTTTTGCTGTAGGCATGCCATACGCCGTCGCTCGCCATGCCGTACGGCTGCCAGATGCTTTGCTCAAGGTAGGCGGCAAGCGTCATGCCCGTTGCGCGTTCCAGCACGTCGCCCAGCAGCCAGGCACCGCCGGAGGAGTAAGACCAGACCTCACCCGCCGGATGGGCGCGTTTCAGGCCTGAAACCAGCGTGCGGACGCAGCCATAGGCCCCCGCATGTGCTTCACACTGCGTGAGTTTGGCGAAATCAGACTGTGGGTTAGCGTAATCTTCATTCCACGCCACGCCGGAGGTGTGCTGGATCAGCTGTTTCAGCGTCACACCGTCCCAGGCGGTGCCCTTCAGATCGGGTTCATACTGCGTGACCAGATCGTCCATCGAGTGGATTTTTCCCTCTTTTAACGCCACGCCCACCAGCGTAGATACCACCGATTTCCCGACCGAACGGGAGGTCCACAACGTGGTGTCGGTGTTGCCTTCACCCAGGTATTTCCAGGCAATTTTACCGTTTTTCAGCACCAGCATGCCGCTCACGTTCTGGCGTTTAAGGTAGTCCTGAAGCGTCCACTGTTTGCCGTTGACCTGATAGCTCACCTGCGCCAGCGGTTTTTCCGCCGTCACTAACGGCGCGGATTTTCCGTGATGGAAAACATCGCCCTGATAGTTGCGGTAGTCGTTACGAAAACCGATTACGCGCTCGGCCTGACGCCAGGTCAGCATGGTTTTGGTATCGGGCAGGGTGGTATCAAAAGGGGCCGGGCAGGCGGCGAGTTCCGTACCTTCACAGGCCGCCATGGCGGGAGAAGAGAGGAGTGCTCCAGCGACCAGGCTTGCCAGCAGACAGTACTTTGCAGGTAAGGATTTATGTTTATTATTCATAGCATTCTCGATTTTAGTTATACCCATAGACACGTTGTCCCGGCGGGGTGACGGGATGGGTGCAGTATAAAAATCGCCGCACTATAATCAAAAACGCGTAATGGGGGAAAAACCCCCGCATGTACTGCAAAAGGAGCCAGCGTGCCGTCACTGTCTTACTCATTTTCACAGCTTGAAGCCTTTACCGCCGTTGCAGAGCACGGCAGCCTGATGAAGGCCGCGATAAAGCTGGAAAAAGATCGCACTACGCTTCGTGATCTTATCGATCTGCTGGAAGATGGCCTTGGCTACCCGCTGTTTGTCCGTCAGGGGCGAGCGCTACAGTTGACGGTTGAAGGCGAACAGCTTCATCGCCAGGCGCACCTGCTGATGCGTCAGGCTAGAGCCTTCGAACAGTTTGCCCGTCAGGTGCCATCAACGGAGGCGCAGGAGCTGGGCATTGCCTACGATCCCTTTACGCCGCGCCGTTTTTTGCAGGCGTTAATTACCCAGATGGCGACGCGGGGGATCCGTCTGAGCCTGAGATGCACCTCACGCGCTGAAGGTGAAAAAGCGCTGGCGAGCGGGCAGGCCGATCTGGGCTTCTTTCAGGCTAACAACCACAGCGTCGGCAGCGATATGGAGTGGCGTGCGCTTGGGGCCATCGACATGGATTTTTACGCCGCAGAGTCGCTGTTTGCCGATGTCGTGCGTCCTTGTTCACTGCTTGATCTCTCTTTAACGCCGCAGGTGGTGATGCACTCTGCAAGCGATGTACCCATGGCGCGGCGGCTGCAAATCTCCGGCAATATCATTGTGGCCAACGAGCTTGAGATGCTGCGCAGCCTGATGGAGGCCGGGTGCGGATGGGGATTTTTACCGACCCATTTTGAGGCGGCGCGCTGGAAACATGTTTCCGCGATTCCCACGGTGGTGGGTAATGAAGGTATTAGCCAGACTATGGTGACCATCTGGCGACCGGGTAGCGAAAAGCGGATGTTAATTGATGACACGCTCACCCGCCTGTCTGCGCTGTGGCGGGAGGTGAGTAGGCGCGCGGATTAAATCCGCCGTCTGTCCGCCGCAATGACCAGACCAATGCCGGAAAGGGTGATAACAATCGCCAACAGCATGCGCATATCAATGGCTTCGCCCATAAAGATCAGCCCGCCCAGTGCGGCCAGGCAGGGTACGCTGAGTTGCAGCGTACTGGCAGTGGTGGGGCTGAGCTGGGGTAATAGCGAATACCAGAGCAAATAGGCCCCGCCGGACATCAGCGCCCCGGAGAGCACTGCCAGCATCAGCCCCACGGCATCCGCATGGACGTGAAAACCACTGAGCAGCAACACCGCCAGCGCCATCGGAACCGCCAGAATGAAATTCCCGGTGGTGGCCGCTGCCGCATTCTGTACCCTCTTGCCGGTAATGCAGTAAACGGCCCACGCCGCGCCGGACAGGATCATCAACAGCGATGCGCTGCCAGAAGGATGCCCCGCACCGGGCAGCAGTAACAGCGCCAGCCCACCCATCGCCCCCAGCATACCGAGACTTTTCAGCGCGGTCAGGCGCTCGCCGCGCATCAGCCCCCATCCGGTCATCACGCACTGTACGGTGCCGAACAGCAGCAGCGCCCCGGCGGCGGTGGTTAACGACAGATAGGCCAGTGAGAAGGCAAATACATAGGTTGCCAGCAGCGCGGCATTAAGCCAGTTAAACTCCGGCTTGCGACGAAGCCCCGGTAGCTGCAGCAGCAGAAAAAGCGCTATCGCCCCGCTCAGCAGACGCACGCTGCTAAACGATACCGCATCCATATGCAGCCCCTTTAACGCCAGTCGACAAAGCAGAGAGTTGGCGGCAAAGGCGACCATAGCCAGGATAATTTTGAGCAGCACGGAAGAGTCCTCTGAGAGCGATGGAATAATTATGCATGAAGCCACACGGTGGCGGCATATTGTTTTGTGCGCTGGCCCGCTAACAACAGCATGAAATTTTTGTGGTTATTCCCCGTTGCTACTACTGATTGATACTTGATCACGTTTTGATAATGAGTGTAGTTCTCGATCTCATTTTTATTCATTGTTGTTATCCGGCTGGCTCAGTAATCGGTGAGAGCATTTCACAGGGTGATTCTGGGGCGTGAGAAGCGAAAACCCCGTTGGTACCGGCAATGAATTTTTTATTCGATACCAAGGGATGTTCTCATGAAAACTAAGCTCTCCGTGTTGGCACTGGCGATAAGCACCGTGCTGCCTGCGGCCTACGCCGCAACCTCTGAAGATGCCACAACCGGGAAAAATCAGCCTGAAACGATGGTGGTTCAAGGCGTTGACGGCAGCGATTTCAAAGCCGGTGGTGAAGATCTGGTGCCCGCTTACCTGGATGGACAAATTGCCCACGGCGGTCGCCTGGGAATGCTCGGTGAGCAGAAGGCGATGGACGTGCCGTTCAACGTTATCGGCTACACCTCGAAGCTGGTGCAGGATCAACAGGCTAAAACCATTGCTGACGTGGTCAAAAACGACGCGGGCGTTCAGGCGGTGCAGGGCTACGGTAACTTTGCGGAAACATACCGCATTCGTGGTTTTAAGCTCGATGGCGATGATATGACCATGGGCGGTCTTTCCGGCGTGGTGCCGCGTCAGGTGATGGACACCCAGATGCTGGAGCGCATCGAAGTCTTTAAAGGGGCGAACGCGCTGGTTAACGGCGCGGCAAGCTCCGGCGTGGGCGGGATGATTAACCTTGAACCTAAACGCGCTGAAGACATTCCAACCACGCGCGTCGGCGTGGACTACACCTCTGACTCCCAGGTGGGCGGCTCGCTGGATGTTGGGCGTCGTTTCGGTGATGACAACCAGTTTGGCGCGCGCGTGAACGTGCTGCACCGTGAAGGAGAAGGGCGTGTCGACAACGACAAGCGTCGTACCACCCTGGCGTCGCTGGGCCTCGACTATCGCGGTGACCGCCTGCGCTCCTCGCTGGATTTTGGCTATCAGAAAAAGACCTTCCACGGCGGTGAGATGGGCGTGGGTGTAGCCAAGATTACCGAAATTCCAGCGGTGCCGGACGCCACCAAAAGCTATGCGCAGAAGTGGGGTTATAGCGATATCGAAAACGAATTCGGCATGGTTAAAACCGAGTATGACCTGACCGATAACTGGACAACCTACGCCGGGCTGGGCGCGCAGCACGCGCATGAAATCGGCACCTACGCTGCGCCGAAGCTGACTAACGTTAATGGCAATGCCACCGTTGGTCGTATGGATACCAACCGCATTATTGACAGCTTCAGCGGTATGGGCGGCATTCGCGGTAGCTTTGATACCGGCGTTGTCTCCCATAACGTAAACGTGGGCTACTCGGCGCAGATACGTCGTGATGCAACTGCCTGGCGTATGTCTGATAGCAATAAAAACCCGACTATCAATATCTACAACAGCCATGACGTGAATATGCCGGATTATAAGCCGAATCCAAAGGGCGGCCACTATGACGATCCGTTAACCTCAACACGTAGCCGTACTCAGGGCTGGCTGTTTAGCGATACGCTAGGCTTCTTTGACGATAGCCTGCTCTTTACCGCTGCGGCACGCTATCAGAAGGTGGTGATTCGAAACTACGATAACCAGACCGGCCTTGAAAAGACGCCTTCAAGCTTTACCGAAAGTCGTTGGATGCCGACATTTGGCCTGGTCTACAAACCGTGGGAAACCGTGTCTCTGTACGCTAACCATACTGAAGCGCTGCAGCCATCCGATAATGCTCCTGAAGGTACTGAAAACTATGGCGATAGTATTGGTATTGCCCACTCAAAGCAGGATGAAATTGGGATCAAAATTGACTACGAGCGCATTGGTGGCTCGCTGTCGGTATTCCAGATTAAAAAGCCTTCTGGCGTTACAGATAGCGACAACTACTACCGGATGGACGGCGAGCAGCGTAACCGCGGCGTGGAGCTGAACGTCTTTGGTGAGCCGATGCTCGGCCTGCGTCTGACCGGCAGCACGCTGTGGATTGATCCTGAATTGACCAAAACCGCAGGCGGCACTAATGATGGGAACGATGCGATTGGCGTATCCCGCTTCTACGCGGTGCTGGGGGCAGAATATGACATCAAACCGATTGATGGACTCACGGCCACCGCGCGGGTGAACCACACTGGATCTCAGTATGCTGATACCGCCAACACCAAAAAGCTCGATAGCTACACGACGCTGGATCTGGGAATGCGCTACCGCATGCGCCTGAATCAGGAGCAGAACGATCTGGTGTGGCGCGTGGGCGTAACCAACGTGACCAACCAGAACTACTGGTCTGGCGCTGATGACACCGGCATCTATATCTACCAGGGCGAGCCGCGCACCTTAAAAGTCTCGGTCAGCTACGACTTCTAAGTCATTGCTAAAATAGGGTTATTGCCCCGAAAGCGCGTGCGTTTCGGGGCTTTTTATATCTGGGGAGCCGGTGCTGATGGCCTTGCGGCAAGCGGCGCTAAGTGTTAAAAGGTGCCCCTTCATAAAAATGCTAAGGGGATAGACGTGAAAAACGCGTCATCAGCATCCAGCCAGAATCAACCGGATGCCTCGTCGGATAATAACCCGACGCTTCACCGCGGATTACAGAACCGCCATATTCAATTAATCGCCCTCGGGGGTGCCATCGGCACCGGTCTGTTCCTCGGCATTGGCCCGGCCATCCAAATGGCAGGCCCGGCGGTCGTGCTGGGCTACGCCATCGCTGGCGTTATCGCTTTTCTGATAATGCGCCAGCTTGGCGAGATGGTAGTGGAAGAGCCGGTTTCCGGGTCATTTGCCCATTTTGCTTATAAATACTGGGGGCCGTTCGCCGGATTTCTCTCTGGCTGGAACTACTGGGTTATGTTCGTGCTGGTGGGCATGGCCGAACTGACCGCCGCCGGGATCTATATGCAATACTGGCTGCCGCACGTCCCTACCTGGATCTGGGCGGCGGGCTTCTTTGTGCTGATTAACGCCGTGAACCTGGTCAACGTGCGCCTGTATGGCGAAACCGAGTTCTGGTTTGCGCTAATTAAAGTGCTGGCGATTATCGGCATGATTGGCTTTGGTATCTGGATGCTGACGACCGGCAACGGCGGTGAGCATGCCAGTATCAGCAACCTCTGGCGCGACGGCGGCTTCCTCGCCACCGGCTGGAAAGGGCTGATTCTGTCGCTGGCGGTGATCATGTTCTCCTTCGGCGGACTGGAGCTTATCGGTATTACGGCGGCGGAAGCGCGCAGCCCGGAGACCACGATCCCGAAAGCGGTTAACCAGGTGGTGTACCGTATTTTGCTGTTCTATATCGGCTCGCTGATTGTGCTGCTGGCGCTCTACCCGTGGCAGGGCATTCAGTCTGACAGCAGCCCGTTTGTGATGATCTTCCACAATCTTGACAGTAATGTGGTGGCATCAGCGCTGAACTTCGTCATTCTGGTGGCCTCGCTGTCGGTCTACAACAGCGGCGTTTATTCCAACATCCGCATGCTGTTTGGCCTCTCCGTGCAGGGAAATGCTCCGCGCTTCCTGACGAAAGTGAGCAAGCGCGGCGTGCCGGTGAACTCACTGCTGCTCTCTGGTGCCATCACCTCGCTGGTGGTATTGGTTAACTATCTGCTGCCGCAAAAGGCCTTTGGTCTGCTGATGGCGCTGGTGGTGGCAACGCTGCTGCTGAACTGGATAATGATCTGTATGGCGCACCTCAAGTTCCGTGCCGCCATGCGCCGTAAAGGCCGCGAAGCGAAGTTCAAAGCGCTGTGGGCGCCGGCCAGCAACTACGTATGTATCGCCTTCCTGCTGATGATCCTCGTGCTGATGTGCACCATGGACGGCATGCGCCTGTCGGCGATCCTGCTGCCGGTGTGGGTGCTGTTCCTGTTCGTTGCCTTCAAAACCTTACGCCGCAAAGCGTAAGTTTTCCCGCCCGGGCGAGCGCATGCGACCCCGGGAATGCACCGCCCATTTCCGTCGTGCTCCTATCCCCAGCGATTCCCTTCCGACAGCCGCCTGTTTTTTAATCGTGACGCTTCTCCCAAATTGACAACGGCAGACGGGATCTTCTTTTTGTAATCGATTACTTTTCTTCTGAGTGAGTTTTGTAATCGATTACTTTTGAGGGTGAAAACATGGTGTCTACAACGGAAAGTCGTGAACAAAGCGGCGTACAGCACCGGCTGTTAGTCCCGCGCCTGTCGTTAATGATGTTTATGCAGTTTTTTATCTGGGGAAGCTGGTCGGTGACGCTTGGCCTGGTGATGACCCAGTACAACATGTCGCTGCTGATTGGCGATGCCTTCTCGGCGGGGCCGATTGCCTCGATCCTGTCGCCGTTCGTCCTCGGCATGCTGGTTGACCGCTTCTTCCCGTCGCAAAAGGTGATGGCGGTGATGCACCTGCTCGGAGCGGCGATTCTGTGGTTTGTGCCGCAGGCGCTGGTGGCGGAAAACGGCGCGTTGCTGATTGCGCTGCTGTTCGGTTACACGCTGTGCTACATGCCAACGCTGGCGCTGACCAACAACATTGCGTTCCACAGCCTGAGTAATATCGACAAAACCTTCCCGGTGGTGCGCGTGTTCGGCACTATCGGCTGGATTGTCGCCGGGATCTTTATCGGCGTGACCGGCATCTCCGACACTACCGGTATCTTCACGCTGGCAGCGCTGTGCTCGGTGGTGCTGGCGGTCTATAGCCTGACGCTGCCGCACACGCCGGCACCGGCGAAAGGGCAGCCGCTTAAGCTGCGCGATCTGTTCTGTGCCGACGCCTTTGCGTTACTGAAAACCCGTCACTTCCTGGTGTTCGCCGTCTGCGCCACGCTGATTTCCGTACCGCTCGGTACCTACTACGCCTACACTGCCTCGTTCCTGGCGGACGCGGGCGTGGCGGATGTCAGTACCGCGATGTCCTTCGGTCAGATGTCGGAAATCTTCTTCATGCTGATTATTCCGCTGCTGTTCCGCCGCCTGGGCGTGAAGTACATGCTGCTCATCGGCATGCTGGCGTGGTTTGTGCGCTATATGTTCTTTGCGCTGGGCATCAACGAAGAGACGCGCTTCCTGCTGTACCTCGGCATTCTGCTGCATGGTGTCTGCTATGACTTCTTCTTCGTGGTGGGCTTTATTTACACCGACCGCGTGGCGGGCGAAAAGGTGAAAGGGCAGGCGCAGAGCATGGTGGTGATGTTCACTTACGGCATCGGCATGCTGCTGGGCTCGCAGATTTCCGGCTCGCTCTACAACCATCTGGTTGCTGGGCAAACCATTCCGGCAGCCTGGGTAAATTTCTGGTGGATCCCGGCGGTGGCCGCAGTGGTTATTGCACTGATTTTCCTTGTCTCGTTCAAATATGACGAGAAAGCGCAGGCGTAATTTTTTGAAAGGAGGGGGTATGAAAACCATCAAGGGACCGGGCATTTTTCTGGCGCAGTTTATTGGCGCAGAGCCGCCGTTTAATACGCTCGATGGGCTAGCAGAGTGGGCCGCAGGGCTGGGGTTTAAGGCGCTACAGCTGCCGTGCAACCACCCGGGGATTTTCGATCTGCAGCAGGCGGCGACCAGCCAGACCTACTGTGATGAGATTACCGGAAGGCTTGCCGAGCACGGGCTGGTTATTAGCGAACTTTCTACGCACCTTGAAGGCCAGTTGGTAGCCGTGAATTCGGCCTACGACAACGCGTTTGATGCCTTTGCCCCCGCGGCGCTACGCGGCAACCCGGCGGCGCGTCAGCAGTGGGCGGTTGAGAGCGTGAAAAATGCGGCGCGCGCGTCGGCGCGTCTAGGATTGAAGGCGCATGCCACTTTCTCCGGGGCGCTGGCGTGGCCTTACTTCTACCCGTGGCCGCCGCATAACGCGCTGCTGCTGGACGACGCGTTTAACGAACTGGCTAACCGCTGGCGGCCTATTCTGGACTGTTTTGACGAGCACGGCGTCGATTTGTGCTACGAAATTCACCCCGGTGAAGACCTGCACGACGGCGTGACCTTCGAGCGTTTCCTGGCGAAGGTAGATAACCACCCGCGCTGCCACATGCTCTACGACCCGAGCCATCTGCACCTACAGAATATCGACTACCTGGCGTATCTCGATATCTACCATTCGCGCATTCGGGCGTTCCACGTCAAGGACGCGGAGTTCGAGCGCAACGGGCGCAGCGGCGTCTACGGCGGTTATCAGAACTGGCTGGATCGTGCCGGACGTTTTCGCTCGCTCGGCGATGGCGATATCGATTTTAAAAAGATTTTCAGCAAACTCAGCCAGTACGATTTTGACGGCTGGGCGGTGATGGAGTGGGAGTGCTGCCTGAAGGACGCGCAGACCGGCGCGCGCGAAGGCAGCGAATTTATCAAACGGCATATCATTCCCGTATCCGCACGGGCCTTTGATGACTTTGCCGCGGGCAGCGAGGTACGCGGATGATTCAGGTCGGTATTGTTGGCTCAGGTTTTATTGGCCCGGCGCATATTGAAGCGCTGCGCCGCCTGGGGTTTGTTGAGGTGGTAGCGCTGTGCGACGCTTCGCTGGAGCAGGCGCAGGAGAAGGCGCGGCAGCTTAATATTCCGCACGCTTATGGCGACGTTGATGCGCTTTTGGCGCACCCTGGGCTACAGGTGGTGCATAACTGCACCCCGAACTTTTTACATGCTGAGGTGAACCGGAAGATCCTGCGGTCGGGGAAACATGTTTTCTCTGAAAAACCGCTATGTATGACCTCCGATGAGGCGCGCGAGCTGGTTAAGATGGCGCAAGAGGCGGGCGTGGTGCATGGCGTGAGCTTTGTTTATCGCCAGTTTGCCATGGTGCAGCAGGCGGCGAGCATGATGCGTGACGGCAGCGCTGGTCGACTTTTCTCCGCCTACGGTGGCTACCATCAGGACTGGATGCTGCTGGAAAACGACTTCAACTGGCGCGTGGATGCGCAACAGGGCGGGGTTTCCCGAGCGGTGGCCGATATTGGCTCGCACTGGTGCGATACGGTGCAGTATGTCACCGGGCGACGCATCGTTGAAGTGATGGCCGACCTCGCGATCGTCTGGCCGACGCGCAAAGCCAGCCTCGGGGCGCAGGCAACCTTCAGCGATCAGCCTGATTCCTCCGGGTACCAGGACGTGCCGGTAACCACTGAAGATGCCGGTTCGGTGCTGTTCCGCTTCGACGATGGCAGCAAAGGCTGCTTTAGCGTCTCGCAGGTAAGCGCGGGGCGCAAAAACCGCCTCCACTTTGATATCAACGCCAGCGCCTGCTCACTGGCCTGGGATCAGGAAACGCCGCAGCAACTGTGGATTGGCCATCGTAGCCAGCCGAACCAGTTGCTGAGCGATGACCCCTGCCTGTTGAACCGCGACGTCGCCGGGCAGGCCCACTTCCCCGGCGGGCACAACGAAGGCTGGCCGGACGCGTTTAAAAACATGATGCTCAATTTCTACCAGGCGGTGCGTGCAGGGAGGATGCCGCAGGAGCATGAGCGCCGCTTTGCCTCATTTAGCGAGGGAGCGAACGTGATGTATCTTATTGACGCAATTGTGAAAAGCCATCAGCAGCGGCGCTGGGTCAGCGTCGAACAATAACCGGGCGACCGGTACGCTGGGCCCGTTTTTATGGTAGCCTGCACGCAAAGCGTTAATTGCAGGGAACGGCATAGCATGTCAATTCAGAAAATCGCCCAGCTGGCGGGCGTGTCGGTAGCCACCGTATCGCGGGTGTTGAACAACAGTGAAACGGTGAAAGCGAAGAACCGCGAGCGGGTGCTTCAGGCTATCAAAGAGAGTAACTATCAACCGAACCTGCTGGCGCGCCAGCTGCGCACGGCGCGTAGCTCAATGATCCTGGTGATGGTGTCAAACATCGCCAACCCGTTCTGCGCGGAAGTGGTGAAGGGCATTGAAGAGGAAGCGGAGAAAAACGGCTATCGTATTTTACTCTGCAACTCCGGCTCTGATATCGAACGTTCGAAGTCTGGCCTGCGTCTGCTGACCGGCAAGATGGTGGACGGCATTATCACCATGGATGCGTTTGCTCGCTTGCCGGAATTGACCACGGTGATTGGCGACGCGCCGTGGGTGCAGTGTGCCGAATATGCCGATGCGGGAGACGTTTCCTGCGTGGGTATTAACGACGTTGATGCGGCCCAGCACGCGGTAGGCTATCTGGCGGCGCAGGGGCATCAACGTATTGCCCTGATTAACCATGATTTAAGCTATAAATATGCCCGCCTGCGCGAGCAGGGCTATCAGGACGTGCGGCAACAGCAGGGGCTCGATTTCGCGGCGGTGGAGTATGCCGACGATCTCAGCGCGGCGGCGGGCAAGGCGGCGATGAAAAATCTGCTGGCGATGAACCCGCGCCCGGATGCGGTATTTGCTATCTCGGACTCACTGGCGGCGGGAGCTATTCGCGCCATCGAGCAGGCCGGGCTGCGCGTACCGGAAGATATCGCCGTAGTCGGTTTCGACGGCACGGAGCTGGCGGAGATGGTCTCGCCGCAGCTTACCACCGTGCAGCAGCCATCAAGAGAGATTGGCGCCAAAGCGGTCACGCTGCTGCTCAACAAAATCGACAACCCGGACGTTGCCCCAGAGCGGGTGATGCTGGAGTGGCGTTTTATTCCCCGCGCCAGCGCCTGATATTAGCGTTGCCGGATGGCGTTTCGCCGCCATCCGGCAATGTTTATCCTACCGCCTGATAACCACCAGCAGCCCGCACACCACCAGCCCCGTACCCAGTAACTGCTCCACCGACAACGGCTCGTCCAGCAGCCACCAGCTAAACAGAATGGTCAGAATCGGCCCAATTAACCCAATCAGCACCGCTTTTGCCGCGCCGATGCGGTGAATAGCCGACGACAGCCAGAATATCGGCATCACCGTGGAAAATACCGCCATCCCTGCGCTATAGGCATACACCTGCCACGGCAGATTGAGTGCGGCAACGGGGCGGGTGGCAAAAAAGTGCACCTGGGTTGCCGCAATTGACACCAGCAGCGCCAGCATTGAAAACGGGATTGCCCCCATGCGCCCGATAGCCACCTCCGCCCCGGCGTTATAAATGGCGTAGGTGATAGCGCAGCCAAACACCAGCGACCCGCCGATCAGTGCCGAATGGCTATCGGCGGTGAGCCCAAGGTCGTGCACAAAGGCAATCAGAATGCCGCCGTAAGAGAGCAGCATCGCCAGCAGCAGTTTCTTCTCAAAGGTTTTGCCGAGAAAAAAGACGCCAATCAAGATGGTCAGCATCGGGTAGGTAAAGAGAATCAGCCGCTCCAGCCCGGCGGTAATGTATTGCAGGCCCATAAAATCGAGCATCGCCGAAGCGTAATAACCCGCCACCCCGAGCACCGCCAGCAGGATGTAATCCTGGCGATGCAGCGTGGGTATTTTACGCAGTACCGGCAGCGCGGTGAGCGCAATCAGCGGCAGGGACATCGACATACGCAGCATCAGCAGCGTGACCGGGTCAACCGGTGCGACCTCATAAGCCAGCTTGACGAATATCGCCTTAAACGAAAAACCGAACGCCGCGAGTATCGCCAGTGAAAACCCGGCAACCCGGGAAGTGAGATGCAGTTTCACCGTGCCTGTTCCTGGTGCTCGCTGATGCGTTGCCACATCACTACCGGGTTGGAATACATCGGGAAGTGCCCGCAGTGGGGAATTTCAGCAAGCGTCACGCCGCGCTGTTCAATATCCGTCAGATAACTCAACGTGTTGTTCTGCTCACCGTACATAAACATTTTCGGGCTGGGCAGATTTAAAAACTTCGCCATCAGGTCGCCGTGGTCGGAATAGTCCACCATCGAGGTAAAAATGGGCCTGACTGCTGCCGCTCGCACTTTATGTTTGAGGCTGGCGGCATAAAGCGCGCTGGCCCACGCCGGGGACTGATGAGTACGGACGATAAAATCGTCGAAAAACTGCTCATCGTCGCCGTCCGGATAATCAATCGCCTGGCGGCTGAGGAAGCAATCTTCCGGGGCGATATTGCCCTCGATATCGACAAAACTTAGCACCCGCTCGGGGTGGGCGTGCGCCAGCATCAGCGCGGTCAGGCCGCCCATGGAATGGCCGACGAGGTGAAAGCGCTGGAAGCCCAGTTGGTCAATCAGCGCAAGCGCCGTCTCGACTAAAAACGGAATCGAAATTTTTTGCAGGTTTGGGCATTGCGTCTCCCCGCAACCGGGGGCGTCGTAGGCGAGAAACGGTCGCCCGTCGAAGGCGGCATGACGTACGATATCGGCATAGTCTTCTTTGGTTGAACCGAAGCCGTGGAGAAACACAATAGGTTCACGGTTACCGGTGCGATGAATGGCGGCCACCTGCATTGGTGTTGCTTGTACCGTTAGCGAAAGGCGCGCGCGGTGAAATTCGTGGGGCATGGTCACTCTTCTTATTCATTCGTGGGATGGCTATCGTCGCCGTGATTCTCTGATATGTAAAATCGTATTAAAGTAATGCTCTGATATATTTTTAATATCGTTTGGCGTGGGCATTGAAAGGAGCCATGCAGAGATGATCAATTTTCGCATTATTCGCCATATGTGGCTGTTTCTCGCCGTGGCGGAGGAGAAACATTTTGGCCGCGCGGCGAAGCGGCTTGGTATGACGCAACCGCCCTTAACCCAGCAGATTCAGGTGCTGGAGCAGTCGCTGAAAGTGCAGCTGTTTGACCGTTCAAAGCGTAACGTGCAGCTCACGCCCGTCGGGCTGGCCATTCTTCCGGCGGTCAAACGTTTTGCCGAGCAGGTTGAGCGGCTGGAACTGGCGGTGAACGAAGCGGTGGCTGGGCATACCGGCATGTTGACCATTGGCGCCATCAGCACCGCCATGCTCGACGTGCTGCCGCCGCTGATTGATAAGATGAAAGCGCGCTACCCCGATATCGTGATTTCCATTAAGGAGATCGACAGCGCCGAAGCGGTGCTGGCGCTGCAAAACGGCGAGATCGATCTGGCCTTTGCGCGGCTCACCGGGGAGATGGGCGAGGGCATTACGCTGTTGCCTCTGTCCAGCGCTGAACTGGTAGTGGCGCTGCCTCGTCAGCATCGACTGGCAGCCGAGCCTCGGATCGCGCTGCGTGATTTGATGCAGGAAGAGTGGGTGATGTTTTCTCGCCACCTGAGCCCGGTCTATTTCGACAGCATTACCGCTGCCTGCCGCAGCGAAGGTTTTTCGCCGCGGATTATCCACCACGTCCGTTCGGTCTCTTCGCAGATTGCTTTTGTCGGTTGTGGGCAGGGGATTGCGCTGGTGCCGGATTCGCTGGAGCGTCTGTCACCGGCCAACGTGGTGACGGTGCCGCTCGACCAGACGATTGAGGTGATCACCACGGCGGTGGCCTGGTCAGCCAGCCGGAAAAATCCGCTGGCTGACAAGTTTATCGCCCTGATTCAGACGCCTGAGGTGGTGTGATTACTGCCCGATAGCACCCGCGAGGGCGCGAATATCATTACCGGTTGGCGACTGATGTATCCGCAGGCCAAACTCTTCGACCACAGCGAAAATATGGTCGAAGATATCGGCCTGAATACTTTCATATTCTGCCCAGATAACGGTGTTGGTAAACGCATATATCTCAATGGGCAGGCCGTTATTATCCGGCGCCAGTTGGCGTACCATCAGCGTCATATCCTTGCGAATTTTCGGATGGTTACGAAGATATTCGTTGAGATAGGCGCGGAAGGTGCCGATATTGGTCATTTTACGCAGGTTAAGCACCGAATCATCGCTGCCGTACTCCTGATTCCACAGGCTAATTTCCTGGTAACGAGAGTCCATATACGGTTTTAACAGTCGCGCCTGAATTAAGCGCTGCTGCTCTTGCTCATCGAGGAAATGGACGCTGGTGGTATCAATATTCAGGCTGCGTTTAATTCGACGCCCGCCGGAAGCCGACATGCCGCTCCAGTTTTTAAATGAATCAGAGACCAGCGACCAGGTGGGAATCGTGGTAATGGTGTTATCCCAGTTACGCACTTTGACCGTGGTTAAGCCAATATCGGTGACCGCACCATCGGCGCCGTATTTCGGCATCTCCAGCCAGTCGCCGAGCTTCAGCATATCGTTCGCCGACAGCTGAATACCGGCCACCAGACCGAGGATCGGGTCTTTAAAGACCAGCATTAGCACCGCCGCCATGGCCCCCAGACCGCTTATCAGAATCGCCGGTGACTGCCCCAGAAGCAGGGAGATCATCAGGATGCCAATCAGAATCGCACTCACCAGTTTCACGCCCTGGAATATGCCTTTAAGCGGAAGCTGAGAGGAGAAGGAGAGCTTTTGCGACAGATTAAAAATAACGTCCAGCAGCGAGAAGAACGACAGCAGGGCATATAGCATTACCCACAGTTGCGCCACCGTGGTTAATATTTCCGCCGCTTCACTGCCTTTTTGCAGCCACAGCACGGCCTGCACGTTAACAATGATCCCCTGTAACGTAAACGCCAGTCGGTGAAACAGCTTATTTTGCGTGATGATTTGCAGCCATAAATGGCTGCTGGCCTGCGCCCGTTTTTCGAAGGTGCGCAGCACCAGACGGTGTAAAATCAGATGAACAATGATGGCAGTGAGAAAAATAATACCAAAGATGATCACCAGCGAATTGGTATGGTTTATTTCAATGCCCATCTCTTCTATCTGGGAAATGAGTTCCTGCATAACGTCTCCTATATAGCCAGCCTTTAATAATGACCAGGCTGGCTATAATATGCAAACAGGTATACAGGAACTTAATAATCAGGAAATTGCCATTGTCGGGCTACGGTTTAAATGATGGCGCAGGCCAATGGCAATGACCGCCAGCAGCAGCATCATCACCGCCTCTACGCCGAGAAAGCCGATCATCGCCTGCGGATAGCTACCGTGATGGTTACGCATCAGCATCAGCAGCAACGAGCCAAATACCGCCGGGCCCAGCCCCAGCGTGGCCTGCTGCAGCGTACTCAGCAGCGCGCTGCCCGCGCCCGCATCGTTAGCGGTAATGTCGCGCATTCCCACCCGATAGAAGCAGTTCACAATCAGCGCCTGACCGTAGCCAATCAGCGCCGTGGCGGGTACCAGCGTCAGCGTGGTGGTCGCCTGGCCGTAGTGGTGGAAGGTCTCCATCAGCAGCAGCAGGCCGCTAATTTGCACCACCAGACCGGCCACCAGAATGCGTCCCATGCTGTGGCGTGCAATCAGCTTCGGCGCGTACATTGCCGACAGGAAGTAGGCCACGCCAAGGGCGATAAAGCTGTTACCCGACTGCCACGGAGCCATGCCGAGGCCGGACTGCATGGTCAGCGCCATACAGAACATAAACCCGGACCAGGCGCTGAAGAACAGCAGCGCAATCACCATACCGAAGCGAATGCTGGCCAGCTGCAATAGGCGTGGCGGCAGCAGTGGATGCTCGCCGCGTTGTTCTTTGCGCAGCGCGGTGGCACGCATCCAGAACAGCAGGGGGATAATCGCCAGCAGCATCAGGCGCATCGACCACGGCCAGTGCAGCTCCGGCCCCAGCGCCATTGGAAATAGCAGGCAGCAGAGAATAAGCCCAAGGCTAAAGGTGCCCTGCCAGTCGATGGTGGAGTGTTCATCACGGCGGGTTTCCGGCACGTAACGGCGGCTGAACGCCAGCACCAGCAGGCCAATGGGCACGTTGATAAAGAAGGCGTTACGCCAGCCCATCCCGGCGATATCCGCCGACACCAGCCAGCCGCCGAACATCTGCCCGACGATAAACGAAATGCCGCCAATGCCGCCGTACAGACTAATGGCGCGGGCATGCGCCGTTCCTTTTAGCGTAACGTGCAGCGTGGCGAGGATCTGTGGCACGATAAGCGCCGCGCCGGCGCCCTGAAGCGTACGGGCGGCGAGCAGGGCGGTAATTGAGTTAGCGACGCCGCACAGCAGCGACGCGAGGCTAAAAATCGCCACGCCCCACATAAACAGACGGCGGCGACCATAGTTGTCGCCAAGCTTGCTGCCCATCGCCAGACAGACGGCGAACGCTACGCCGTACAGCGCCACAATCAGCTCAAGCTGGGTGGGGCTGGCATGCAAAGACTCGGTGATGGAATCCAGGGCGACGTTGGTAATCGAGGTATCGATTTGGGGTAACATCAGGCCGGTCAGCAACAGGAAAAGCCCTGCGCGACCGGGTGAAACAGCAGACGTTTTCATGGTGACTCCATTGCGTCATTCAGCGATTGGACGTAGCATCGCTGATTAAATAAACGGGTACCAGTTCCTGGTTATACTGGTACTGGCACTACTATGCTGGAGATACCATGAGCCTCATCAGCCACAGTGAAATGGACGTATTGCAGACACGGCAGATGGATAACCGTAAGCAACTGGGTGCATTTCTTCGGGCGCGACGGGAAAGTCTCGATCCACAGCGGTTGGGGTTACCGCGCAGCGGGCGACGGCGCACGCCGGGCCTGCGTCGCGAAGAGGTGGCGATGCTGGCGGACGTTGGCGTGACCTGGTATACCTGGCTTGAGCAGGGGCGCGAGGTTAATCCGTCGGTGGCGGTAATGCAAGCGGTCGCCGAGGCGCTCCAGTGCAGCGAACTTGAGACGCGCCACCTGTTCGTGCTGGCGGGGCTGACGCCGCTGGAGTCCGCCAATGTTCCTCAGTGCGAGGGCATCAGCCCCGGCACGCGCCGTATGCTGGACAGTTTGCTGCCTCAACCGGCCAGTATTCAGAAGCCCAATTTTGATATCGTGGCGTGGAATGAGGCATTTTGTCGGCTGATGGGCGTCGATTTTTCCATCATTCCCGAAGATGACCGAAATTGTATCTACCTGTATCTGACCCATCCCGGCTGGCGTAGTCGCCTGGCTAACCCTGACGTACTGGGCAATTTCGTCTCTTATTTTCGCGCCGCGATGGCCGAACACCGGGGAGAACCGGCGTGGGAGAACAAGCTTGCCCGCTTCTTCGCCGCCTCCGCCGAGTTTGAAGCCCTCTGGCACCAGCGCTACGAAGTGCGCGGCGTCGAAAACCAGATCAAAACGTTCCGCCACCCTGATTTCGGCGAATTTCAGCTCCAGCAGATGTACTGGTACTCCGCGCCGCGCAACGGCTCGCGTCTGCTGGTGTATTTACCGGTAGATGAGGTAGGAGAAGGGGTGTTGGCGAGGTTGTAGTACAGAGTAGATCCCGGCGGCGCTTCGCCTGGTCGGGCTACAGTATTCGAGTAGCCCGGCCAGGCGAAGCGCCGCCGGGAAGGCACAGAAGCTAAATTAGATCTCGGTAATCACCGCTTCTTCCGGCAGACGAGATTTTGGCAGCGCCTTGTTGAAGTCTTCCACGCTGTGGTGGCCAACCGGCACCACGACCAGGCTGGTGAAGCCTTTCTCTTTCAGGCCAAACTCGGCGTCCATGATCTCGGCGTCGAAGCCTTCGATCGGTACTGCGTCGAGGCCCATTGCGCCCATCGCCAGCAGGAAGTTACCCACGTTCAGATAGGTCTGGTTAGCTGCCCACTGCGCGTCGTCGTGACGTTCTTTACGGTGCAGGTCGGCGAAGAAGGTGCGGCCTTTGTGGTTAGCGGCTTTGGCTTCTGGCGTCGCAAAACGGCCATCGGCATCTTCCTGATCCACCACTTTTTCCAGCCAGGCATCGTCGATCGCGGTTTTCGCGCAGAATACCACTACGTGAGAAGCATCCAGCATTTTGCGTTCGTTGAACACGTAGCCGCCCGCTGCGGATTTCGCCACGCGCGCTTTACCTTCGTCGGTGCTGGCGACGATAAAGTGCCACGGCTGGGAGTTGGTGCTGGAAGGGCTATAGCGCAGCAGAGTTTTCAGAGCAGCAGCCTGCTCGGTGGTCAGCTTTTTGCTGGCATCAAAGGCTTTGGTGGAATAGCGCGCTTTAGCAACGGAAACGATGTCCATAAACACTCCTGAATGATAAAAAACACCGCAAATCGGTGCGTCGTATCAAAGCAGGGTACCGCGCGATTTAACAAATGAGAAGGGTGTAAAATGCGATAACACTTATCGCATTTAACGCAAAATCAAACGGGACGCACGCGCTGTTGCACGCGTTTTGGCAGCTTGTTTACCACCAGATTCCACGAATCTTCAATCAGGCTGTTGAGCAGATCGACCGTGATCTCATCGCCAGGATGAACCGAAATCCAGTGCTTTTTGTTCATATGGTAGCCCGGCTTGATGTGCGGGTAGATAGCCTGATGCAGCAACGATTGTTCCGGGTCAACCTTCAGGTTGATGATAGGTTCGCCGCGCAGATAGGCCTTGAGCATAAACATTTTACCCTCAACCGTGAAAACATCGTACTCCGGGCCGAAAGGCCAGTAGATGTCGGAGAAGGGCAGGGTTAGCGCAAACTCGTGCGCCCGTTCATGCAGCGTTTTACCGTCCATTACTCACCTTCCGCCAGGGCCAGCCACATCGCTTCGAAGCCCAGCGCTTTGAACTTATCGGCACGCTGCGGTTCCCGGCTGGCAAATTCAATCGTGGTTTCCGCCAGCGACAGGAACAGCGCATCGCCAAAGGCGCGGAAGTCATCGGACATAAAGACCGGGCGCACCGAGCGCTGGCAGAGCTTTTGCAGCTCCGGGAACATCGCTTTCACCTGGGCGGTGGTCTCTTCGGTGATTTTTTCGCTCACTGCCATGCGTCGCAGCGCGTGGTGTCCGGTCGGGTTGCGTACGCCCCAGTCGATGTAGCTGTTCCAGATGCTATGGGTAAAGTCTTTTGGTACTTCGGTATCCACCAGCCCGGCTTTCATCGCCTCGCACAGGCCGGTTTTCAGATGCAAATAAAGCGCATTAAGCAGGTCGTCTTTGGTGGCGAAATAGCGAAACAACGTACCCTCTGCAACCCCCGCACTGCGCGCAATTAGCGCAGTCGATGCGGCAATGCCGGATTGGGCAATGGCGCTGGTCGCAGCGTCCAGTAACGCTTGTTTTTTATCTTCACTCTTCGGACGAGCCACTACACTTTACCTCTCTGACTGTAAAAAACGTGATTGAAACATGCCGACCCCAGGGACTTCAACGTCGATTGTCAAATTTTGAAAATTGCTTGACGATTTTTTCCCCGCCTTTCTATAATGAGTGCCTACTCACTCATAATCAACCTTTTTAGTGTGGCTTTCTGGACGAAGCCGGTCCAGGGTCAGGATATGAAACCTTTTATCATCAGTGTGGTTGCCATCATGCTTATTGCCAGTGCTGCAAGTTTACCCTTTGTCCTGAACGCCGGTTTTGGTCAGGCGCCGCAAGGGGTTGAGAAAAGTCAGATTGAACGTTCGCCGAACTACCGTGACGGCGCGTTCCAGAACGCCTTGCCAACGCCTGGCTTTACCGGTGACAAAAACATGGTGATGGCGTGGTGGGAGTTTTTAACCGCCAAACGCGAAAATGCGCGCCCGACGCAGCCTCTGCCGATGGTGCCAACCGATCTCGCCAGCCTGCCGCTGGGGCAGGACACCATGATTTGGCTCGGCCACTCCTCGTGGTACCTGCAGCTGTCAGGCAAACGTATTTTGATTGACCCGGTGTTCAGCAGCTATGCCGCGCCGTTCTCGTTTCTGAATAAGGCGTTTGCGGGCAACTACCCGTGGCGCACCGAGAACATGCCGGAGATAGACCTGCTGATCATCTCTCACGACCACTACGATCACCTGGATTACGCCACCATCAAAGGACTGATGCCGAAGATCAAACGTGCCGTGGTGCCGCTAGGCGTGGGTTCACACCTGCGTTACTGGGGCATGAAAGATGACGTGATTACCGAAGCAGACTGGCAGCAGAGCGTCACCATCAGCGATGCGCTGAGCGTGCACGTGCTACCCGCGCGTCACTTCTCCGGTCGCGGCTTGAAGCGTAACCAGACGCTGTGGGCGAGCTTTATGTTCGTGACGCCGACGCAGAATATCTACTACAGCGGCGACACCGGCTATGGCCCGCACTTTAAGGCGATTGGCGAGCAGTTTGGTCATGTGGACGTCGCCATTATGGAAGACGGTCAGTACGACCAGGACTGGCGCTACATCCACATGATGCCGGAACAGACGGCGCAGGCGGCGGCGGATCTCAACGCTCGTCGTGTGTTGCCAGGCCACGCCGGACGCTTCGTGCTGGCAAAACACACCTGGGATGATCCGTACAAACGTCTGGCGCAGGCCAGCAAAGACAAAGCGTATCGGCTGCTGACGCCGATGCAGGGCGAGCCGGTGTGGCTTGCTGATACCGCACAAACATTTGGTGCCTGGTGGGAATAACCACCGGCAGTCGTTAAACGAGGGGAGGGTGTATGACCGAATTAGCCACTCAGGTTGTCGACACACTGGTCGAATGGATTGACGACAATCTGCATCAGCCATTGCGTATTGATGAAATTGCCCGTCGGGCAGGGTACTCAAAATGGCATTTACAGCGTATTTTCCTGCAGCACAAAGGGGAGAGTCTGGGGCGCTACATTCGCCACCGGAAGCTGAATCTGGCGGCCGATGAGCTGTGTACGACCGATCAAAAGGTTTACGACATCTGCCTGAAGTACGGGTTTGATTCCCAGCAGACCTTTACCCGCATTTTCACCCGCACGTTCCATCAGTCGCCGGGTGCCTACCGCAAAGAGAATCATCGTCCGCAGACGCATTGATTCTGCCCCGGGGTCGGCGTAAACGCCTCGCCCGGGCTACTACCCAACCATCTCATACCCGTAACCCGGCCGAGCGCAGCGACGCCGGGGAATCACGGCCATCAATCCGCCAGCGAAAACCAGCGCCGCCATACGAAACGAATCACCAGATACTCAATTGTCCCCAGCGCCAGAAACCACACGCAGAACAGCACGGTGTACAGCTGGCTCAGATCCATAAAATGGAAGGTCTCAACCAGCTTTTGCGCCAGCGTCAGCCCCAGCGACGGTGCAGGCAGCAGCAGGCAGGAGAGGAGTGCCAGCAACAAAATACCGGCGGCGGTCATCAGGGATTCGAGCGGATGCTTCATGTAATGTTAATCTTTGGTTAAAGATATTATTGTCCGGTAATTTTTAATGGAACGCAATGTTTCTAATTAAACAAATCCCTTAGCGAATAATTAATATAAATCACCAGACCTACGATAATAATCGCATGGCGATAAATGAAATAATGTTCTGGTTTAAATTAAATATAGCTTTCGTAAATTAACGTCATGCTCCAGATAATATTTTTACAAAAGTATAAGTACTATATCCAACCAGCGTGGCAATCACGACAGCCAGCGCTACGTACAGCGCCAGGCGGCGCCCTTTGTAGATTCCAAACATAATGACCTCGTTTAGATAGGGTTTAGGAACATTCTGTAATATTAATATTAGTTATTCAGCTTAATGTCATTCTGAAAATTTAAAAAGCAAAAAATATTGTGATTCGATAAAAGATTTTTTGCTCGCAAATATGATTCAGTGATATCGCCTTGGCCAGAAATGGAATTCAGGCTTTCCGTTCGCAGGAATTTAAAAGGAAACCTTATTGTGTCTAAAATGATGAACGCCCAGAATGTGCCGCACGCGGGTCACGACCCGCATGAGCACGCCTACCAGCAGACCACCGAGCAGGTGCTATCACATCTGAACAGCCAGCCTGACGGTTTGAGCATGGACGACGCCGCCGCGCGTCTGAACACCTACGGCCCGAACGCGCTGCCGGAGAAAAAAGGCAAACCCGCGTGGCTGCGTTTCCTTGCCCACTTTAACGATGTCCTTATTTACGTCCTGCTGGCCGCGGCGGCGCTGACCGCCGTGATGGGCCACTGGGTCGATACCTTCGTCATTCTCGGCGTCACGGTGATTAACGCCCTGATCGGCCACATTCAGGAGAGCAACGCGGAGAAATCGCTGAAAAGCATCCGCAATATGCTCTCCAGCGACGCGCGCGCCATTCGCGGCGGCAGCCATAAAACGGTGTCGACCACCGACCTGGTGCCGGGTGATATCGTGGTACTGCGTGCGGGCGACCGTATTCCGGCGGACATGCGCCTGATTGAAGCGCACAACCTGCGCGTGGAAGAGGCGATCCTCACCGGCGAGTCCACCGTGGTCGACAAGCACACCGACGTGCTGCACGGCGAACTGCCGCTGGGCGACCGTACTAATATGGTCTTCTCCGGCACCACCGTCAGCGCCGGTGGCGGCGTGGGCGTGGTCGTGGCGACCGGGCAGGAGACCGAACTGGGTCACATCAACCAGATGATGGCGGGTATCGAGAAGCACCGCACGCCGCTGCTGGTGCAGATGGACAAGCTCGGCAAAGCGATTTTCGCCATTATTCTGGCGATGATGGGCGCGCTGTTTGTCTTCAGCATGGTGCTGCGCGACATTCCACTGGGCGAACTGCTACTGTCGCTGATTAGCCTCGCGGTTGCCGCGGTACCGGAAGGTCTGCCGGCGATTATCTCGATTATTCTGTCGCTGGGCGTCCAGGCGATGGCGCGTAAGCGGGCGATTATCCGCAAGCTGCCGACCGTTGAAACCCTGGGCGCGATGACCGTGGTCTGCTCGGATAAAACCGGCACCCTGACCATGAACGAAATGACCGTTAAAGCGATCATTACCGCCGACAGTTGCTACCGCGTTGACGGCAACAGCTACGAGCCGCACGGCAGCATTTACCTGGAAGGCAGCAACGAGCCGGTCAAAGTACAGCCGTACACCGTGCTGGAGAAATACCTGCGCACCATCGACCTGTGCAACGACAGCCAGCTGATTCAGGATGCGCAGGGCCACTGGGGCATTACCGGCGGCCCAACCGAGGGCGCGCTTAAAGTGCTGGCGGCAAAGGCCAGCCTTGAGCCGATGCGTACTCAGCTGGTGGCGAAGATCCCGTTCGACTCACAGTACAAATACATGTCCACCCACTTCCAGCTTGCTGATGAAGAAGTGGTGATGGTGACCGGCGCGCCGGACGTGCTCTTCGCCCTGTGCCAGCAGCAGCAAACCGCACGCGGCGTCGCCCCGTTCGACCGCGGCTACTGGGAAGCGGAGATGGCGCGTTTTGCCAGCCAGGGCTTGCGTATGGTGGCTGCAGCGACCAAGCCAGCCGCACCGGGGGCGAAAACCCTCGACCATAGCGACCTGCAGGAAGGCCTTATCTTCCTCGGCATTGCCGGGATGATGGACCCGCCGCGCCCGGAAGCGGTAGAGGCGATCCACACCTGCCAGAATGCTGGGATCCGCGTGAAAATGATCACCGGCGATCACCCGCAAACTGCCATGAGCATTGGCCAGATGCTGGGGATCCGCAACAGCAGCGAAGCAATGACCGGCTACCAGTTGGAGCACATGGACGACGCCGAGCTGGCAAAAGCGGCGGTGGAGTACGACATCTTTGCCCGCACCAGCCCGGAGCATAAGCTGCGTCTGGTGAAAGCCCTGCAGGAGAACGGCGAAATCGTCGGCATGACCGGCGACGGCGTAAACGATGCGCCCGCGCTGCGTCAGGCAGACGTCGGTATCGCGATGGGCATTAAAGGCACCGAGGTGACCAAAGAGGCCGCCGATATGGTCCTGACCGATGACAACTTCGCGACCATCGCCAGTTCGGTCAAAGAGGGGCGTCGTGTCTACGACAACCTGAAGAAGACGATTCTGTTCATTATGCCGACCAACCTGGCGCAGGGGCTGCTGATTATCATCGCCTTGCTGGCAGGGAATATCATCCCGCTGACCCCGGTGCTGATTCTGTGGATGAACATGGCGACCTCCGCCACGCTCTCTTTCGGCCTGGCGTTTGAAGCCGCCGAGCGTAACGTGATGAACCGTCCGCCGCGTAAAACCGGCCAGCACGTGATGGATGCCTTTGCCGTCTGGCGCGTGGCCTTTGTCGGCTCGATGATTGCCATTGCCGCCTTTATTCTTGAGGCCTGGCTGGCACCGCGCGGCCACAGCGCCGAGTTCGTGCGCACCGTGCTGCTGCAGATGCTGGTGACCGCGCAGTGGGTCTACATGATCAACTGCCGCAGCAGCGACCGCTTCTCCCTGAACCGCGGCCTGCTGAAGAACAAAGGTATCTGGCTGGTGACCGGCGTGCTGCTTCTGCTCCAGTTGGCGATTATCTACCTGCCGCTGATGCAGACGCTGTTCGGCACTGAAGCGCTGCCGCTGCGTTACTGGGGCATTACCCTGGTGATTGGCGTGGCGATGTTCCTGGTGGTTGAAGTGGAAAAACGTCTGACCCGCCGTTTCCGTAAAACGACCTCGTAACTCATACGCCCCTCTCCAGCCGGAGGGGGGCGCTTGCCCTGCAAGGATTTCTCCATGAAAAACACTTTCCGCCTCGCCCTGCTGGCCTGTGGCCTGGCCGCCTGCGTGCAGGCTTCCGCCTCGGTGCCGGTGCGCATCATCACCGTTGAACAGGCACCGCACGCTGCCGAGCGTCAGGTACCGGGCCGCGTTGAGGCCATTCATTCGGTCGAGATCCGCGCCCGGACCGAAGGGGCCATCGTGCAGCGCCATTTCCAGGACGGGCAGGAGGTCAACAAAGGCGACCTGCTGTTTACCCTTGATGATGCCCAGCCTCGGGCGGCGCTGGCGCTGGCGCAGGCGGAACTGAAAAGCGCGCAGGCTTCGCTGCGTCAGGCGCAGCAGCTGCTTTCACGCTATCAGAGTCTGAAAACCAGCCAGGCTATCAGCCGTAACGATGTCGACAACGCGCAGATGCAGCGCGACGTGGCGGCGGCGGCCGTTGAACAGGCGAAAGCCCGTATCTCTGCCCAGCAAATTACCCTCGATTACACTCGCATTATCGCGCCGGTCAGCGGACGTGTCGGCCACAGCGCCTTTCACGTCGGGACGCTGGTTAACCCCGCCAGCGGCGTGCTGGCTGAGGTGGTGCAGCTTGAACCGATCCGCGTGAGCTTCGCGCTGGACGAGTCGGCGTTCTACAGCAAGGCCGGGCAGCATGCGGATATTCGTGCGCTGAAGGCGGCGTGGCGGGCGCAAATCACCCTCGACGGCCAGCGTGAAGATGGCGTGCTGACATCGGTCGATAACCGAATTGATACCCGAACCGCCAGCGTGACGATGCGCGCGGAGTTCGCTAACCCTCAGCACCGTTTGCTGCCGGGCGGCAACGTTTCGGTCACGCTGCGTCCGCAGGTGGCGACCGAGCGGGTGATGATCCCGGCGGCGGCGGTACAGCAGGATGCGCAGGGCTACTTTAGCTGGGTACTGACGCCAGAGAATAAGGCTGGGCAGCGTCGTCTGTCGCTGGACGGCCAGCAGGGACAAACCTTTGCGGTCGCGCAGGGGCTAACCGCGGGTGAGCGCGTGGTCGTTGAGGGCGCGCAGCGCCTGACCGACGGTGCCGCCGTGACGCTGCTGAATTAAGGAGAGAGCATGCTGACCTTCTTTATTCGTCGCCCGCGTTTCGCGATGGTGATTGCGCTGCTGATGACCTTTGTCGGGGCAGTCGCGCTGAAGCTCATTCCGGTAGAGCAGTATCCGCAAATCACTCCGCCGGTGGTTAACGTCAGCGCCAGCTGGCCAGGCGCCAGCGCGCAGGACGTCGCCGAAGCCATCGCCGCGCCGCTGGAAACGCAGCTGAACGGCGTTGACCATATGCTCTATATGGAGTCGACCAGCTCGGACGACGGCGGCTACAGCCTGAACCTGACCTTCGCCGCTGGCACCGACCCGGATATGGCGGCGATTGATGTACAGAACCGCGTCTCTCAGGTGGTTGCACAGCTGCCCACCGAAGCGCAGCAGAACGGCGTGCAGGTGCGTAAACGCGCCAGCAACCTGCTCATGGGGGTCAGTCTCTATTCACCGCAAGGTTCGCTCTCTGCTTTACAGATAAGCAACTATGCCAGCACCCAGGTGCGCGAAGCGTTGGCGCGTCTGCCGGGCGTCGGCCAGGTGCAGATGTTCGGTGCGCGCGACTACAGCATGCGCATCTGGCTGCGACCGGACCGCATGAACGCGATGAATATCACCAGTGAAGATATCGCCCAGGCGCTCAACGAACAGCACGTGCAGGGGGCCTCCGGGCAAATTGGTACGCCGCCGGTGTTTAACGGCCAGCAGCAGACGCTGACCATTAACGGCCTGGGCCGACTGACCGACGCCGACGAATTCCGTCGCATTGTGATACGCAGCGGCGAACAGGGGCAACTGGTGCGTTTGTCCGACGTGGCGACCATTGAGCTTGGCGCGCGCAGCTACAACTCCAGCGCCCAGTTGAACGGCGTGGAGTCGGCGTATATGGGGATTTACCCCACGCCAACCGCCAACGCGCTGCAGGTGGCAAACGTAGTGCGTGCCGAACTCACCCGCCTCCAAAGCCGCTTCCCGGCGGATCTGATGTGGGAAGTGAAGTTCGATACCACCCGTTTCGTCGCGGCAACGATTAAAGAGATTGGCACCTCGCTGGCGCTGACGCTGCTGGCAGTGGTCGCCGTTGTCTCCCTGTTCCTGCAAAGCCTGCGCGCCACGCTGATTGTGGCGCTGGCGATTCCGGTGTCGCTGGTGGGCACGTTTGCCGTGCTCTATCTGCTCGGCTACAGCGCCAACACGCTTAGCCTATTCGCGATTATTCTGGCGCTGACCATGGTGGTGGATGACGCCATCGTGGTGGTGGAAAGCGTCGAAGGGCATATGGCGGAAGGGATGAACCGCCTGGAGGCCACCGGGCTGGCGCTGCGCCAGATCGCCGGGCCGGTGATTGCTACCACGCTGGTGCTGCTGGCGGTGTTTGTGCCGGTGGCGATGCTGCCGGGGATTGTGGGTGAGCTGTATCGCCAGTTTGCGGTCACGCTCTCTACGGCGGTCACGCTCTCCAGCATCGTGGCGCTGACGCTGACTCCCGCGCTGTGCGCGCTGCTGCTGCGGCCTCGTCGCAAGCAGCCTGCCCGTTTCTTCCAGTGGTTTAACTTCGGGCTGAACGCTACCCGCGACGGCTACGGCAAACTGGTAGCGTGGATGAACCGTCGCCCGCTGGTGGCCGTGGCGGCCACCACGCTCGCCGCGCTGCTGGTGGCGTTCAGCTTCACCAGTATGCCGAAAGGCTTCCTGCCGCAGGAAGATCAGGGCTATCTGTTTGCCAATATTCAGCTGCCGGAGTCCGCGTCGCTGGAGCGTACCGAAGCGGTGATGGCGCAGGCGCGTAAGCTTCTGGGCGCGCATCCGGCGGTCGAGGATGTGATTCAGGTGTCTGGCTTTAGCATTCTGAGCGGCACCAGCGCTTCAAACGGTGGCTTTATCTCGCTGATGCTGAAGGACTGGTCGCAGCGTGCGCCGCTGGAGACGGTGATGGGCGAGCTGCAGCGCCAGCTGATGGCGATGCCGGAAGCTAACATTATGCTGTTTGCGCCGCCGACGCTGCCGGGGCTTGGCAGCGCGGCAGGTTTCGACCTGCGTATTCTGGCGCAGGCCGGGCAAACGCCTGCCGAGCTGGAGCAGGTGACGCGCACCATTCTGATGAAGGCCAATCAGCACCCGCAGCTGAGTCGCGTGTTCACCACCTGGAGCAGCAACGTTCCGCAGCTGACGCTCACCGTCGACCGCGACCAGGCTGCCAGGCTGGATGTGCCGGTGTCGCGCATCTTTAACAGTCTGCAAACGGCCTTTGGCGGCGCGCGTGCCGGGGATTTCAGCATCAACAACCGCGTCTATCACGTGGTGATGCAAAATGAGATGCAGTGGCGCGAGCGCGCCGAGCAAATCAGCGAGCTGTTTGTGCGCAGCAATCAGGGGGAGCGGGTGCGTCTGAGCAACCTGGTGACGGTAACGCCAACCGTTGGCGCGCCGTTTATCCAGCAGTTCAACCAGTTCCTGTCGGTATCGGTCAGCGGTTCGGCGGCGGAAGGGGTCAGCAGCCGTACGGCGATGACCGAGATGGAAAACCTGCTGAAGGCCAATCTGCCGGAAGGCTACGACTACGCCTGGAGCGGACTCTCCTGGCAGGAGCAGCAGACAGGCAATCAGGCGGTGTGGATTGTGCTGGCGGCGGTGGCGATGGCGTGGCTGTTCCTCGTGGCGCAGTATGAGAGCTGGACGCTACCGGCGAGCGTGATGCTATCCGTGCTGTTTGCCATCGGCGGTGCGCTGCTGTGGCTGTGGACGGCGGGCTACGCCAACGACGTGTACGTGCAGATTGGTCTGGTGCTATTAATCGCGCTGGCGGCCAAAAACGCGATATTAATCGTCGAGTTTGCCCGCGAGCGCAGGCAGTCCGGGCTCTCTATCGTCGAGGCCGCGCGTGAGGGGGCAACCCGCCGCTTCCGTGCGGTAATGATGACCGCGGTGTCGTTTATTATCGGTATCATGCCGATGATGTTCTCCACCGGGGCCGGGGCGCAGAGCCGCCGGATCATCGGCACCACGGTGTTCAGCGGTATGCTGGTGGCGACGGTGATTGGCATCCTGTTTATCCCGTCGCTCTACGTGCTGTTCCAGCGTCTGCGCGAGTGGGCGCACCGCAAGGCGGGCTAACCCATCTGTGCCAGCTGGCTTCGCAGCATGTCTACCCCCGGCGCAATGGCGTCGGGGTTAATGGCATGAAAGCCCATGCGGAAGAAATTGTCCGGCGGCGTTGCATCGAGAAAATGCCGGGCGCCGGGTTCAATCAATACCCCGGTGTGGGCGGCGCGCCAGGTGAGCTGCTGGGTACTGATGCTGGCGGGCGTGCGCAGCCAGAAAGCGTTGGCGTGTTCGCTGCCGGGCAAGGGCTGACATTCCGGCAGCAGCGTCGACAGCGCGGTATGCAGCCGGTCCCAGCGCCGGGCGGAATCATCGCGATAGCGCCGTAGGTGCGTTTCATAATGGCCCTGGGCAAGAAAGTGTGCCATCTGGTACTGAATGTTGGTCGGCGGATGGCGATAAACCAGTCGGCGCAAGGCGCGGGCTTCATCAATCAGGTCCGGGTCGGCGACCATAAACCCTAACCGTAATCCGGGCGACAGCGCCTTCGACAAGCTGCTAACGTAAATCACCCGTCCGCTGCGGTCGCTGGCCTTCAGCGCGGGCAGCGGGTTAGCCTGAAAGTTACTCTCCGAATCGTAATCATCTTCGATAATCACCGCATCATGCTGCGCGGCGTGCGCCAGCAGCTGGCTGCGCCTGGCCTTGCTCATGGTGATGCCGGTCGGCACCTGATGACCTGGCGTCACGTAGTAGTAATCGCACGGCGCGTCGTTGAGCACGATCCCTTCTCCATCCACCGGGTGCGGTACGATATCGCAGTCGCTGAGCAAAAAGGTATTAATCGCCTCGCGAAAACCAGGGTTCTCTACGCCCACTCGCGTCTGGCGCGACATCAGCAGGCGGGTGAGCAGGTAGAGCGCATTCTGCGAACCGAGGGTAATCAGAATTTCATCCGGTGCGGCGACGATGCCACGTTTGGGCAGCACGCGGGTGCGGATCTGTTCAATCAGCATCGGCACGTCCTGGTCGATATGGTCGACGACCCACGCCGGGTCGCGCATGCCGCCGTGTAACCAGTTCGCCGCCGACCGCCAACTTGCTAACGGAAACTGGCGGGTATCGGGCTGGCCGTAGATAAACGGATAGCGGTAGTGCATCCAGCCAGCGGGCTTGAGGATCGACTCCTGCTGGCTGGGGGTAATGTTGAGCCGTTTGCTCCACGATGGTGCAGCATCGCCGCTGGCGGGTGCAGGCGCGGCGGCAGAAACGCGCGGCGCGTGGTAGTCTGGATGCAGGTAATAACCGCTGCGCGGGCGGCTCACCAGATAGCCTTCGTTGACCAGACTTTCAAACACCAGCGCAGTGGTGTTGCGCGAAACCTGAAGCTGTTGCGCCAGCTGCCGACACGATGGCAGCGGCGTGTCGACGGCGAAAATGCCGCCGAGAATGGCGTTGACCAGCGATTCGCGAACCTGCTCCTGCAACCCGCGCTGGTGGTCAAAATCCACGTGCAATAAGTGCCGAATCATACGCTGCTCCTTCGAATATCCGCTTTCCCTGAGTGCAGCAATTTCTGTACCAGCCTGAAATCGTCTGACACAAGCGCGCGCGAAAACTGGCTCTATTCAGAATGCAAAAACTCTCCCTACAGTAAAAACGTCGTCGGCCAGAGTAAAAAATGGCGTCAGGCGGCACACATCTTGCAACGCTTTCAGGGCGTCTGGAATAAACGTGTTCGGCATATTTACGTAGGGGTCAAACGATGAAAAAAACGATGGGTTCGTATTATCTGGCCGCCGTGATGGCGATGACCTTTTCATTACAGGTCGCCGCCGCTGATTTGCCAGAAATTGAAAAGTCCGGGACCTTAAAAGTGGCCACCGAGGATGATTACGCACCGTTTAACTTTATGAATAACGGCAATGCCGATGGGTTCAACAAAGATATGCTGGCGGCGCTGCGCGAATACGCCAAATTTAACGTCACGCAAAGCATTCTGCCGTGGACCGGGTTATTAGCGGCGGTCTCCACCGGGCAGTACGATATGGCATTAACCGGTGCCGTCGTCACCGATGAACGCCTTAACGTGTTTAATTTCACCCCGCCGTGGGCCTCGGCGCAGCACTATTTTGTCAAGCGTGCGGGCGATAACTCATTAAATACCATTGCCGATCTCAGCGGTAAAAAAGTCGGCCTTCAGGCGGGCAGTGCGCTATTAGCTCGCCTGCCGGAACTGAAAGCGATGATTGAGAAAACCGGCGGCAAACTGGGCCCGGTAGTGGAATACCCGTCCTACCCGGAAGCCTACGCCGATTTAGCCAATAAACGTCTCGACTACGTGATTAACGTGGTGATTTCCGTCAACGACCTGGTCAAGGCCAAACCTAAGGTGTTCGCCAAAGGGCTGCCGGTTTCCGGTCCGGGATATATGGCCTGGCCAATCCCGAAAAATTCGCCGGAGCTGCTGGCGTACATGACCAAATTTATCAATCACATGCGTGAAACCGGCAAGCTCGCCGAGCTGCAGAAGAAATGGTTTGGCGAAACCTATGACGACCTGCCAACCGAGCCTATCACCAGCGCCGCGCAGTTCCACAAACTCGCCGGACAGTAAATGGTAGCCCGGCCGAGCAACGCGACGCCGGGAGTGACACCCACGACTCTCAGGAGGGCACCATGGACGCAATAGCATGGCAGTTACTGATTGAAGGCGCATGGACGACCCTCTGGATTTCGGCCATCGCCATCGCTTTTGGGGTGGTGATAGGGCTGATTATCGCCTTTGTGCGCATGATGAAAATCCCGGTCATCGACCAGATTCTGGTTATCTATATCAGCCTCGCCCGCGCCACGCCGCTGGTGACGCTGGTGCTGTTTCTCTTTTTATCGCTGCCGACGGTGGGCATTAATCTCGATAAAACGGTGGCCGCTATCGTCGCGCTGACCCTCAATACCTCGGCGTTTAACGCTGAAATCTGGCGTAATGCTTTTCGCACCTTCCCGCGCGAACAGCGCGAGGCCGCGGAGTCGGTGGGGATGCGCCGCTGGCCCTATTTCCGCTACATCATGCTGCCGCAAATGTGGCTGGAGAGCCTGCCCGCGCTGGTGAACGAAATGTCCTTCCTGATTAAGGGCAGCCCGGCGATTGCGGTGATAGGCGTGGTGGATCTCACCCGCGTCACCAACCGCATCGCCTCCGTCACCTATGAACCGCTGTCGCCCATTCTGGCCGCCGGTCTGCTGTACGTGGTGATTATTGGCCTGCTGCTCAAGCTTCAGAGCATGGCGGAACGCAAAGCAAAACGACTGGCGCGATAAGCCTCGGGAGGACACATGAACCAATGGGCCATTATTTGGGCCGAGCACGACAATTTTATTGCCGGGCTGCTGGCGACGCTTGAGCTGTTTATTATTGCCGCAGTTTGTGGGTTATTGATTGGCACGCTGCTGTGCTATTTCACTGAATATCAAAAGCGCGTGCTGAATAACGTTATTGTCGGCTTTGTGAACCTGATGCGGGCGATCCCGTTTTTGATTCTGGCCTATTTACTCTATTACGGACTGCCGGAGTTGGGGATTAGCCTGGATGCGTGGACGGCGGGGCTGGTGGCGTTAATTATCTATCACGGTGCCTATTTCTTTGAGATTCTCCGTAGCCAGCGGCGAGTATTTTCCAACGGTTATATTGAAGCCGCTGTGGTGCAGGGGTTTTCCCGTTACACCATTTTTCGCCGTATCGTCCTGCCGAATATTTTCTCCTCCGCGCTGCCGCTGTTGGGTAATCAGCTGATTATCTGCCTGAAGGATACCGCGTTTCTTAGCATTATTACCGTGCAGGAAATTACTGCCGCCGCGAACAGCGTGCAGGCAACCTATTTTATTCCGTTTAACGCCTTTATTGTCGCCATTGCGCTGTATTGGGCTATCAGCATCGTGCTGGAACTGCTGGTGAAACGGTTGAGTGTTTATAGCGCTAAAAGAGGAATGAGCCATGTCTGATACCACGGCGGTAAGCGTAAAAAATGTCTCCAAGCAGTTTGATAACGTAGAGGTGCTGCGCGATATCAACCTGACGGTGGAGAAGGGGACGGTGGTCAGCATTCTCGGTTCGTCCGGTTCAGGGAAATCGACGTTGCTGCGTTGCATGAACTGGCTGGAGCAGCCCGACCGCGGTGAGATCCGTATCGGCGGGCAGCGCATTGGCGTTGACGATCGCTCCGGGAAAAGCATGTCGCACCGCGAACTGTCGAAGATCCGCGAGCGGGTAGGGATGGTGTTTCAGAGCTTCAACCTGTGGCCACACCTGACGGTGCTGCAAAACGTGATGGAGGCGCTGCTGCATGTAAAAGGCATGAAGCGCGACGAAGCGCGGCAGATTGCCCATCAGCAACTGGAGAAGGTGGGGATGGAGCATAAAGCGGATGCCTATCCGATTACGCTCTCCGGCGGGCAAAAGCAGCGGGTGGCAATTGCCCGTTCGCTGGCGATGTCGCCAGAGGTGCTGCTGTTTGACGAACCGACCTCGGCACTCGACCCGGAGCGCGTGAACGAGGTGCTGAGCGTGATGAAATCGCTGGCGGCGGAGGGGTATACCATGGTGGTGGTGACGCACGAGATGGAGTTTGCCCGCCAGGTGTCGAACGAGGTGGTGTTTCTTGAGAAGGGGATTTTGATTGAGAAAGCGCCGCCGGAGGTTTTCTTTACGGCGCCGAAGTCGGAGCGTGTGAGGCAGTTTTTGCAGAGTAGCCGTTAATACAGGCAACGTGGGATGGTTCTCTAGGGCAAAACTGAATATATGGGGGTAAGGTGAAAGGTTCCGTTCACTTTACGTTAGGTGGAATATGAAGGCTCTTCACCGGTGAACGTGTTAAGGGGGATAACCGCATCCCCCTTAACAATCCCCGCGGCCCCGCAGGGAAATCGGTGCTTCGCACTGCGCTCGTCTACGAACTCCAGCCTGCGGCACGGCGAAACTCGACGTCCTGTCTCGGTTCGCCTCAGTCCGCCATCCATGGCGTCCTGACCTTGTCTTCCATTCTCCGTCTCGCCGATTTCCAGCGGGGACTCCGCCGTTTCAGTCACTCTGGTTTTTGCTGTTAACTGAAAGACTGCACGGTTTTGGGTGGCGTTTAAATCGCCGAAGCTTTCCCTGCGTCCGCGCAATTTATATGGCTGGTGCTGGAAGAGAGCGCAACAGAGCGCTCAACCCAAATGCATCTCCACTTATTGGATAGGAAGAAAACCCCACTAATCCCTATCAATCGCAAACGGCTGCCACGCCTGACGCACTGGCATCACCTCCACGCGGTTAATATTCATATGGTCCGGCAGGGTGGCGATATAGAACATCTGCTCGGCGATATCCAGCGCGGACAATGGCGTGGTGCCGCGATACAGCGCGTCCGATGCTGCCTGGTCTCCCTTGGTGCGCACCAGCGTAAACTCGGTCTCGGCAATGCCCGGTGCAAGGTCGGTGACGCGCACGCCAGTGCCTAACAGATCGCAGCGCAGGTTATAGCTAAACTGCTTCACAAACGCTTTGCTGGCACCATAAACGTGGCTGCCGGGATAAGGCCACTGCCCGGCAATTGAGCCGATATTAATAATGCTCGCCCCCGCGCCGTGGCGAATCAGCGTCGGCAGCAGGGCGTGCGTCACGTTCACCAGCCCGGTGACGTTAGTATCAATCATGGTATGCCAGTCGGACAGATCCACCTTTTGCGCTGGCTGCGGCGCCAGCGCCAGCCCGGCGTTGTTGATAAGGGTGGTGACATCGGCAAAGTCCAGCGGCAGCGCGGCGACGGCGGCGTCCACTGCGACGCTGTCGCGCACGTCCAGCTCAATCACATGCACCGGTACCCACTGTGCCAGCTCGGCCTGCAGCGCCTGTAGCCTTGTGAGCCGACGTCCGCTCAGCACCAGCGCCCACCCTGCGCGCGCAAACACGTGCGCCGCCGCTTCCCCAAAGCCGGAGGTCGCTCCGGTAATAAACACCACTTTACGCTTTTGCATTGTGCTCTCCTGTGCAGGTTGTTCCGGCCACTATAAAAACCGCCGCGCGGCCTGCCGAGAGCCAGTCGGCGGATGGCGATGTGACACCGTTGTCACAGCGCCGCGACTACACTGGCTCTATCACTTTTTTTTGTGCCGACGACATGATGAATCACAGCCAACGGTATGCGAGGAACGACGAATGACAGAGTTGAACAACAAAGCGGTTCGCCAACTGGACAGAGAGTATGTTTTTCATTCCTGGTCGATGCAGGGCAACCTGAGCCCGCTGGTGATTGCCGGCGCGAAAGGGTGCGAGCTATGGGATTACGACGGGAAAACCTATCTTGATTTCAGCAGCCAGCTGGTGAACGTGAATCTTGGCTACCAGCACCCACGCGTGCTGGCGGCGATGAAAGAACAGCTGGAAACGCTGGTCACTATTGCCCCGGCCACCGCCAACCTGGCACGCGGCGAAGCGGCAAAACGCATTATTGGGCTGGCGCCGGAAGGCTTTAGCAAGGTGTTCTTCACCAACGCCGGGGCCGATGCCAACGAGAACGCCATCCGCATGGCGCGTCTGTACACCGGGCGCGACAAGGTACTGTCGGCCTACCGCTCCTATCACGGCAATACCGGCAGCGCGATTGCCGCCACCGGCGACTGGCGTCGTGTGCCGAACGAATATTCGCGCGGCCACGTCCACTTCTTTAACCCGTACCTCTACCGCACGGAATTTAATGCCACCTCCGAACAGGAAGAGTGCAGCCGCGCGCTGGCGCACCTGCGGCGGATGATCGAGTGCGAAGGCCCGTCTTCCATTGCCGCTATTCTGCTGGAATCCATTCCGGGCACGGCAGGGATTCTGGTGCCGCCGGAAGGCTATATGAAAGGCGTGCGGGCGCTGGCAGATGAGTTCGGGATTATCCTGATCCTCGATGAAGTGATGGCCGGGTTTGGCCGTACCGGTAGCTGGTTTGCCTTCGAGCAGGATGGGATCGTACCGGATCTGATCACCTTCGCTAAAGGGGTGAACGCCGGGTACGTTCCGGCCGGTGGGGTGATCATCAACGACAAGATCGCCCACTATTTTGACGATCACTTCTTTGCCGGTGGGCTGACCTATTCCGGGCATCCGCTGGCGATGGCGGCGATTATTGCCACCCTTGATGCGATGAAGGACGAAGGGATCGTGGAGAACGCGGCGCGTATCGGTAACGGCGTGCTGCGTCAGGGGCTGGAAGCGCTGGCCGCCGCGTCACCGCTGGTGGGTGAAGTGCGCGGGCGTGGGGTGTTCCAGGCGCTGGAACTGGTGAGCGACCGAGCGAAGAAAACGCCGCTGGCGGCAGGGGATATGGCAGAAATTAAAGGCGCGTTAACCGAAGCGGGGCTGTTGAGCTTCGTGGTGGAAAACCGGATTCACGTGGTGCCGCCGTGTACCATCAGCGCCGAGCAGGTGCAGAAAGGGGTGGGGATTTTGCACAACGTATTAGGCAATTTTGCCCATTTAGCCGTGTAGCCTCGTCCGGGCGACGAACGGTTCCCTCTCCCCATTGGGGAGAGGGTTAGGGTGAGGGGGCGGTTCAGAACCTGATGCTTAACTCGGGCTCCAGGTATACGGCGCCGCGATACCCAACGGCAGACCTACACCCCACCACACCAGCAGCAGGATGCTCCACGCCACGAAGAAGGCGATGGAGTACGGCATCATCATCGAGACCAGCGTACCCACCCCCGCGCCCTTCACGTAGCGCTGGCAGTAGATAACGATCAGCGGGAAGAAGACCATCAGCGGGGTGATGATGTTGGTGCAGGAGTCACCGATACGGAACGCCGCCTGAGTCAACTCCGGCGAAATCCCTACCGCCATCAGCATTGGCACCATAATTGGCGACAGCAGTGCCCATTTAGCCGATGCAGAGCCAATCAGCAGGTTCACCACCGCCGTCAGCACAATCATGCCGATAATCGTTGCCTGCCCCGGTAACTCCAGCGCTTTCAGACCGTCGGCGCCCATCAGCGCGAACAGCGTACCAATGTTGGAGTCGCTGAACGCTTTGATAAACATGGCGCAGAAGAAGGCCATCACCATGTACGAACCCATTTTGCTCATGGAGTCGTTCATCGCGCCAATTACGTCTTTGCCGGTTTTAAAGGTGCCGGAGACAAAGCCGTAGACGATACCCGGCAGAATGAAGATCAGGAAAATCAGCGGCACGATGGACTTCATAATCGGCGCGCTGTAGGAGGTCAGTGAACCGTCGGTGCCACGCAGCATCGACCCTTCTGGCCAGGCCGCCGCGGCCAGTGCCGCCAGACCGAGCATCATCACCAGCGATGCGCGGCGGAAAGCGCGGCTCTCTTGCGGCGTGACGTTAGACATATCTTCATCGTGTTTGAAGTCGCCGTCGATGGCCATTTTGCTGACGCGTGGCTCGACGATGCGCTCGGTGACCCACCAGCCAACCAGCGTAATGATGATGGAGGAGGCGATGCCGAAGAACAGGTTGCACAGGGTGTTAACGGTGTAGGTGCTGTCCAGCAGCTGGGCGGCAGCCTGGGTAAAGCCCTGCAGCAGCGCATCGTTACCGGTGGGTACCATGTTGGCGGCAAAGCCACCGGATACGCCGGAGAACGCGGCGGCAATCCCGACCAGCGGGTGACGGCCTGCAGACATAAAGATAATCGCGCCCAGCGGAATCACCAGCACGTAGCCCGCATCTGCCGCCACGTGGCTGAACATCGCCACAAAGATCAGCATTGGCGTCAGCAGGCGCTTTGGCGTCACGCGCAGCATCTTTTTCAGCGCGACGTTAATAAAGCCGGAGCTTTCCGCCACGCCCACGCCCAGCATCGCCACCAGTACGATCCCCAGCGGTGCAAAGCCGGTGAAGGTGGTGACCATATTGGCCAGCGTATTGGTCAACGCTTCAGGAGAGAGCAGGTTGTTCACCTTCACCGCTTCCTGCGTCATCGGGTTTATCACATCAAAGGTCACCATCGACAGCACTGCCGACAGGCCCATCACAATCAGTAAAAAGTAGAAAAAGATCATTGCCGGTTCGGGTAACCGGTTCCCTGCTTTTTCTATCGCGTTAAGAAAGCCCGTCATCAGGCGGCTTTCACCCACTTCATTCCGTGTCCGTGTTTGGGTATTCATTCGGTTCCTTAATTCAGACAATTGTTTCATTGTTTGTATGAATGTTTCAGGAGAATAATAGGGGTAATTGCCGTGCGGAACTATATTTTTATGGTGGATAAATCTGACTAAAGCCGCAATTTTTGATTTTTTATTTTATCAATGAGGTTGTAGTTGGCGGTTGACTCGGTATTTTCGATATCTGGTCATATTTATGGCTATGAGCGAGCGGGGTGAGGAGGGGGAAGCCATCGCTTCGCCCCTCCGGCAGGGCGTCAGGCGGGTGTTTTTTGCAGTCGGGTTAGTTCAACGGCAGATTGCCATTCATGCCAGCGTTTTTGCAGCCGTCCGTGGCGGGTCATATCCGGCAGGAAGCTAACGTGCTCTGGCAAAAACGGCCGCAGCTCCTGCACTGGCAGGTTGAGCAGGGCTTTGCGCGCCAACAGCGCTGCGCCCATTGCCGACAGCTCGGTCACGTCGCTGCGCATCACCGGGCAGCCGAGCAGGTCAGCCTGGTACTGCATCAGCCAGTCGTTGCGCGTCGGGCCACCGTCGACCATCAGCGCCGTGAGGTGGAAATCGCTATGCTGGCGCATGGTCATCACCACGTCGGCTATCTGATAGGCGATGGACTCCAGCGCTGCACGAATCAGGTGCGCGCGCTTCACGCCACGGCTTAGCCCGCGAATCATCCCGCGGGCGTTTTCATCCCACCAGGGGGCGCCGAGCCCGGTTAAGGCCGGCACGAAATAGACGCCAAGCGTGGAGTCCACCGAGGCCGGAAGCTGGCTGAGCTGCTGCGCCAGCTCGGCAGGCGATAGCAGATCCAGCCCCGTGCTTTCGACCATCCAGGCGACCGCATCGCCGGTATGCGGGATATTGCCTTCAAGCCCGTACACCAGGCGTTCGCCGTCGTGCCAGGCTACGGTGGTCGCCAGCGAATTCACCCCGGGCTGCGCCGAATTGACCGGTGCCATCACTGAAGATCCGGTACCGTAGGTGGCTTTGACGCAGCCCTCGCTGCCGAGGCCGTGGGCGAACAGCGCCGCGTGGGAGTCGCCGATGGCCGCCATGACCGGGATACCATCAGGGATCCCGTGGCAGCCGCGGGTATAGCCGAAAAGCCCGCTGGAAGGACGAATCTCGGGTAGCGCTTCACGCGGAATGGCGAAGAGATCCAACATCTCGTCATCCCATCCGGCGGTGTGCAGATTAAATAGCTGCGTACGCGCTGCGTTGGAGTAGTCGCAGCAGAAGGCTTCTCCGCCGGTCAGGTTCCACAGCAGCCAGCTGTCGACGGTGCCCAAACAGATCTCACCGCGCGCCGCCAGCTCCGCGCCGTTAGGCACCGAGTCCAGCAGCCAGCGCATCTTAGAGGCAGAGAAAAGCGGCGCGATCGGGAGACCGGTTACTGCTTTGATACGCGCCTCTTTTCCCTGTTGACGGAGAGACTGGCAGAACCCGGCGGTGCGTGAGCACTGCCAGGTCAGCGCAGCGCCGAGCGGGCGGCCGTTGCGACGGTACCAGCCAACGGCGGTTTCGCGCTGGTTGCTGATGGCCAGCGCGGCAACGTTTTCCGCGCCTACCGTCTCAATGACTTGCGCGAGTACGCTGATGGAGGCCTCAATCAACAACTCCGCGGGCTGTTCGACCCAGCCATCGCGTGGTGTGCTGATGGTCAGCGGCTGCGAGCAGGACGCCAGCACGCGGCCGCGCGCATCCAGCGCGACGGCTTTGGCGTTAGTCGTGCCCTCGTCGAGGGCAATAATTACCTCTTTACTGGCCACGGTCGCCTCACTGGTGCAGGTAGGTGTTAACCCCAAGATAGCGGGTAAAGGCTTCATGCAATACCCCCGCGCAGGCGGAGTGGTTCATGGCGACATGGTGCTCGAAGCCTTCGCGGCAGATCCACGACAGCAGGTTTTCCAGGTGTGGAACCTGAATCACCGCGCGGCAGCCGACAGTATCCAGCGGATCGTCGACCGAACGGCCTTCGCCCACGTAGGCTTTGATTTCACCGGTAAGGTCGTCAGTGCTTAAGCGGAAGTAGGTGAGTTCGCCGCTTTTCATGCGCCCATGCACCGCGCCGCAGGTGTTCTCTTTGCCGACGGTGGTGCCGATGATATCAGCGGTCCCCATGTGCGGCGATTCGAGGCTGGCGGAGGCAAAGTTGCCGCAGTGGAACAGCACGCATTTGTCGCGATCGTCGCCAAAGTTATTGTTCCAGTCGGCGATAGAGGCCGGGCTGAGGTTACTGCTAGCAAGTGCGTACATCGACAGCGCCCCCATCACGTCCACTTCGCAGGCGCTCGGCATCAGCTGGCCGGACATTACGCTCATAATTGAGCAGACGTTAATGCCTAAGTTCTCCTGCAGCGAGGTCCAGCACTGGATGGCCGTAGTGTCGATGTCGTTGGCGATAACCCATTCGCTGATAACCACAAACAGTTTCGCCATGGTGACCAGTTTATCGGCAGGAATGCGGCTGGCATCGGCGTTGTCGAGCAGCAGGCGGCGCTTCTCATCGACACGAATATCGTCGTCGCGCAGCTGTTTAATGCGGGTGAAGACTTCGGACAGGTCGAGGGTTTCTACAGCGATCCCTAATCTTTCGAGCAGTTTTTCGCTGTAGCGGACGGTGTTGAAGCCCGCCGGACGCGCGCCGATAGCGCCAACGCGCACGCCGCGCATGCTGCTAACCACGCGGCAGACCTGAGCAAAGCGCTGCAGATCCTGGGCGAACACGTCACCCTCAAGGGCGCAAACGTGCTGGGTGGTGAGGGTAAACGGAATGCCGTACTGGCGCAGGTTGTTGCACAGTGAGATTTTGCCGCAGAAGCTGTCGCGACGCGTCGCCAGCCCCATCTTATCGAGGTTATCCTCTTCTGCCTGTACCAGCACCGGTACGTTGAGTCCGGACAGGCGCAGGGTTTCGGCGACGGCTTTTTCGTCACCAAAGTTTGGTAACAGGACGACCACACCGTGAATTTCATCGCGGTGAGCGCGGAACAGATCGGCGCAGATTTTTGCATCCTGGCGCGTTTCCACGCCGCCCAGTTCGGTCTGCGTGTCGTTCAGCATAATGGTGTTAATGCCGAGACGGGCAAAAAGTCGGGTGGCCTGCTCGCGGGCTTCTGCCACCAGGTAGCTTGGGAAAAATCCACGGTTGCCAATAATGACGCCCATCGTCAAGGTGTGAGGAATTCGGGACATTGCATGTTCTCCAGTAAGATGTTCGTCTTTTTTTATTGTATTGCCCGCTCCGGGCACAGCGCGGTGGCTTGTTTTACGATCCCTGCGGCATCAATGCCGTGGTAGGCCCGCATGGCGGCGCGATCGGCGGCCAGGGCATATTTCCCATCGCTAATGCCGAGTCGGCGCAGCGGTATGGCGCAGCCTGCTTCGGCCAGCACTTCGGCCACCAGGCTGCCAACGCCGCCGTTGATATTATGTTCTTCTACGCTGACCACGGCCCGGTGCGGCTTGAGCAGCGACAACAGTTGAGCGGTATCACAAGGGCGAATAGAAGGTACACTGAGAACCGTAGCATCAATACCCTTTTCCATCAGTTGTGCGGCCGCGCTGACGATTTCGTGAACCGTTGAACCCATCGCCACCAGCGCCACATCTTTGCCTTTGCGCAGCACGTCAATTTTCCCCGGCGCAAAGCGGTAATGCTCATCGTGCAGTTCGGGCAGCGCTTTACCGTCCAGACGAATATAGACCGGGCCGACGTGCTCGAGGGCGTAATCGATAATTTGCCGACATTCAAGCGGGCAGGAGGGGGCGTAGATTTCGATATTGCCGAAGCCGCGCATCACCGCAATATCGTCAATGCTATGGTGGGTGCTGGCGAGCGGGCCGTAGCTGGCACCGGAGTTCAGGCCAAACAGCTTCACGTTGGTGTTGTTGTAGCAGATATCGACTTTGATCTGCTCGTTGGCGCGAGAGATCAAGAACGGTGCAGCGTTGCAGGTTACCGCCACTTTGCCGCCCAGCGCCAGACCAGCGGCGGCGCCAACCAGCGTCTGTTCCGCGATGCCGACGTTGACCAGGCGGCCGGGAAATTTCTGCATAAACGGCGAGATTTTGGCGGTTGAGGTGGAGTCTGCCACCACCGGAACCAGGTCAACGCCGCGCTCGACGGCATCGATAAACGCATTCACCATGACGGTGGCCAGGTGTTCGCTATTACTCATCTTTCAGTTCCTCCAGCGCCAGTTCAATTTCTTCACCTTTCGGTACCCGGTGGTGCCACTCCGAACGCCCCTGAATAAAGGAGACACCGGCACCTTTAGTGGTATGGGCAATGACGACGTGCGGTTTACCGTGCGGCTGAAGCCCTTCGAGGGTGGCGACCACGTCGGCCATGTTGTTACCGCTGCACTCGGTCACTTCCATCCCGAAGGCGCGCCATTTTTCATCCAGCGGGTCGGTATTGAGAATTTCTTTGGTTGGGCCTGCGAGCTGAAGGCTGTTTTTATCGTTGATAATAAACAGGTTATCCAGCTGGTAGTGTGCCGCGACCAGCGCCGCCTCCCAGTTGCTGCCTTCCGCCAGTTCGCCGTCGCCGGTGACGACGAAGACGCGGCGTTTGCTGTTATCGCGTTTAGCGGCCAGCGCAATGCCGACAGCGACCGGCAGGCCGTGACCCAGCGCGCCGGTATTCAGCTCAATCCCCGGCGTTTTGTGACGAACGGGGTGGCCCGGCAGATGAGAGTCGGCGTGCTGATAGGTGGCAAGCCAGGATTCAGGGATAAATCCGGCTTCCGCCAGCACGCAGTAGTAGCCGCCCACCGCGTGACCTTTGGACTGAATATAGATATCCCGCTCGTCGCTGCTTTTCAGCTCTGGCGAACAGTTGAGAATACGGAAGTAGAGGGCGGTGAGCAGTTCAACCTGCGACAGGTCGGCCCCGGTATGGCCGCCCGCAGGGCTTTCGGCGTTCAGCACAATGATGCGGCGGCGAATGGCCCGTGCTTTCTTCTCTAACGCCTCGATGGAGAGCGAAAACGGATTCATAGAATACCTCTTGAATGTTAATTCCACTTTGAATAAATATTCAATCAGGGTGAAAAAAAACGCCGACCATCCTGACCCCGTCACATCCTGCGTAAACGCGGCCTTTTTCTATCGGCTGGAATATATATTCACTACTGATTTATTATTCATAATGGTAAGATATGCCCTGCTATCCGGTTTGTCCACGACTTGTACAGGCTATTTTCTACAAAAAGAGAAAACGATCACATTTGCACTCTGGCCTGCCGACAGGCCATGCTTGTTATCTATTCAGCGATGAATAAAAATAACGGGCAGGGAATTAAGGGGAATGCCATGTCAAAGCAGGATGAACAGCGGCTGTTGGTAAAGATAGCCACGCTTTACTACAGCGAAAATAAAAAACAGTCTGAGATCGCCTCGTTGCTGCATCTGTCGCAATCTTTTGTCTCGCGCGCGTTGACGCGCTGTCAGAAAGAGGGGCTGGTGAAGATCACCGTCGTTCAGCCGACCAATATTTTTGTCGAGCTGGAGAAGGCCATTGAGGAGCGTTACGGCATTCGCCAGGCTATCGTCGTCGACGTGGGGGAAAACGCCAGCAATGCGCAGGTCAAACATGCGATTGGCAGCGCGGCGGCGCACTACGTCGAAACGCGACTGCGTCCGGAAGATCTGGTGGGGATCTCTTCCTGGAGCAGTACCATCCGTTGCATGGTGGATGAGATGCACCCGCAGAATATTCGCGCCGCTGGCGTGATTCAACTGCTGGGCGGCGTTGGGCCGAACGGCAACGTGCAGGCCACCATTCTGACACAGCAGCTGGCGGCGCACCTCGGCTGCCCGGCCTGGCTGTTGCCGTCGCAAAGCATTGAACACTCGGTAGAAGAGCGCGAGCGCCTGGTCAACAGCCCGGACGTGGCGGCGGTGGTGGATAAATTTGCTGAAGTGGACGTCGCCATTGTCGGCATCGGCGAGCTTGAGCCTTCTCAGCTGCTGAAAAACTCCGGTAACTACTACAACGAAACCATGCTCGAACTGCTGGCCGAACGCGGTGCGGTGGGCGATATCTGTCTGCACTATTACGATGCCGAAGGCCGCCCGGTGCTGAGTCGTGAAGAAGACCCGGTGATCGGCATGGAGCTTGAGCAAACCCGCGCCTGCCCGCACGTGGTTGCGCTTGCCGGCGGCGTGGAAAAAAGCAACGCCATCCGCGGTGCGCTGCAGGGAAAATACATCGACGTATTGATTACGGATTACCCTACCGCACGCTCTTTAATCAAAGAGTGATTTTATCTCTTTGAATTTATTTATTTTATAAACATCGCTGTTTTTGTTGGGGTGTTTATTTATTGACTAAGTTCACAAAAGAAACTAAATGAGCTTAACTTTGTTTCCGCAGTTTACTAATGTGCGGATCGCTGAATCCTACAGTGCGAACTTCGATGGTGAACAACAATGAAAACACTCGCCACAACCCCAATACGCTTTCGCGAAAAGTTTTGCTACGGGCTGGGGGATACCTCTGCCAATATCTTCATGGGCATGACCATGATGTTTTTGTCCATCTACTACACCGACGTGTTTAAGCTGAACCCGGCGGCGATGGGCACCCTGTTTTTAATTACCCGCCTGATTGATGCCATTAGCGACCCGGTGATTGGCTCACTCTCCGACCGCACCCGCTCGCGCCTCGGGCGTTATCGTCCCTGGCTGCTGTGGTTCGCGGTGCCTTACGGTTTGAGCTGCGCCGCCGTCTTCTTTTCGCCAGACCTCGGAGAAACCGGGCGCACGCTGTATGCCTACGTCACCTACATCATTCTGGTGCTGACCTTTAGCCTGGTGGTGGTGCCTTACGTCTCGCTATTAGGGGCGATTTCCGCCGACAGCGAAGAGCGTATTCAAATAAACGCCATTCGTTTCCCGCTGGCGAAAGTCTCCTATCTCATCTGCTCGCTGCTGGTGCCGACGCTGATTGCGCTGTTTGATAACGACGTGCTTGGCTACCGCGTGGTGATGTGCGGTATTGGGGTGCTATCCACGCTACTGGTGCTGCTGTGCTATTTCAATACCACCGAGCGCGTGCTGCCGGATACCGGCCAGAATTTGAGCCTGAAAGAACAGGTGCAGTTCGTCTTTAAAAACGACCAGGCGATGATTGTCTTTGCCGCGCAGCTGGTGGTGATGATCATGAACACGCTGAAGTTTGGCGCGGCGGCCTACTTTGTGAAATACGTGCTGGAGATGCCGGCTTCTTTCCTCAGCCTGCTGCTGACCGCCGGTTCCATCGCTGGAATTGTTGCACCGCTCCTCACCGGCTACTGCCTGAAAAAAGGCTGGGTGAAGCGCATTCCGCTGCTGGTTGCCAGCCAGATTATCGGCGGGGTGATCACCCTGATTATCGGTCTCACCCCAACCAACGCCATCTATCTGCACGCCGCGCTGTTCGTTCTGGCGACGCTGGCGGTTGAGCTTATCGCCGTTATCCTGTGGGCGACCGTGGCCGACGTGGCGGATTATGGTTTCCACCGCTACGGCGTGCGTATTAACGGTATGATCGGCGGCGGGATGCTGTTTGCCACCAAGGCCGGTATGGCGATTGGCGGCGCGATTATTGGCTATGTTCTCGCCTGGTATGGCTACAACCCGGACACCATGACCAGCGCCTCACCGACCCAGCTTTCCGCTTTCACCTTGCTGTACGCCTGGCTTCCTGCGGCCTGTATGTTCCTCGCTGCGTTCCTGTTCTCTCGCTACAAACTGGACGAAAAAGCCTGCCAGGCGTTTCTCCAGGACAGCCCATCTTTATCATCAGGAGTAGGTTATGAAAAAACTGCACATTAATGGCCGAAGCTTTTATGACGACAATAATCAGCCATTTTTCTATACGGCCTGCACCGCCTGGGAACTGTTTCATAAGCTCACGCTAGAGGAGGCAGAGCGCTATCTGCGTAACCGGGCGGAGAAGGGATTTAACGTGGTGCAAGCGGTGGCAGTATGCGAACTCGATGGGCTGCATACGCCAACCTATGCTGGAGGGCATGTGCCGTTCCATGACCTCACCACGCTCGAGCCGAACGAGGCCTACTTTGACCACGTTCGCCAGGTGAGCGAAATGGCGAACCGCCTGGGTATTTTTATTGCGCTGGTGCCAATGTGGGGCTCCCACTGGAGCGTCAATAACAGCTGGGGGACCGATAAAAAGCCGCTGTTTAATGTTCATAACGTGTCAGGGTTTTGCCGTTATCTTAGCGATAAAATGCGTGATATTGGTCTTATCTGGATGATTGGCGGCGATCGTGCCATCGCCAGCGACGAGCAGCGTGACCTGCTGGAGGCGATGGCAAAAGGGCTGCGGCTGGGTGCCAGCGGTGACGCGCTGCTGACCGTGCACAGCCAGGGAGGACGCAGCACCCTGGATATGCTAGGCGAACGGCCGTGGCACGATTTTGTGGTCTGGCAAACCGGCCATATGGGTCAGGCCTATCCCTCATGGCGGCCGATTGAAATGGACTACCAACGCCAGGATAAACCGGTGCTCGACAGCGAACCGTGCTATGAAGCGCATCCGGTCATGTGTCAGCATCAGTTCAAACGTTCGCAGGATGCCAGCCGCTTCACCGACCGCGAAATACGGCGTACCAGCTACTGGTCGGTGTTTGCCGGCGGGGCAGGGATCACCTACGGCTGCTACAGCCTCTGGCAGATGCGCCGCCCGGAGGACGACAGCGTGGCGATCCCGGAAAGCGCCGCCAGCACCTATCAGGGCGACACTATCCCGTACTGGTTTAACGTCCTTGATTATCCGGGCGCGTTTAACATCGGCCAGCTGCGCCGCTTTATGGAATCGCTGCCGGACTGGCAGCATCGGGTGCCTGACCAAACGCTGCTGCAAAGTGCCAACCCAACCGACAGCCGTCACTGCCGGGCGATGCGTGATGAGAAGTGTCGCTGGATAGCGGTTTATGTTCCGGAGCAGCAGAATATCGTGGTCGACGTACGCGATTTCGCCCAGACCGGGTTTGAGATTGCCTGGTTTGACCCGCGATACGGCATTATGAACCGGGTGAGTGATGATATTTCCGAAACCTTCTTCCTGAGCATTGATCCGCCGGAAACGGGAGGTGATTGGGTGCTCGTTTTGCGGCAAAAAGAGAAGAGCAGGTAATACGCCGCCAGGGTGTTATGATACCGGCGCCAGGAAGTTATCACGCGCACCGAGGTTGAACACCATGGATTATAAAAAGCAGATCCTCAATATTCTGCACAGTGAAAATGAGTCGCGGGCGGAAATGACCCGTCGACTCGGCGTGACCAAAGCGTATATCACCAAGCTGACCTCTCAGCTGTTGGCTGACCGGCTTATCGAAGAACGCGAGGTCAAAGATATCGCTTTTGGTCGCCCGCAGCAGATGCTGGCGGTCAAATCGCAAACCTGGTTTAGCGTCAATATCATGCTGCGAAGAGGGAACTTGCAGGCGACGCTCAATGACTACAATACGCAGCAGACCGCGCTCGCCAAATATGATGGGGCGCTGGCGGAGGTGATGTCGCCAGCATCGCTGGTGCAGATTGTGGTCGACTGCGTTAAATCGCTCTGTGAATCCGCAGGCGTTCTGCTGTCCCGTATCAAAATCATTAGCATCGCGTTGCAGGGGGGGATTGAACACTACACCGGCATCGTGCGCTACTGCCCGCTGTTTATCGAAAACAACGTCAACCTGAAGCGCGATGTTGAAGAGGCGATTGGGATCACGGCGCAGATTTTTAATATTGCGCACTGTACCAGCCACATGCTTGCCAAGCTTTCACCGGGCTCATCCTGGGTGGCGTTTATGCCGGGCTTTGGTAGCCTGGGCTACGGCTATTGTATGAACGGTGAAACTGGCCTCGGCGAGAACGGTTTTTACCCGGAGATAGTCCATCTGCCCTATGAAGGTGGCATTGAGCAGGCATTTTACGTCAGTGAAGAGAATAAACCCGAAACGCTGCTCTCGACCGCGAAGGCGCTCTATTTCGCTATCTGCTGTACCGCACCCATCCACAACATCAAAAACGTGATTGTGACCGGGGAGCTGTTTGAAGACTATGGCGATGAAATTCTGCCGCTAACGCAGGGAATGCTCAACGACAGCCCGGACCGGCATATCCGCGAGATTCACATTCGCCACTACAAGACTGGCTATTACTATGGGGTGAAAGGGCTGGTGCAGCTCAGTTCCGATGGGATAACCGAGCTGCTGGTATAATGAGTTATGCGCGCTGCAGGCGCAGCGCGATCCACGGTTTGCCCGGCAGTTCCAGTTTGTCACCGTGCTGGATAAGCCCTTCAACCGGGGTGATGGTCATCGCCCAGGTATCGATAATCTCCACTTTCCAGCGGCTGCCCTCTTCGAGCATAGTCATCATCTTGAAGCCGGGGCAGTACTCGCCAAAGTAGAACAGCGCGTAGTCGCTGCCGCTTAGCCCCATCGACGTATCCCAATGGCTGCCCCACGGCTGTGCGGTCAGGCGCTTCGGCTGACCGTCTTCCAACATTTGGCGCAGGAACGCAATGCGCGCCACGCTCTCGCCTTTGAGCTTGCCGCCGTGCGACCACCAGATAATCTCATCGTCGCTGAGGAAGGTTTCGCCGTGGGTCACGTAGCCGCCGAGGCAGACGCCGTGCCAGAACTGCGCCACCATTTTCTGCGCCGTAATGTTGCCCCAGCCGAGGTCGACGTTGCCCTCATAGCAGCACTCGTCAATCACAATGGGTTTCTTAAACGCCTCGCGCCATTCCGGGACAAAGTGCATATCGTGATGCTGAATGCTGGCGTGGGTGAGTGCGGGGTTGTGGTGATCGTACCAATGCGCGTTAGAACGATAGTGGATCGGCGGGTTATGCCAGTTGTGAATGGAGATCAAATGGCGGGACGGGTCTTCGCGCAGGATTTGCGCGATCGCTTCATCCCAGAAGGCCATCGTTTTCGCTTTCAGCAGATCGAACTCGTTGGCGAGCGACCACCAGATGTTTTTAAACGACGCCAGACGCGCCACCAGATAACGGATATAGCGGCGATCCACTTCGGCGGGCAGGGCAGAGAAGCCCCAGCGGTCATACGGATGGAAAATAATCAGATCGACTTCAATGCCCATCTCATCCAGGGTGGCTATCTGCTGTTCGAGCTGGTCGAAGAAGGCGACGTTAAAACGTTGGGTATCAAACCCTGACTCAATATTGCCGGGGAAGGGGAAATGTTCTGGCTCGGCTAGATTGTAGCGATAGTGTTTCGGGAAGACGCACATGCGAATTTTATTGAACGGGCTGGCGGCAAGCGAGGCGTAGGTTTGCGCCTGCACGGCTTCGTTCTGGTAGTTCCAGACGTAGGCGGTTGTGCCAAACGGGTAGAACGGCGTGCCGTCGGCGCGGCAAAAATGTCCCTCGCCATCGCGCTGAACCGGGCCTTTTTCCTCAGGGGCTGCGTGACAGAAAAACGCGCCGCTCTGGCCGTGAAGCGTTGGAATATTTGACGCCAGGGTATAGCGCCATTCGCCCGGTTTGTCCGGCATAAAACGCAGAATAAACTCGCCGTTATCGTTGTAGAAGCCGTAGACCGTCTGCGCGAGTTCATCATGAATGAACGTGGCCGTAAGCCAGGAATCGGTAAAGTGACGCGGGTCGTCACTGACCTGTCCCACATATTCAAAACGCTGCCATTGCTTCACTTCACGTCTGGACATAGTTCGTTTCCTTATCGGTAAGAATATATATTCACATGTGATTATTTATACAATCACGATAAGGAAGTTACCGTTAACATTCTATGGCGATGTCGGTGATTTGCGTATTGGATCACAAAACCCTGCTGGAGTGCGCCGTTGCATCGCAGTTGCTACTCGAACGCGTAAAAAGGCGAATCGGGCTTTCTGTGATACTGGTAACAATGTGGCGTTTATTTTCTTGCCAGTGCGAATTGCTCGGGTTTAGGCTTTTGAATATAAATTTGATACTGAATATATATTCAATGAGCGAGGGTGAATTATGAATCAGCAAGACAAACTGACGATTAAAGAGAAAATATGCTACGGACTCGGCGACTCATCCGCGAATATCTTTTTAGGTATGACGATGATGTTTTTGCCTTATTTCTACACCGATGTGTTGGGCATTTCCGCCGCCGCAATGGGGGTGCTGTTTGTGGTTGCCCGTCTGGTGGATGCTTTTTACGATCCGTTTATCGGCAACGTCGCCGACCGAACGCGCTCGAAGCACGGCTCCTATCGTCCTTTCTTACTTTATCTGGCGCTGCCGTACGGCGTCTCCTGCCTGCTGGTGTTTCTGGCGCCTGACTTCTCGCCGACCGGCAAGCTGATTTATGCCACGGTGACCTATCTGTTCTTGATTCTGATGTACGCCTCCACGGTGGTACCGTACGTTGCACTGCTGACCTCGTTAACCTCCGACCCGATGGAGCGACTGAGCGCCAACTCCTGGCGCTTCCCGCTGGCGAAGATGGCCTTTTTGATTTGCTCTACCGTGGTGCCGATGTTCGTTGCCTGGTATGGCAAAACCAATGAGTCGCAGGCCTATATGGTTGCCATGAGCTTTATTGCGGTGCTGGCAACGGTGTTTATGCTGCTCTGCTTCTGGGGCACCAAAGAGCGTTATCAGGTGCAGCAGGCCAGCGCCAGCGTGCCGTTCACCAAACAGATTGGCATTATGCTCAAGGCCAAACCGGTGGTGATTTTCTACCTGTTCAAAATCACCAGCTCGATTGCGTTCGTGATTAAAGGCAGCGTGACCATTTACTTCGTGAAGTACTTCCTGAACCGTGGCGACAGCTTTGTCTCTGGCCTGCTGTCAGCGACGGCGATTGCCGGGATCATCGCGCCGATGATTGCCATCCAACTGATTAAGCGCGGCGTACTGTCAAAACTGGGGACGCTGAAAGTGGCGCAGGCGGGCGGCGGCCTGGCGGCGCTGGGGCTCTATTTTGTTGACCCGCAGCAGATATCCCTCGCCTGCGTGTTGCTGGTGGTGTCGGTGCTGCTGGCGGAACTGGGGGCGATTACCGCCTGGGCGCTGCCTTCCGACTGCGCGGACTACTGCGAAGCACGCTCTGGTGTCAAAATGTCCGGCGCTATCGCGGCGGGAACGCTGTTCTCCATGAAGGTTGGCCTGGCGCTGGCGGGCGGCCTGGTGGGCTTCGTGCTGGCGGCCAGCGGCTATAAAGCGGGTGAAGTGGTCTCGGCGGAGTCGATGAGCGCGATCATGTTCCTGATTGCCGGGGTGCCGGTTATCTTCCACGGCATCAGCCTGGTGCTGCTGATGATGTTCAAGCTGACAAGCGAACAGGCCCGAGCCGTTGAGCAGCCTTCGCTGAACTAAGGGAATAAAATAGCAAACCATGCCGGGCGAATCATGCCCGGCTTTTGCCGTTCAGCGGGCGGCATGATTACGCGGCGAGGATATGCTGAATGCCGAGGAACATCGGCACGGCACCGAAGGCGTTAGCGGGCTCATCCAGTTCAGTAAAGCCAAGCCGTGCATAGAAGCCCACCGCCGCGGGGGCGGCATCCAGATAGATACCTTTAATCGGCAGCGCGTGGTGAATCACTTTAACCTGCTGGAAGAAGGCATACAGCAGGTCGAGCCCATAGCCTTTCTTTTGTTCGCTTTCAACAACCCCTAACATCACCAGACGCACCACGCCGATATCGTTTGGCAGCGAGCCGGCAAGGGCGCTGGAGAGCCTGCCTTTTGTCAGGGAGTAGGCGGTATAGGTGCAAATCCCCAGCAGCTCGCCGGACTCGCTATCTATTAACGCTTTGGCGGCGCAATTGCCTTCGCGGACATTTTTCTTCAGCGAATCCTGAACATATTTGTTGATGACGGGATCGCCGCAGTTGAACTGCTTCTGCTTAGGATATGAAATGTCTGCCTGATAGTGGCAGCACATCACCTGGCGTTCATTATTCTGCGCTTCCATTCTTTTTTCTCTGCATCAGTGCCTGCAATGCTGGCGTCGGCGCGGCGGGTTCGGCAAGCAGGGCGTTCATCTGCTTCCAGCTTTTGCTGGAGAGCTGACGCTGGCGCTGGTTATCCAGCACGCTTTCCGCTCTTTCCAGTGCGGCATTCAGAATAAATGCGCTTAAATCCAGTCCTGCTGCCGATGCGGCTTCTCGCAGCATCTCCTTTAAATCTGAGCTGGTTTTTAACTCCACTCGGGCGTTCTTTACGCCTTTAGCTTCCAGAGGGAAGCGTGCTGCCTTGTCCATACTAACCTCACGCGTGATTCACATTTCTGCTTTAACGTGACATTACGATCGGCATCGCAATTAATTTTCACGTACGGCTATTAGCCGGATAAATTTACTGTAGGCTTATTAAAAAATGAAGTCAAATGGTACGGCTAATAGCCGTACCATTTTGAAGGGGAGGGGGAGTGACGACCGGTTATCGCAGCTTTACTGATTCTCTATCATCGCCTTTTGCGCCACCACCGCTGCCTTTTGCTGCATACGGTTTTGCATCTGGTCGATAATCACCGCGACGATAATTACGATGCCTTTAATGACCATCTGCCAGAATTCGCTGACCCCCATCATCACCAGGCCGTCCGCCAGAAAACCGATGACGAAGGCGCCAATCAGCGTGCCGAGGATGGTGCCGCGCCCACCGGCCAGCGAGGTGCCGCCGAGCACCACGGCGGCAATGGCGTTCATCTCAAAAGCGGTGCCGTTAGCCGGGTGGCTTGCCAGAAGCTGCGCGGAGACCACAATGCCCGCAATTGCCGCGCAAAAGCCGGAGAGGGTATAGACCAGCACTTTAATCTGCTTCACCTTAACGCCCGACAGTTCGGCGGCCCGTTCGTTATCGCCGATGGCGTAGACGTGACGGCCAAACGGCAGGCGGCGCGCGATATAGGCAATCACCAGTGCCAGCACCACCATCAGCCAGATGGCCCAGGGAATGCCCAGCAGCGAACCGGCACCTATCTCATCAAAACCGGTATTGCCCAACTGCGGATTACCCGCCAGCCCCGGGAAGGTTTGCCCGTCCGAGGTGAGCATAGCCGCACCGCGCAGCACGTACATCGTACCAAGGGTGCAGATAAACGGTGCGACGTTATAGCGGGTGATAATCCAGCCGTTGACCGCGCCGATAAGCGCGCCAATCACCAGCACGATAGGCACGATAAGCCAGACGCTGGGGAAAATGGCGATGCCAAACATCGGCAGGACAATCCCTTTGGTGATAAGCCACCCGGCTATCATCCCACATAGCCCAAGCGTCGCGCCGATAGAGAGGTCAATGCCAGCGGTAATAATGACAAAGGTGATCCCCAGCGCCAGAAACGCGTTGATGGCGATATGCTTAATCATGATAACCATGCTGCCTGCGGACAAAAATCCGGGCACCATCACGGTGAAAAAGCCGACGATCAAGAACAGGGCGATAAAGGTGCGCAGCTTCAGCAGAAGCAGCAGGATATTTTCGCGGGACAGCGATGTCCCGCCGCGTTGGGTTAACGCGACTGATTGTGTCGTTTTCATACTAGAACCCCTGAGCACTTGCTGAAACCAGCGCGGACTCTTCCGCTCGTTCGCGAACGATATCGGCGGTCAGTTTGCCGCCGGACATCACCAGAATACGGTCGGAAACCGCCATAATTTCTTTTAAATCCGAGGTGGAAAACACCACGGCGATACCCTGTGAAGAGAGCTGAACCATCATGCGAAACACATCGGCTTTGGCGCCGATATCAATGCCGCGCGTGGGTTCATCCAGAAACAGTACCTTTGGATTGGTGAGCAGCGAACGGCCTATCACCACCTTTTGCTGGTTGCCGCCGCTCAGCGCCTGGATCTCGACCTCCGGCGAGGAGACTTTGATCGACAAATTGCCGATGGTGCTGGCCACTACCGCCTCTTCTTCACTATTCGCGATGGTGAGACCGCGCCGCAGTCGTCGCCAGAGGCTGGCAATGGTCAGGTTATTTGCTACCGACGAGATGGGGAAAATCCCCGTGCGCTTGCGGTCTTCCGGCACCAGGCTCATCCCCATGCGGATGCGGTCGGCGGGGGTTAAGCGCTGCGGCACCGGCTTACTGTCCAGCCACAGTTTCCCCAGATAGTTACGTTCGGTGCCCAGCATGCATTCGAACAATTCGGTGCGCCCAGCCCCCATCAGCCCATAGATGCCGACTATCTCACCGGCATGGACCTTAAAGCTGACGTCGTTGACCACCGCGTTGCCCGCAGCGTTGATGCAGGTGATATTTTCCGCCTCCAGCAGCGGTGGGCCAAAGGTTCGCCCCGGTTCCAGGAAGTTACTGACCGGGTCGCTGCCGAGCATTTCACGGACAATCCACGGTACGTCGATATCGGCTACTCTGGCCTCGGACTGGAACCTGCCGTCGCGCAGGATAGTAATCCTGTCGCCGATCGCCATCAGCTCTTCCAGCCGGTGCGAAATGTAGATGATCGAGACCCCTTGACGAGTCAGCTCACGGATCACGCGAAACAGAATCTCCACCTCAGTTTTGCTGAGCGCGGAGGTCGGTTCGTCGAGGATCAGAATGTCGGCATCTTCGGCCAGCGCTTTGGCTATCTCGATCAGCTGCTGTTGCCCGACCTTCAGGTTACCCACCAGCTCGCGCGGCGAGATCGGCTGATCGAGGCGTTTGAGCAGTTCGGCGGCGCGTTTTTCCTGCTCTGCCTCATTAATCGGCGCAACGCCTTTTTGCAGTTCGCGGCCAAGGAAAATGTTCTCCGCGACGCTCAGGTTTTCAAACAGATTCAGCTCCTGATGCACCATGCCGATCCCGTGGGCGGCGGCATCGCGCGTGTTAGCAAACTTCACCGGCTTGCCGTTGAGCTGCATCTCGCCAAGGCTCGGCTGCTGTACGCCAGCGAGGATCTTCATCAGCGTTGACTTCCCGGCGCCGTTCTCGCCAATGATGACGTTAACCTTGCCGCGCCAGACGTTGTAGTCCACGTTGTCGAGCGCGATGGTGCCGGGGAACAGCATCGAGATGCCGCGGGTGCGCAGAATAATGTCATCGGCACAATGTTCAGCCATCATGGCGCCTCCTGTTTCAGTTCTAACGCGGCGGCGTCCTGCGCCACGCCGTTAACCACGGTCACGGCAAACAGCAGAGTCACCGGTTTTCCTACCCAGCTGTTGTCGAGTTTGGGCAGCGTTTTGACCGCTTCCCGGCTGTAGGCGCGGGAAAGCTGCGCGAACTGCACCTGGTTGGTGAAGTCGTCAAACTTAAAGCCGGTCGCGTCGCGGATGGCGTTGCCGCGCATCACCGGGCCGGTCTGAATGCTGAGCGGCTGGCCGTTAAGGGTTACCGTTAGCTTTTGCTCACGTTCATTGCTGATATCCACGGCGCTGACCTCGCTGGTCAGGCGCACGAAAACGCTCTGCGGCGTGTTGCCGGAGGTTTTGCGTAAATTCTCCAACGCATTCGCGTCAAGGGCGTGCTGATGCGCGGCATCGATAACGCGGGGTTTCCAGGTCTGTTGCGCGATCTGCTGTGGGGTCAGGTTGTCGAAGCTGGCTTTGGCATTGGGGTCGGCAGGCAGAATCGGCTTGCCGTTTTCATCCAGATCCACCACGGTGCAGGCCGTCAGCAACAGAGCGGCGCAGCCCATCGCTACGGCGCTCCATTGTTTTAAGGACATAACGTACCGCCTTACTCGCTAAGGTTGAACATGTTGAGTTTGCTGGCGTTAGCCTCATCGATCAGAATGCAGTCCATCAGCTGCTTCTCATCTTTTTGCGCTTTGCCATTTTTCAGGAAGAAGTCGGCCTGTTCGACGGCCATTTGCGCCTGTTTCCAGCCAGGTTGCAGCACGGTGGCCTTGATATTGCCTTTGTTGATGATCGAGTCGCGGGTGTAATCGCTGCCGTCAAAGCCGACGACGATGACATCTTTTTTCCCCGCTGCTTTCAGCGCCGCTTCCGCGCCCAGCGCCATGGTGTCATTACCGGAGATCACGCCGACGATATCCGGGTTGGTTTGCAAAATAGCTTCCATGCGGGTGAAGGCTTCGGTCTGGCTCCAGTTGGCGGTTTGCTGCGCCACCATTTTCATGTCCGGGTAATCGTCCAGCACGTCGTGATAGCCCTGCGAACGGACGCTGGCGTTGGTGTCCGACTGGCGGCCCAGCAGTTCAACGTATTTGCCTTTGCCGTTAAGTAATTTGGCGAACTTCTCTGCGCCGAGCTGCGCGCCCTGATAGTTATTGGAGACAATCTGCGCGACGGCCACGCCGGTTTTATTAATCTCGCGGTCGATGAGGAAGGCCGGTACGCCTGCGGCCTTTGCCTTCTCCAGCGGCCCGACGGTGGCATCGGCTCCGGCGTTATCGAGGATAATGGCCTTTGCCTTACGCGCGATGGCGGTTTCAATCAGTTGGTTTTGCTTGTTGACGTCGTCGTCATGCGAGGCGATGAGCGCGGTATAGCCCAGCGCTTTTGCCTTTGCGGCGGCACCGTCGGCTTCCGCTTTAAAGAACGGGTTGTCATGAGAGGGGGTGATGATGGCGATCAGGCCGTTATCGGCGGCGAACAGCGAACCGGAGACGGCGATCGTTGAAGCAAACAGCACAGACTTGATAAGGGTAGCGTTCATCTCTTTCTCCACATTGAATATATATTCAATAATGATTTATTATTCAATTTAACGATAAAGCTGAGCGATGAAACTGTCTACGGTTTGCACAGCTAATTTCTTAAAAGGAGAAAAGGATCACGCTTCGTTGGCGGGGGCAGTACAGGTGATAATCCGGTCGTTTAGTTTTAACCAGTTGATTAAGATAAGTTTATTTTCAAGCTTCGGTGAGAAGCTGGCCGTCAGGCGCAGCGTCAGGGCGCTAGCGTTCATATTGACGAGCTGCGCGCTGAAAAAACCGGGGAAATCCAACGCGTTGTGAGAAAAAGCCTTAAACACGCTCTCTTTTGCCGAGAACACGACGGTGAGGGCCAGCTCAAAAGTCAAATCACTACCAGCAATGACAAGGCGCTCTGCCGGGGTTATCACGCTGTTTTCCAGCTCCTGCGCCAGACGGCAATCGAAAAGCCGCTCAATATCCACCCCTACGGGTTCGTGGGAGACGACCGCCAGCGCGGTATTGCCGCAGTGGCTGATGCTACCAAACCACGGCGCGGGCCACAGCGGTTGGCCTCGGTCGCCGGGATGCGGTACGCGCTTTTCACCCACCTCTCGCAGCGCATGGACGGCGGCAATACGCCCCGCAAGGTGCTCGGCCTGACGCTTGTGTCCGTAGCGGTTGAGCAGTGCAGGATAGGGCAGCCAGAGAAGATCGGCCGGTCGCAGCGTCGTCGCATCAAAATCGACGCCGTGCAGGGTGTGGTGAGGGAAGGCGAGTGGGTAATGAGTGGTGTGCATTCATCCTCCCGACGCCCTCTCGAAAGAGGGCGGGGGATAGTGAGTGAGCTATCAGAAGTGGGTGTTGATGCTCATGTACCAGGTACGGCCAGGCTCGTTGTAGGTGTAGGCACCTGCACCGGCCATGTAGTCACCGGTTTTGGTGTCGCTCACGGTCTGGGCGTTGCCTTCACGCCACAGGCGTTTGTCGAAGACGTTGTCCACGCCGCCGGTCAGACTGACGTTTTTGTTGACGTCCCATGTTGCGCTCAGACCCACAATGCTGTACGGGCTAACCTCAGTGGCGGAGGTGCCAGTAACCGGTTTGCCCTGGTAGTCATATTTCTTAGGCTGTTGTTTACCGTACCAGGTGAAGGTTGACTGCAGCGACACATCCTGACGAACCTGCCAGCTCAGGGTAGAGTTCAGCGTGTACTCTGGAATGATCGACAGACGTTCGCCGGTCTCTTTGTTTTTACTTTGCAGCATATAGGTGATGTTGTTGGTCCAGCTCACCGTCTCGCTTACCGGAACGTTCAGCGTCCCTTCCAGCCCTTCAACCACCGCTTTAGGAATGTTTTCCCACTGGTAGATGTCGGTGTAGGTGGTGGTCGTGCCGCTGGTAATGGAAGTGCGGCTCAGTGGAGTGGTACCCGCTTCAATCTTGTTGCGGTAATCGTTACGGAACCAGGTCACGCCCGCAAGCCAACCGTCACGCTTGAATTCCAGACCAATCTCTTTGTTGACGCTGGTCTCGGCCTTCAGGTCATCATTACCCATCATGTAACAGCCGATGCCGGTAGCTGCGCCAGTGGCGTAGCAGCCCTGGCCTTTGCTGTACAGAATGTAGTTCGGGTTGAGCTGATACAGGCTCGGGGCTTTATAAGCACGGGCAATGCCCATTTTCAGCGTGAAGTCATCGCCTAAGCCCTGAGACAGGTTCAGTGAAGGGCTCCAGTTGTCACCCACGACGCTATGGTGATCGAAGCGCAGCGCTGGGGTCAGCATGGTGCTGTCGGTGACTTCCATGTTGTTCTCAGCAAACAGCGAGAAGATCTCAGCCTGAGAATACGGGCTACGGTCGGTGCTGCTGTAGCCTGGAATATTACCGCCCATGAAGGTCTGCGTGTTGGAACTGGAGTCCTTCATACGCTGCTGGTTCCACTCGGTGCCCAGCGTCAGGTTCTGATTCACCACAAAATCGAACGGAATGTTGATTTCGCTGTGCAGCGTCACATCAGCCAGATCCGTATCGCTGAACTGGTTGCTGTTAAACAGCCCTTCCAGACCACCGGCCAGGCCTTCGCCAAGACGGGAGTTACGGGTATGTTCATACTGCGCCCAGTTGCTAGTGGTGATGCCGCTATCCCAGCCACCGTTCCAGGTCAGCGCATAGTTCTGGCGATACATACGGTTAGTTTCTTTCCCGTAGTATTTTTTCACCAAACCTTTGCCGCCCTTGCTGGTGTTGTTATCGTTGTTGGTGTTCTGAGTATCGCCCGCGTACAGGTTACCCTGACGGCTGTAGCCCGCTTCGAACTCCAGCGACTGCATTGGCGCGAAGTCCCAACGAACCTGACCGTTAATATCTTTATTCTCAACGCCTTCACGACCGGCTGGCATCGTATCTGCGTAAGCACCGGTACGCTCTGACTGGTGCCCATCGTTGATGTCCCAGGCATCGGCCTGGGTTTTATCCAGGTTACCGAAGAGACGGAAGCTGAAACCATCGCCCATCGGGCCGGTCAGGCTGAAGTTAGTGCGCTTGGTGGAACCTTCTTCTTTGTGTTCCGGTGCGTTGAAATAGGTGTTCCAGGAACCGTGCCATTCATCACCACCTTTTTTGGTGATGATATTCACTACACCGCCCGCCGCACCGTTACCATAACGGGCAGCCGCGGGGCCACGCAGGACTTCAATGCGTTCAATCATCTCTGGCGGAACCCAGCCGGTATCACCGCGGGTATCACGCTCGCCGCGCCAGCCCTGACGCACCGAGTTACGGCTGGTAACCGGCTTGCCGTCGATCAGAATCAGGGTGTTTTCCGGGCCCATACCGCGAATATCGATCTGGCGGTTGTTACCGCGCTGGCCGCTGGTGGAGTTACCGGTCAGGTTAACGCCCGGCATGGTACGGATGATTTCAGAAACGTCGCGAGCCGGTGGGCGCTTACGAATTTCGTCGGCGGTGATGGTCGATACGCCCGGTGCCTGCAGATTCTGCTCGGCAGCGGTCACGACCATGGTTTCACCATCCACGTCTTTATTGCTGGTAGTCTCGGCGGCAAAAGCCGGCGATGCAACGCCATAAATACCCAGGTTGACCAGGAAGGCCAGGGATTTGATTTTATTATTCATTGTGTGTCCTGCTTTTCGTCGCCAACGTCCCGTCGTGATCCATTCCCAAAAGGGGAGACGCGGCAAGGTTGTATGCCAGAAGCATGAGAAAGTGCGCGGCAATACGCTATTGCAAATGCAAATAGTTATCAATAATATTATCAATAATTTTTTAGATGTAACAATAAATTCCACAATAAACATGGGGTTAACGTGGTGGAGAAGTTAACAACAGTAAGTGACGCGTGGTGGGATGCGATAAAAGGCCCGCAATATGAACGAGTTGGCGATAATTATCGCGTCACGTTCTGGTGGCGCGACCCCGCAGGCAGCGAGTATTCATCGCCCGTTTGCCGGGTGTGGATTTACATTACCGGCGTCACCGATCACCACCACAACTCTGCCCCGCAGACCCTCGAACGTATTCCTGATACCGACGTCTGGCGCTGGACAACCACGCTGCCATCCACCTGGCGCGGTAGCTACTGCTTTGCGCCGAGCGTGCGCGATGACGACTTTTCCCCCGAGCTGTTTACTGCCGCCGAGCCGGACCGCCAGCAGCTGCGCGAAGGCTGGCGCAAGCTGCTACCGAAGGCCATCTCCGACCCGCTGAACCCGCAAAGCTGGAAGGGCGGGCGCGGTCATGCGGTGTCCGCACTGGAAATGCCGCAGGCCCCGGAACAGCCCGGCTGGTCTGACCCAGCGACAGCCTGGCCCGAACCGCAGTGCATCACCTGGCGCAGCGAACGGCTGGGCAACCAGCGTCGGGTGTGGATTTTTACCACCGGCGACGTCAACGAGACCGACAGGCCGCTGGCGGTGCTACTCGACGGCCAGTTCTGGGCCGAAAGCATGCCGGTATGGCCCGCGTTAACCTCACTGACCACGGCAAAAAAACTGCCTCCCGCGGTCTATTTGCTGATTGACGTGATTGATAACGCGCACCGCAGCGTCGAACTGCCCTGCAATGCGGATTTCTGGCTGGCGGTGCAGCAGGAATTGCTGCCGCAGGTACAGGCCATCGCGCCTTTCAGCTCCCGCGCAGACCGGACGATAGTGGCCGGGCAGAGCTTCGGCGGCCTCTCCGCGCTGTACGCCGGGCTGCACTGGCCGGAACGCTTTGGCAGCGTGCTGAGCCAGTCGGGGTCGTACTGGTGGCCGCACCGAGGTGGGCAGCAGACCGGGGAAATTGTACAGCAGCTTGAAAGCGGTGAGTTGAACCCGCAGGGGCTGCGGATCGTGCTGGAAGCGGGCATCCGTGAACCGATAATTTTTCGCGCCAATCAGGCGCTTTTGGCGCAGCTACAGCGCACACAGCAGCCGATTTTCTGGCATCAGGTTGATGGCGGACATGATGCGCTTTGCTGGCGCGGCGGGCTGACCGCCGGGCTGATAACGCTCTGGAACCCCCAGACGGCAACGCGCGATTAACGACAGGAGTTTGGTATGCAAGTCAGTAACCCCTTCGACGTGGCGCAAGGGCAGTTTTACCTTCTGCAAAACCCTCACCAGCAGTTTAGCCTCTGGCCCCAGCAGTGTTCACTGCCTGTGGGCTGGACGGTGGTCTGCGAACCGCAGTCGCTTGAGGCGTGCAACGCCTGGCTCACCCAAAACTGGACGACGATTTATCCTGACCATTTCTCCGTCACCGGAGGCCGCCCATGAGCCCGCGTTTACCGCTGATCGCCGCCCAGCCGGGCATCTGGATGGCGGAAGCGCTGTCGACATTACCCAACGCCTGGAGCGTGGCGCACTACGTTGAGCTAAACGGGGAGATTAACGGCGACCTGTTGGCGCGCGCTATCGTGATGGGGCTGAACCAGGCCGACACGCTGCGCATGCGCTTTAGCGAAGAGAACGGTGAAGTCTGGCAGTGGCTGGATGACAGTATGGCGATTGCCGAACCGGCATGCCACGACCTGCGCGGTGAGTCTGACCCGCAGCAGGCGGCGCTAGCTCTGATGCAGCATGATCTCTCGCAAAATAGCCGCGTCGATAGCGGCAACCCACTCTATTGCCATCAGCTTTTCCGCGTCGGCGACAACCGCTGGTTCTGGTATCAGCGCTATCACCATCTGCTGGTGGACGGCTTCAGCTTCCCGGCGATTACCCGCCAGATAAGCCTGATTTATCAGGCGTTGGTCGCGGGTGAGACGCTGCCGGAACCGGCATTCACGCCGTTTGCCGACGTGGTAGACGAGTATCAACGCTACCGTGATAGCGAGGCGTTTCAGCGAGATAAAGCCTTTTGGGCCGAGCAGCGTAAAGCCTTGCCGTCTCCGGCCTCGCTCTCTTCTGCGCCGTTGCCGGGTCGCGCGCAAAGCACCGCTATCTGGCGTTTGAAGCTCACCGCCGACCGCCGGGCGTTTGCTCGACTGACCACCTCTGCACCGCAGTGCCAGCCCGCCGATTTGGCGTTGGCGCTGGTTGCACTCTGGTTAGGGCGTCTATGCGGGCGCAGCGACTACGCCGCCGGGTTTATCTTTATGCGCCGCATGGGCTCTGCCGCCCTGACGGCCACCGGCCCGGTGCTGAATGTGCTGCCGCTGGGCGTGACGCTGAACGGCCAGGAAACCTTGCCGGAACTGGCAACTCGCCTCTCCGGGCAGCTGAAAAAGATGCGTCGCCATCAGCGCTACGATGCGGAGCAGATTGTGCGTGATGCTGGAAAAGCGGCGGGCGATGAAGCGCTGTTTGGCCCGGTATTTAACGTCAAGATGTTTGATTATCGCCTCGGTTTCGCCGACGTTGAGGCGATAACACATACCCTAGCCACCGGCCCGGTAAACGACCTTGAGCTGGCGCTGTTCCCCGATGAAGAGGGCGGCCTGTCGCTGGAAATTCTGGCCAACCAGCAGCGTTATGATAAAGCGACGTTGCAGCAGAATATCGCTCGTTTAACCTCACTTTTGCAGCAGTTTGCCGATAATCCTGCACTGATGTGTGCCGATGCGGAGCTGCTGTCGCCTGACGAATATCAGCGTCTGGCGCAGATCAACGCCACTGAAAAATCCCTGCCGCGCGCCACGCTCAGTTCGCTGGTGGCCGAGCAGGCGGCGAAAACGCCGGATGCCGTGGCGCTGGTGGATGCGAACTATCGCTTTACCTACCGCGAGATGCGCCAGCAGGTAATCGCGCTGGCAAACGTGCTGCGCGAACGCGGGGTGAAGCCCGGTGATAGCGTCGCCGTCGCACTGCCGCGCTCGGTGTTCCTGACGCTGGCGCTGCACGCTATCGTTGAGGCGGGTGCGGCCTGGCTGCCGCTGGATACCGGCTACCCGGACGACCGCCTGCAGATGATGCTGGAAGACGCGCGACCGACGCTGCTGATTACCGCGGCTGACCAGTTGCACCGTTTCCCCAATATCGACAGCCTGTGCCTGAGCGCACCGCTGGAGGTGGGTGACGACCAGCCGCTCGCGCTGGCAACGCCGGAACAGACGGCCTATATCATCTTCACCTCAGGCTCGACCGGCCGCCCGAAAGGGGTGATGGTCGGCCATGAGGCTATTGTTAACCGTCTGCTGTGGATGCAAGACCACTATCCGCTGACCGCCGATGACGTGGTGGCGCAGAAAACGCCGTGCAGTTTTGATGTTTCGGTATGGGAGTTCTGGTGGCCGTTTATTACCGGCGCAAGCCTGGTAATGGCCGAGCCGGAAGCGCACCGCGACCCGTTGGCGATGCAGCGCTTCTTTGCCGATTATGGCATCACCACCACCCACTTCGTGCCGTCGATGCTGGCGGCGTTTGTGGCCTCGCTGACGCCGGGAACCGTAGACAGTTGCTGCTCGCTACAGCGGGTGTTCTGCAGCGGTGAAGCGCTACCGACCGCGCTATGCCGTGAGTGGGAAGTGCTGACCCACGTGCCGCTGCACAATCTCTATGGGCCAACGGAAGCGGCGGTGGACGTGAGCTGGTACCCGGCCTACGGCGAAGCGCTGGCGGCGGTGTCCGGCAACAGCGTGCCGATTGGCTTCCCGGTGTGGAATACCGGCCTGCGTATCCTTGATGCCATGATGCGCCCGGTGCCGTTTGGCGTGGCGGGCGATCTCTACCTCACCGGCATTCAGCTGGCGCAGGGCTATCTGGGCAGACCGGATCTGACCGCCAGCCGTTTTATTGCCGACCCGTTTGCTCCCGGTGAACGCATGTACCGTACCGGTGACGTGGCGCGTTGGCTGGATAATGGTGCGGTAGAATATCTCGGTCGCAGCGACGATCAGCTCAAAATTCGCGGTCAGCGCATTGAGCTGGGTGAAATCGACCGGGTGATGCAAAGCCTGCCGGACGTGGAACAGGCGGTAACGCACGCCTGCGTGATCAACCAGGCGGCAGCCACCGGCGGCGATGCACGCCAATTGGTGGGCTATGTGGTGTCGATTTCCGGTCTACCGTTAGATACCGAATCCCTGTTGGCGCAGCTCCGCCAACAGTTGCCGCCACATATGGTGCCAGTGGTGCTGTTACAGCTGAGCGCACTGCCGCTGAGCGCCAACGGTAAACTGGATCGTAAAGCGCTGCCGCTGCCGTCGCTGACGCAGAAAACGAGCGGTCGCGCGCCGCAAACGGCAACCGAACTGCAGGTCGCCGCGGCGTTCAGCCAACTGCTCGGCTGCGACATTCAGGACATCGACGCCGATTTCTTTGCCCTCGGCGGCCATTCGCTGCTCGCCATGCGCCTTGCCGCAACGCTGAGCCAGCAAACCGGGCGCAAAGTGACGCCGGGCCAGGTGATGGTGTCATCGACCGTTGGTCAACTGAGCGCGTTGCTCGACAGTAGCGACGACGAGCAGGCGCAGCGTCTGGGCTATGAGCCGCTGCTGCCGCTGCGCACCGGTGATGGCCCAACGCTGTTCTGCTTCCATCCGGCGTCTGGTTTTGCCTGGCAGTTCAGCGTGCTGTCGCGCTATCTGTCGCCGCGCTGGTCGATTACCGGCATTCAGTCTCCGCGCCCGGAAGGGCCGATGCAGAGCGCCGCGACGCTGGACGAGGTGTGCGAACATCATCTGGCGACGCTGCTCGCCCAGCAACCGCACGGGCCGTATTACCTGCTCGGCTATTCGCTCGGCGGTACGCTGGCGCAGGGCATCGCGGCGCGTTTACGTCAGTGCGGTGAAACGGTGGCGTTCCTCGGTCTGCTGGATACCTGGCCACCGGAAACGCAGAACTGGGCGGAAAAAGAGGCGAACGGCCTCGATCCGGCAGTATTGGCGGAGATTGACCGCGAGCGTGAAGCGTTTATTGCCGCCCAGCAGGGGCAGGGCTCTAGCGAGTTGTTCAGCGCGATTGAAGGCAACTACGCCGACGCCGTGCGCCTGCTGACCACCGCGCATAGCGCGAGGTTCGATGGCAAAGCGACGCTGTTCGTTGCCGAGAAAACCCGTCAGGCGGATCCACAGGCGGCCTGGGGGCCGTGGGTGGGCGAGCTGGAGGTTTACCATCAGGATTGTGCTCACGTCGACATCATTACGCCTGCGGCGTTTGAGGCGATTGGACCGGTGATGCGGGAGATATTGGGGTAGGTTTCGTGCTTTCCCGGGCTACATTGGATTCGTAGCCCGGGCAAGCGTTAGCGACCCCGGGAAAATTCACCGCCGCCCGAGCGGTACCACCAGCGGCGTATTCGCCACCGGGTCGTCAATAATCATGCAGCGCAGACCGTACACTGCTTCAATCAGCGCCGGAGTGACAATCTCTTTCGGCGCGCCTTCTGCCACAATCTTCCCATCGCGCAGGGCAATCAGGTGCGTCGCGTAGCGGCACGCCTGGTTTAAATCGTGCAGCACGGCGGCGAGCGTATAGCCGCGCTCGCGATTCAATTCGCTTAACAGTTCCAGCAGGTCAATCTGATGGCTGATATCAAGCCAGGTCGTTGGCTCGTCGAGCAACATAATCGACGTGTCCTGCGCCAGCACCATCGCAATCCACGCGCGCTGACGTTGGCCGCCGGAGAGGGTATCGACGCTCTGACCTGCCAGATTAACAATGCCGGTAGCCTGCATTGCATTCTGCACCGCATCCTCATCTTCCTGCCGCCAGCGGGTAAACAGTGGCTGATGCGGATAACGCCCGCGCGCAACCAACTCCTGTACCGAAATATCACCTGGCGTCGTGGCGTTTTGCGCCAGCAGGCCGACGCGACGCGCCACCTCTTTACTGGCGTAGCGCTGGATCTCTTCTCCGTCGAGATAGACGTGGCCGTGAACCGGCGTCATCAGGCGGCTGAGCGTGCGCAGCAGGGTCGATTTCCCGCAGCCGTTGGGGCCGATAATCGCGGTGAAATGGCCGTCAGGAATGGTGACGTTCAGCGACTCGGCGATGGTCTTTTTCCCGTAGGCAAGGGTTAACGCCTCGCCGCGCAGGCGAGCGACGGTGTCGGTCATTTTTTACGAGACTCCTGAATAAGCAGCACGATGAGGTAGATACCGCCCAGGCTAACGGTGACGACGCCCACCTGAAGCTGGTAAGGCAAGAACAGCTGCTGGGCGCAGTAGTCGGCGGCGGCCAGCAGCAGCGCGCCGCAGAGCGCCGCCTGGGTCAGCCCCCAGCGCGCGGTGCCGCTGAGGCGGCGGGCGATGTGCGGTGCGACCAGCGCAATAAAGGAAATCGGCCCGGCCAGCGCGGTGGCAGCGGCGGTCAGTACCACGGCGACCAGCATCAGCAGCAGGCGCGAAAGCTCGACGCGAACCCCCAACGCGCAGGCGCTGTCATCGCCCATTTCTAACAGCCGTAAACGGCGCACCAGCAGTGCCGAGCAGGCGAGGGCGACAACCATCATTGGTGCGGCAGGCCAGATTTTGGCCCACGTCAGGCCGTTAAGCGAACCGGCAAACCATAGCCCGGCGGAGACGGCGGTCTCCAGCGACGCGCGCAGCAGCAGCCAGGTGTTGAAGGCCATCAGCATCGCGCGGATGCCGATGCCGATAATAATCAGCCGGAAGGTTTCGATACCGTCGCGCCACGCCAGCGCCCACACGATAAGCGAGGTGGCGATGCCGCCCGCCATGGCGGCGAGGGTGATGGTGGTGAGGTTCTGGCCGAAGAAGACCAGCGCCACCAGCACGCCGCTCCACGCGCCGGTGTTAAAGCCCATCACGTCCGGGCTGCCCAACGGGTTGCGCATCAGCGACTGGAAAATCGCGCCGCTGACGCCGAGTGCGGCGCCAATCAACAGTGCCATCAGCACGCGCGGCAGACGCCATTCGGTGACCACCAGGGTGATGGCACGCGGCGCATCGCCGAACAGCGCGGCGAATATCTGTGAAAATTCCAGCGTGACCGCACCGCTGCGCAGACTCAACAGCGTGAGCACCAGGCATGCGGCGACCAGCAGCAGACAGCTGGCGACCAGACGGCGAGAAGGGGCGTTCATCGGCCACCTCCGTTTGATTTACGGCGGACGAGGAATATCAGCACCGGTGCGCCGATAAAGGCGCTGACCACTGACACCCGCAGTTCGCCGGGTACCAGCAGGCGACCAATAATATCGGCAAACAGCAGCAACGACGGCGTGGCGAGCAGGGTGACCGGCAGCGACCAGCGGTGATCTGAACCGACCAGCCAGCGGGAAATGTGCGGCATCATCAGGCCGATAAAGGCAATAGGGCCTACCACCGAGGTCGCGCTGGCGCACAGAATGGTGATCACCAGCAGCCCCATAATTTGCGTGCGCGCCACTTTATTGCCCAGCGCGGTGGCGGTGTCGGTACCGAGGCTCAGGCTGTTAAGCGAACGGCTCATCATCAGCGCGACAGCACCGGCAATCAGTACCGGAATGAGCACCGTTTTCAGGGTTTGCAGAGTGCGGATATCCAGCGAACCGGCCTGCCAGAAGCGCAGCTGATCGTAGACATCCTGGTTGAGCAGGGCGATGCCGCTGGAGAAACCTTCCAGTACGGCGGCGAGCGCCACGCCTGCCAGCGTTAAGCGTACCGGACTCAGTTGGCCGCCGCCCTGGCTGCCGGTAAAGGCGACGATTAACGAGGCGACCAGCGCGCCGCAAAAGGCCATCGCCAGCTGTTCCTGCGGCGAAGTGATGCCAAGCAGCGCCGCGCCTAACACGATGGCAAAGCTGGCTCCGGCGTTAACGCCAAGAATCCCGGGATCGGCAAGCGGATTACGGGTGAGGGTTTGCATCAGCGCTCCGGCAAGCCCCAGCGCACCACCGGCGAGCAGACCGGCCAGCGTTCGTGGCAGCCGGGCATCGAGCACGATGGTGCAGTCGGCGCTCTGGCAGGTGCCGCTAAGCGCGTCGATAACGACGTGAACCGGGAGCGGTTTGGCACCAATCAATAAACTGAGCGTGGCGGCGAGAAACAGCAGTATCAACAATCCAGGCAGCGCAAGGGCGCGCAGCACCGGGGTGGAAAACGACATGGCGACATCCCTGATTTGATAATGATAGTAATTATCGTTATCTATCTTATTCGCTTATGTTAGCATGAGCGCCCTCGGAAAGGGTAAGAAAAAACGTTCAAGGTTTTGTAATGAATCGACAATCCTGGCTGCTGAATCTGAGCCTGCTAAAAACGCATCCGGCCTTTCGCGCCGTCTTTATTGCTCGCTTTATCTCCATTCTCTCGCTGGGCCTGCTCGGCGTGGCGGTACCCGTCCAAATCCAGATGATGACCCACTCCACCTGGCAGGTAGGGCTTTCGGTCACGCTGACCGGCGGGGCGATGTTCGTCGGGCTGATGGTCGGCGGCGTGCTGGCGGACCGCTACGAGCGCCGCAAACTGATTCTGCTGGCGCGTGGCACCTGCGGTATTGGGTTTATCGGCCTGTGGTTAAACGCGCTGCTGCCGGAGCCGTCGCTGGTGGCGATTTATCTGCTGGGATTATGGGATGGCTTCTTTGCCTCGCTGGGCGTGACGGCGCTGCTGGCGGCGACGCCTGCGCTGGTTGGGCGTGAAAACCTGATGCAGGCTGGGGCGATCACTATGCTGACGGTACGCCTGGGCTCGGTGATTTCGCCAATGGTCGGCGGCCTGCTGCTGGCTTCCGGCGGCGTATCGTGGAACTACCTGCTGGCGGCACTGGGCACCTTTATTACCACACTGACGCTGCTGCGTTTACCGCAGTTGCCACCGCCGCCGCAGAAGCGCGAACATCCGTTCACTTCATTGGTGGCCGGTTTCCGTTTCCTGCTCGGTAGCCCGCTGATTGGCGGCATTGCGCTGCTGGGTGGGTTGGTGACGATGGCCAGCGCCGTGCGCGTGCTCTATCCCGCGCTGGCGCAGGGCTGGCAGATGTCAGCAGCACAGATTGGCCTGCTGTATGCGGCAATCCCGCTGGGGGCGGCTTTTGGTGCGTTAACCAGCGGAAGGCTGGCGCAGAACGAGCGTCCGGGCTGGGTGATGCTGCTGGCGACGGTCGGCGCGTTTGTGGCAATCGGTCTGTTTGCCATGATGCCGCATTGGGCGCTAGGGATGGTCTGTCTGGCGCTGTTTGGCTGGCTGAGTGCCATCAGTTCGCTGCTGCAATATACGTTGATTCAGACCCAGACGCCGGAAGCCATGCTCGGGCGCATTAACGGGCTGTGGACGGCGCAGAACGTCACCGGCGATGCCATTGGTGCGGCGCTGCTCGGCGGACTGGGGGCGATGTTGACCCCGGTGGCGTCGGCAAGCGTAAGCGGCTGGGGGTTGGCGATAGTTGGCGGGATTTTACTGCTGGCGTTGGGAGAACTGCGGCGGTTCCGGCGCGAGATCCCGGAGTCGGCGTAACCGCCTCGTCCGGGCTACAGGAAACCTGTAGCCCGGCCAAGCGAAGCACCGCCGGGAATGCTCGGTACTTAACCAAACAGCGCCGACAGCCGCGCTAACACGCGCGTTACGCTGTAATAGTCGAGGCGGAACGTCTCGGTACCTAATGCGTAAACATGCTTTTCTTTCACCGCCGGCAGGTGCGCCAGCAATGGGTTGGCATAAATCGCGTCCACGTCTTTCTGGTCACCGGCGAACAGGAACAGGCTGTTGCCGTTCAGTCCGGTCGCCAGGTTTTCACCGCCAAGCTGGATGATGTCGTGACGTTTGCCCTGGCTTTGGCTGGCGTGCAGGCCTTCCGGCAGCGTGGCGAGGGTAAAGCCGAGCTGGGAGAGGAACTGCCCCTGCGCGGATTCGCTGGTCCACAGGTTGGCACTATGCGCCGCGGCGGTATAGACCAGCGCGCTCACTGGCTGTGGTGGCAGCTTCATCTGCTGTTTCACCGTCGCCAGTTGCTTATCAAACTCGGCAATACGTGCCGCAGCCTGCTTCTCCTGCCCGGTGATAGTACCGAGCTGAGTCAACAGCGCCTGCCAGCTTTTATCGTCGTAGTTGACGATAAGCGTTGGGGCGATGGTGGAGAGCTGGTCGTACAGCGCCAGCGCGGAGTCACCGCCGGTGGCGCTAATCAGGATCAGATCCGGCATTTGCGCGGCCACGGCTTCGGCGCTTGGCTCGCCAATATAGAGGCGGGAGACCTTGCGTGCTTTTGCTACGTCGCCCCACTGGCGCAGGAAGCCCTGAGCATCGGCTACGCGGTTATTGGGTGTGGTAGCGCCGCTGGCGATTACCGGCGCATCAATTGCCAACAGAGAGCCGGTGAGGGTGACGCTGGTGGAGACGATGCGCGTCGGCTTGTGCTCCAGCGTGTGAACGCCGTGACTGTCGCTAATCTGGCGTGGCCATTCGGCGGCCTGGGTTGAGGATATTCCTAAAACACTGAAACCTGCGATGAGCGCCACGGTGCGCCATAAAGCGGAGAAGTTCACGGATATGCGTCCTGATTGTCATTGGTTAATGCTTCTCATTTTCAACTATTGTTCGCGCTGGATGCAAGCCCTCTTCCATTGCCGGGGCAGGGCAATATCAGGGCTACGCGCTTTTTATTAAGCACAAGATGCTGCTTAGCGCTGTTGACATACGAGGCGTTTACTTTTAGGTTACCCAACCAAAATATAAATGATAATTATTCGTAATATCTTTATCGTTTTTGGAGGATGATATGGAAACGTCACTTGCTGCGGATACACAAGAACAACACCATCAGGCTACGCTTTCGGCCGATAGCTTTTTCTTTATGTCGCCGTTCCGTAGTTTTACCACCTCGGGCAGCTTTCAGCGCTTCACCTGCCCGGCTGAAGGCGGTGATGCGCCAGATAGCGCATTCCAGCAGGGGCTAGCCTCGGCGTTTGCCGCGGCCAAAGCTGCCGGGATCGCCAATCCGGTGATGGTTGGTGCCATTCCGTTCGACACCACGCAGCCTTCCGCGCTGTATATCCCTGAACGCTGTGACGCGTTTTCGCGTACCGCAAAGCAACACGCTTCCCGCTACCACGCCTTGCGCGATCCGCTGGCGGTGGTGGCGCGCCGTGAAATCCCCGAAAGCCCGGTGTTCCTCGATATGGTGGCCCGCGCGGCGGCGCTGACCGCGACGCCGCTGGTCAATAAAGTGGTGCTTTCCCGCCTGATTGATATTGAAGCCGAGCAGACGTTGGACAGCGGTGCGCTGCTGGAGCGTCTGGTGGCGCAAAACCCGGCGAGCTTTAACTTCCACGTGCCGCTGCCGGACGGTGGCGTGCTGCTGGGCGCCAGCCCTGAGCTGCTGCTGCGCAAAGAGGGTTCGTTGTTCCATTCGCTGCCGCTGGCTGGCTCCGCGCGTCGTCAGCCGGACGACATGCTGGATCGCGAAGCGGGCAACCGCCTGCTGGCTTCGGAAAAAGACCGTCACGAGCATGAGCTGGTGACCCAGTCGATGAAAAAAACGCTGGCGCCGCGTAGCCTGCAGCTCTCGCTGCCGAGCACACCGCAGCTGGTCACCACGCCAACCCTGTGGCACCTCGCCACGCCAATTCAAGGCCAGGCTAAAGCGGAAGAAAACGCGCTGACGCTCGCTTGCCTGCTGCACCCAACGCCTGCGCTGAGCGGTTTCCCGCATCAGGCGGCGAAACAGCTGATTGCCGAGCTGGAGCCGTTCGAGCGCGACCTGTTCGGCGGCATTGTCGGCTGGTGTGACGCCGAAGGTAACGGCGAGTGGGTAGTGACTATCCGCTGCGCACGCGTCAAAGCCAATAGCGTGCGTCTGTTTGCCGGGGCGGGCATTGTGCCTGCGTCATCGCCGGAGTCCGAGTGGCGCGAAACCGGCGTAAAACTTTCGACCATGCTAAATGTTTTCGGCCTGCATTAAGGAATCATAATGACCGTAGAATTTACCCGCTGGCCGGACGCGCTGGCGGCGCGCTACCGCGAGAAAGGTTACTGGCAGGATCTGCCATTGACCGAAATGCTAACCCGCCACGCAGGTAGCGACGCAATTGCGGTGATTGATGGCGACCATCAGATTAGCTATCGGCAACTGAATATCTACGTCGATAACCTGGCGGCTTCGCTACAGCACAAAGGCCTTAAGCGTGGCGAAACCGCGCTGGTGCAGTTGGGCAATATCGCCGAGTTTTACATTACGCTGTTTGCGCTGCTGAAAATCGGCGTCGCGCCGGTGAACGCGCTGTTCAGCCATCAGCGCAGCGAGCTGAATGCCTACGCCGAGCAGATTGCCCCGGCGGCGCTGATTGCCGACCGTTCGCATACGCTGTTTGGTGACGATAGTTTCCTGAACGCGTTTTGCGAACAGCATCGCTCCCTGCGCATGGTGCTGCTGCGTAAAGGTGAGGGCGAACATGCGCTCGAGGCGGCGATTGCTCGCCCGGCCGTCGACTTTACCCCAACGCCAACCGCTGCCGACGAAGTGGCCTTTTTTCAGCTCTCCGGCGGCAGTACCGGCACGCCGAAGCTTATTCCCCGCACCCACAACGACTACTACTACAGCATTCGCCGCAGTAATGAGATTTGCCACTTTGATGCGCAGACTCGCTATCTCTGCGCGATCCCGTCGGCGCATAACTACGCCATGAGCTCGCCGGGGGCGCTGGGCGTCTTCCTGGCGCAAGGGACGGTGGTGCTGGCGGCGGACCCAAGCGCCACGCTCTGCTTCCCGTTGATTGAAAAGCATCAGGTGAACGTCGCGGCGCTGGTGCCGCCAGCGGTTAGCCTGTGGCTGCAGGCGATTACCGAATGGGGCAGCAACGCCCAGCTCCGTTCGCTGACGCTGCTCCAGGTGGGCGGTGCGCGTCTTTCTGCAACCCTGGCGGCGCGTATTCCGGCGGAGATCGGCTGCCAGCTGCAGCAGGTGTTCGGCATGGCGGAAGGGCTGGTGAACTACACCCGTCTGGATGATTCAGAAGAAAAGATCCTCAACACTCAAGGCTACCCGATGTGCCCGGACGACGAAGTGTGGGTGGCGGATGCCGACGGTAACCCATTGCCGCGCGGCGAAGTTGGCCGACTGATGACCCGTGGCCCATACACTTTCCGCGGTTACTACAAGAGCCCGCAGCATAACGCCTGCGCCTTTGATGCCGACGGCTTTTACTGCTCGGGCGATCTTATCTCCATCGACGAAGAGGGTTACATCACCGTTGAAGGGCGTGAGAAAGATCAGATTAACCGCGGCGGCGAGAAGATTGCCGCTGAAGAGATTGAGAATCTACTGCTGCGCCATGACGCGGTGGTCTACGCGGCGCTGGTCAGCATGGAAGACAGCCTGCTTGGTGAGAAAAGCTGCGCCTATCTGGTGGTGAAAGAGCCGCTGCGTGCCGTGGCCGTCCGCCGTTTCCTGCGTGAGCAGGGCGTGGCCGAATTTAAACTGCCTGACCGCGTCGAGTGCGTAGATGAACTGCCGCTGACCCACGTCGGGAAAGTCGATAAAAAACAATTACGTCAGTGGCTGGCGAGCCGCTCGCAGGGCTGAAGGAGAGAACAACATGGCGATTCCAAAATTACAGGGCTACGCGCTACCAACCGCGCTGGATCTTCCCGAGAACAAGGTCAACTGGGCGTTTGAACCGTCGCGCGCCGCGCTGCTGATCCACGATATGCAGGAGTATTTCCTCAACTTCTGGGGCGAGGACAGCGAAATGATGGAGACCGTGGTGGCTAACATTGCCGCGCTGCGTGACTTCTGTAAGAAAAACGATATTCCGGTGTACTACACCGCGCAGCCGAAGGAGCAGAGCGATGAAGACCGTGCGCTGCTGAATGATATGTGGGGGCCGGGGCTGACCCGCTCGCCGGAGCAGCAGCGGGTGATTGCGGCGCTGGCGCCGGATACGCAGGATACCGTGCTGGTGAAGTGGCGTTACAGCGCGTTCCACCGCTCGCCGCTGGAGCAGATGCTCAAAGAGACCGGGCGTAATCAGCTGATTATCACCGGCGTCTATGCGCACATTGGCTGCATGACCACCGCCACCGACGCCTTTATGCGTGATATTAAGCCGTTCTTTGTCGCCGACGCGCTGGCAGACTTTAGCCGCGACGAGCACCTGATGTCGCTGAAATATGTTGCTGGTCGTAGCGGCCGCGTGGTGATGACCGATGAACTGCTGCCGTCCGTGCCAACCAGCAAAGCGGCGCTGCGTGCGCTGGTGCTGCCGCTGCTGGATGAGTCTGATGAACCGCTCGACGATGACAACCTGATTGATTACGGCCTCGACTCCGTGCGCATGATGACGCTGGCGGCACGCTGGCGTAAAGTGCACGGCGATATCGACTTCGTGATGCTGGCGAAAAATCCAAGCATCGACGCCTGGTGGGCGCTGCTCTCCCGCGAGGTGAAATAATGGCCGGGTTCGATTTTAACGGCCAGACGGTGTGGGTGACCGGGGCAGGAAAAGGCATTGGTTACGCCACCGCGCTGGCGTTTGTGGAGGCGGGCGCGAAGGTGACCGGTTTCGACCTGGCCTTCGATGGTGAGCATTATCCATTCGCCACCGAAGTGCTGAACGTGGCGGATGCAAAGCAGGTAGCGCAGGTTTGCGAACGTCTGCTTGCCACCACCGAGCGGCTGGACGTGCTGGTGAACGCCGCCGGAATTTTGCGGATGGGCGCGACGGATGCGTTAAGCCTGGAAGACTGGCAGCAGACCTTTGCGGTCAACGTCGGCGGCGCGTTTAACCTGTTCCAGCAGACGATGGCACAGTTCCGTCGTCAGCAGGGCGGGGCAATTGTTACCGTCGCTTCCGATGCGGCGCATACGCCGCGTATCGGCATGAGCGCCTATGGTGCGTCGAAGGCGGCGCTAAAAAGCCTGGCGCTGACTGTCGGGCTGGAGCTTTCCAGCGCGGGCGTGCGCTGTAACATCGTTTCGCCGGGTTCGACCGACACTGATATGCAGCGCGTGTTGTGGGTGAGTGACGACGCTGAGCAGCAGCGTATTCGTGGCTTTGGTGAGCAGTTTAAGCTCGGCATTCCGCTGGGGAAAATTGCCCGTCCGCAGGAGATTGCCAACACCATTTTGTTCCTCGCATCGAGCAGCGCCAGCCACATCACGCTGCAGGATATTGTGGTGGACGGCGGCTCAACGCTGGGAGCGTAGGATGATCTGGAAGCGCCATTTAACCCTCGATGAATTGAACGCCACCAGTGAGAACACCATGGTGGCGCATCTGGGGATTGTTTATACCCATATCGGCGACGACAGCCTGGAAGCGGTGATGCCGGTGGACAGCCGCACCCATCAGCCGTTCGGCCTGTTGCACGGCGGTGCATCGGCGGCGCTGGCGGAGACGCTGGGCTCGATGGCCGGTTTTCTGATGACCCGCGAGGGGCAGTGCGTGGTGGGCACCGAACTGAATGCATCACACCACCGCCCGGTTTCTCAAGGGCAGGTGCGGGCGGTGTGCCAGCCGCTGCATCTGGGGCGTCAAAGCCAGAGCTGGGAAATTGTCGTTTTTGACGAGCAGGGGCGACGTTGCTGTACCTGCCGGTTAGGGACGGCGGTGCTGGGTTAGGTTTTGTGTCCGATCCCGGCGGCGCTTCGCTTGGCCGGGCTACAATTCGAGGCGTAGCCCGGCCAAGCGAAGCGCCGCCGGGAACCTCTCAATTTCTTCCGCCATCTCTCATCCGTTTTTCTGACTTAAGTGATCCCGTTAACAATGTGATGTAAATGTCGGGTGTTGTTCCTGTTCATATTCGTTTCAAGGTTGTTAAATCAAGTGTGCTTGCTATGGACACAAAATGTAACATCCTCTGCTACTGATACGGACAATAACTATGAACAATTCAGGGAAATACCTTATATGGGCGTTACTCTCCATTGTCGGAGCGTTTGCCCTGGGCTACATCGCCCTCAATCGTGGTGAACAGATAAACGCATTGTGGATCGTCGTGGCGGCGGTCTGCGTTTATCTCATCGCCTACCGTTTTTACGGCCTCTATATTGCCAAAAAGGTGCTGCAGGTTGACCCGACGCGCATGACGCCTGCCGTGCGTCATAACGACGGTCTAGACTATGTACCAACGGACAAAAAAGTACTGTTTGGTCACCACTTTGCGGCGATTGCCGGGGCGGGCCCGCTGGTAGGGCCGGTGCTGGCGGCGCAAATGGGTTACCTGCCAGGCATGCTCTGGCTGTTAGCCGGGGTGGTGCTGGCCGGTGCGGTCCAGGACTTTATGGTGCTGTTCGTTTCCACCCGTCGCGATGGTCGTTCGCTGGGTGAGCTGGTGAAAGAGGAGATGGGGCCGGTCGCTGGCGTCATTGCGTTGGTGGCGACCTTTATGATCATGGTGATCATTCTGGCGGTGCTGGCGATGATCGTGGTAAAAGCGCTGACCCACAGCCCGTGGGGAACCTATACCGTGGCCTTTACCATTCCGCTGGCGCTGTTTATGGGGATTTATATTCGCTATCTGCGTCCGGGACGCATTGGCGAAGTGTCGGTTATTGGTCTGGTGCTGCTGGTGTTTGCGATTATTTCCGGCGGCTGGGTGGCGGCAAGCGAAACCTGGGCACCGTGGTTTGATTATACCGGCGTACAGCTGACCTGGATGCTGGTGGGCTACGGCTTTGTGGCTTCTGTGCTGCCGGTATGGCTGCTGCTGGCACCGCGCGACTACCTTTCTACCTTCCTGAAAATCGGCACTATCGTTGGGCTGGCGATTGGTATACTGATTATGCGTCCAACGCTGACCATGCCAGCGCTGACCAAATTTGTTGATGGTACCGGCCCGGTGTGGACTGGCGACCTGTTCCCGTTCCTGTTTATCACCATCGCCTGCGGCGCGGTTTCTGGTTTCCACGCGCTGATTGCCTCCGGCACCACGCCGAAGATGCTGGCGAACGAAAATCAGGCCTGCTTTATCGGCTACGGCGGTATGCTGATGGAATCCTTCGTCGCCATCATGGCGCTGGTTTCTGCCTGTATTATCGACCCGGGCGTCTACTTTGCGATGAACAGCCCGATGGCGATGCTGGCACCAGCCGGTACCGTTGACGTGGTGGCTTCTGCGGCGCAGGTGGTCAGCAGTTGGGGCTTTGCGGTGACGCCGGACCTGCTGCATCAAATTGCCAACGAAGTCGGTGAGCAGTCGATCATTTCTCGTGCGGGCGGTGCGCCGACGCTGGCGGTGGGGATGGCCTATATCCTTCACGGGGCGCTGGGCGGCCTGATGGATGTGTCGTTCTGGTATCACTTTGCCATTCTGTTTGAAGCGCTGTTTATTCTGACGGCGGTGGATGCGGGTACCCGTGCGGCGCGCTTTATGCTGCAAGACCTGCTGGGCGTTATCAATCCAGGGCTTAAACGTACGGATTCTCTGCCCGCTAACCTGCTGGCAACGGCACTGTGCGTGCTGGCCTGGGGTTACTTCCTGCATCAAGGGGTGGTTGACCCGCTGGGCGGCATTAACACCCTGTGGCCGCTGTTCGGTATCGCGAACCAGATGCTGGCGGGTATGGCGCTGATGCTCTGTGCGGTGGTACTGTTCAAGATGAAACGTCAGCGCTACGCGTGGGTTGCGCTGGTACCAACCTCGTGGTTGCTGGTGTGTACGCTGGTAGCGGGCTGGCAGAAGTCGTTCAGCGAAGATACCCGCGTGGGCTTCCTGGCGATTGCCAACAAGTTCCAGGCGATGATCGACAGCGGCAACATTCCGCCGCAGTACACCGAATCGCAGCTGGCGCAACTGGTGTTCAACAACCGTCTTGATGCCGGGCTGACCATCTTCTTTATGGTGGTGGTGGTCGTGTTGGCGCTGTTCTCACTCAAAACCGCACTGGCGGCATTGAAAGAGGATAAACCGACGGCGAAAGAGACCCCGTATGAGCCGATGCCGGCGGATGCGGAGAATCTGGTGGCGCAGGCGAAACGCGCGCACTAATTTCATTTGCGCGTGGTTTAATGAAGTTGTAGCCCGGCCGAGCGCAGCGACGCCGGGCTTACCCAAAGGACAAAAACGATGTTTGATACGCTTTCGAAAGCCGGAAAATACCTCGGCCAGGCCGCTAAAATGATGATTGGCGTGCCGGACTACGACAATTATGTTGAACACATGCGCATCACGCACCCGGACCAGACGCCGATGACCTACGAAGAATTTTTCCGCGATCGTCAGGACGCGCGCTACGGCGGGAAGGGCGGCGCGAAATGTTGCTAACGTTTATTTAGACATCTAAACGTCTTGATTGCCAAACACGTTCGCCGTGTTATATTGATGTTAACTTTGGCATCACGAGCGGCAGACGAAGAATGACGAATAAGCAACTCATCCCACAAAGCAAGCTACCCAACCTCGGCACCACCATTTTCACCCAGATGAGCGCGCTGGCGCAGCAGCACCAGGCGATCAACCTTTCACAGGGCTTCCCCGATTTTGACGGCCCCACTTACCTTCAGGCACGGCTGGCGCACCATGTCGCCGCGGGCGCAAACCAATACGCGCCGATGACCGGCGCGCTGGCGCTGCGTGAAGCGATTGCCGAGAAAACGCAGGCGCTGTATGGCCACTCGCCGGACGTGAATAATGAGATTACGGTCACCGCCGGAGCGACAGAAGCGCTTTACGCGGCGATTACCGCGCTGGTGCGCGACGGCGATGAGGTTATCTGCTTCGACCCAAGCTATGACAGCTATGCGCCGGCGGTTGAGCTTTCCGGTGGCATCGTGAAGCGTATCGCGCTGCAGCCGCCGCACTTTCGCGTCGACTGGCAGGCATTTGCCGACACGTTGAGCGATAAAACCCGGCTGGTTATTCTCAATACTCCGCATAACCCCTCAGCCACCGTATGGCAGGCGGCCGATTTTGAGGCGCTATGGCAGGCCATTGCTGAGCGAGAAATCTACGTACTCAGCGATGAAGTGTATGAGCATATCTGCTTTAGCGAAGCCGGACACGCCAGCGTGCTGGCGCACCCGCAGCTTCGCGAGCGGGCGGTGGCGGTTTCATCGTTTGGCAAAACCTATCATATGACCGGCTGGAAGGTGGGGTACTGCGTCGCGCCCGCGCCGATAAGCGCCGAGCTGCGTAAGGTGCACCAATATCTGACCTTTGCCGTCAATACCCCGGCACAGCTGGCGCTGGCGGATATGCTGCGCGCTGAGCCTGAGCACTACCGCCAACTGCCCGATTTTTATCGGACGCGCCGTGACCTGTTCATCGATGCGCTAAGCCAGAGTCGACTGAAGTTGCTGCCCTGCGAAGGCACCTACTTCCTGCTGGCGGACTACAGCGCCATTTCCGAGCTCGATGACGTGAGCTTTTGCCAGTGGCTGACCACTGAAATTGGCGTGGCGGCGATCCCGTTGTCGGTCTTCTGTGCAGCACCGTTCCCGCATAAGCTGATTCGCCTGTGCTTTGCCAAGCAGGAAGCGACGCTGCTGGCCGCCGCTGAGCGTCTGTGCAGGCTGTAGCTATTTAACCGTCCAGGCCTGTGAGTACTGGCGATTGCCGAATAGTTCGCACAGGCCGTTAATTTGTTTAAGACGCAGAATTTCATCGGCGTCCATGCCCAGCTCCTGACCGATTTTCTCATCATCCCAGCCGAGCTGACTCAGTTCGCGCACGATATCTGACATTGCGCCTATCTGATGGCGGCCGCGCGCGCGGTTATGACGAACGGTGGCCGCCATTCGTGATGGCTGCGAATGGTCGCTATTTTCTAGCTGGGTAATCGGCAAATAGCCCTGTAGGCGTTTTTTCAGCGCGGCTTTTGACTGTGACAGCAGATGGCGGTGGAAACCATCGACAATCTCATAGGCGTTGCTGTTTTTCTCTATCACCACAATCGGTTGAGTAAAACCGTCGGCTTCCAGCGATTTGGCGAGCAGGCGTTTTTCCGGCGGCGCCATATTGTTGGGGTTGTAGTCATTCGGCGAAACCCGCTCCTCTTTCACCCACAGCACGCAGTCAATCGGCTGGTCGCGAAATGGGCTCTCCTCGTGCAAAGCCTGCCGAAACTGATTAATCGCATCAATCTTCTCTTCGTCCGATAAGGTCTGTAGATAGCCTTGCAGCTGCGCAATCAGTTTTTGTTGCATAGTAACCCCCATTGTTGACGCTTCTGTGCCATGCGCTTGCGGTAGCGTTGGTAGTGGCTGGCTTTTGTTGGGCTGAAAGAGAGCATCCGGCACCAATAATCATTGTTTAATAAGACTTTGCAGATTCGTCGCCACGACGGAACGTCTTTAGAGCCGAGGTCTTTCTCCTGGCTGTCTGGGATATCTTCCCATCCCTGCTTTTGATACCAGTGAAGATAGACGGCGATCTTATTGCGATAGTGGTCGGCGGTGGCTTCCGGCATGCTATACAGCAGAAAATGGGCGTAACTGCGCCAGCTATGATGCTGCGGCTTTTCGATTTTCCGATGGCCGTAGAACTGGTTATCCTGCCCGGCATAGATCCCGCCGCTGTGGACGCCGCTGACCCGCTGGCACATTGCGGCCCAGCGTTCAGGCTCCAGGACGTGATAGAGCCACAGCCCTTGTCGCTGCTCCGGGCCAAAGGGTTCGCAGATACGCATATAGCGCAGCGGCACGCCCGCTTGATGCATCAGATCGTAGAGCGGGTTATAGGGCTGCTTGCTTTTGGCAAACCAGGTCCAGATATCCGCCGTTTTCCAGTCATAGATCGGATAGACGTACCAGGCATGATTGCCCGGTGCAACGGTCGTCCAGGGTTTATCATCGGCAAAGCGGCGCTTTCGCTGCGAGGCAATAGTCAGAAAGCGGTTGTAGGACTCGTCGGCGCGAATACCGACCATCACGGCGGCGGGACGCTGCTGGGAAAACCAATCGGCAAACTTTTGTACGAACAGTTCGAAGCTCATGCCTGGCTCATAAAAGGGAAAAAAATCGGGGTCGGTAATGGCATCTTCAGGCGGCTGCCTGACCCATTCTGCCCCCGGCTCCCAGCACTGCCACTCAGGGTTGAATTGGGTGAGTGAATTTTGGGTGGTGAGCGGCAAGGCAACCCAATAAAAAGTGTCAATCACGTCGCAATACAGCGTGCGTAATTTTTGACAATGATTGATGGTATAGGAGAACTGAGCTTCCCAATCAATAAACAGCACGCTGAATTTTTTGCCAGATTGGCGCGCCTGTTCGGCGGCTAAATGCAGCATGACCGTAGAATCTTTCCCGCCGGAAAAAGAGATACAAACGCGGGGGAGGTTATTCAACGTCCAGCTTATCCGTTCCCGACTTGCCTCCAGAACGGAGAGAGGCAAGGGGAGTTTGATGATTGACATAAATCAGCAATCCTTTATGGCGATGATGTCTAATAAGGTGCTGATTATAGTACGCTGTTATGAGAAGTAATAAATAAGATAATACATGCAGTATTTTTATTTATGGTGGTGATGTATTTATTTTGTGAATGTATTAGAGGTTCTTTGTTTTTTCTATAATCTTAGAAAAGAAGGGAAGACTCATCGATGAACGGCTGTAAATCATGTATATTGGGAATGAAGGTAATATTATTTTTGTTGAGATTTCTTTTAGTGTTAGCACATCTTTTAAAAGCTCGAATGCAAATTTCGGCACAATACCGACTAAATCACTGTGGTTAAGAGTGTTAAAAATAGCCATTAATGACGATGAGGTGAACGCAATGTCTCTCTCTGTTAATTGTGCGGAATCATTGGCCTTCTGAAATTCTTTAATCTGATGTTCACGTGCCTGATATAGAGTGAATCGTTCTTGTGAAAGTTGCTCTGATGTTGCGCTGTCGCCCAATCGTGGATGGTTCTGACTGCAGGCCAGGATGAGTTGGGCTTCGCTAAACGGTACACAAACCAATGAACGATTACTATGCTGTTGCAGGGTAAATACCACGTCAGCCTTGCGATAATTCATTATTTCTTCAATGTCTTCGGTTTCTGTCGCTGTATCGTGATAAACCACCTCAAGATTTCTATCTTCAAGAAGAATGTTCATAAATTGATTGAGCTTAGGCTGGGCGTGAAGCTGCGGGCCATATACCACAAAACGTCTTCTGAGGTCAGCTTTACCCATAATGTTAATAGTCTGTTCAAGACCGTTAAGATTATCTTCAAGATGTAAGTGCAGGTTATCGGCTACGGTCGTTGGCGTTATACCTTTACCAGCGCGCACAAAAAGCGGGTCGTTTAACTGGACGCGGAGTCGCTGCAACGACTGGCTAACGGCTGAAGGTGTAATAAATAACGTTTGCGCTGCCTTACTAATACTCAAGTTCTGGTATATACATTCAAAAATAATGAGTAAATTAAGGTCAAAACGCTTTAGGTTGTAAAGATTTGCCATGAGATATTCCTTTATTGTTTTTACAAATGCATACATGACGAAACATGAGTCATGCTCTTCCGAAACTATCCATGTGTTCGAAAAACTACATTGAAATTTAACTGCACCTGAATATATAACAGGCGCGACTAATGATCCACTTATTACGTAGAATAATAGATGTATATATATATTGAATAATATTCATGTGATGAGTTTTATGGATGTTTCGCCTGATAAATTTTACCCAAGCCTGTAAATAAGGAGTAAAACTATTAGATAGTAAGGAAAATGTTCGTAAAATCAGTGGGTAATACACATTAAACGGCGTAGGCTATTACAGCCATAGATAAGACCGACGCCAGGTTGATTGCCCTTTGCGGAGCAGGGTGATGTAATCTAGGTGCTGTTACCACCTTTGTTAAGGTATGTAGAGCGCAACAATAAGCCAGCCTGGCTGGCGCTGAATTCACCTGCTGGGGATTCAGGTAACGGGGCCGCTGATGCGGCCTTTTTACGTCTGGGGATGAGCGATTTGTGCCCGTCCTCGTCATAGGTTCACAAAGCTGTCTTGTTCCGGTTGTTAGATAACGCTTATTGATTTGATAATGTAAACGCATTGGTCGAATCAGGAAAAAGTCGTTAACTTAGACCTCAACGAAAACACGGAGGAAGTACTCGATGTCTTTAATTAATACCAAAATCAAACCTTTCAAAAACCAGGCGTTCAAAAACGGTGAATTCGTAGAAGTTACCGAGAAAGATACCGAAGGTCGCTGGAGCGTCTTCTTCTTCTACCCGGCTGACTTCACCTTCGTATGCCCGACCGAACTGGGTGACGTAGCTGACCATTACGAAGAGCTGCAGAAACTGGGCGTGGACGTTTACTCTGTTTCCACCGACACCCACTTCACCCACAAAGCATGGCACAGCAGCTCTGACACCATCGCGAAAATCAAATACGCGATGATCGGCGACCCGACTGGCGCCCTGACCCGTAACTTCGACAACATGCGTGAAGATGAAGGTCTGGCTGACCGTGCAACCTTCGTTGTTGACCCACAGGGTATCATCCAGGCAATCGAAGTTACCGCTGAAGGTATCGGCCGTGACGCTTCTGACCTGCTGCGTAAAATCAAAGCAGCTCAGTATGTTGCTTCTCACCCAGGCGAAGTGTGCCCGGCTAAATGGAAAGAAGGCGAAGCCACTCTGGCTCCATCTTTGGACCTGGTCGGCAAGATCTAAATTTCCGTCGTCTTTCGCCCCACTGCGGCGTTGGCGTCGCGTGTTCACCCCGGTCACTTACTTATGTAAGCTTCCGGGGACTCACCCGCTAGCCGCCTTGCCGTGACGCGAAATACTGAGGAAATTACCCCCATTATAACGGGTGCGTGAGTGCCCGTTTTTTTCAATAGCGTCCATGATGCAAGCGCATTCAGGCTGCCTGACAAAGGCCGCTTGCATGATGATGTTTTAAGCCCAGGAGATAAAAATGCTCGACACCAACATGAAAACCCAGCTCAAGGCCTATCTTGAGAAGCTGACCAAACCTGTTGAGCTGATTGCCACGCTGGATGACAGCGCTAAATCGGCAGAGATCAAGGAACTGTTGGCTGAAATCGCTGAACTGTCAGACAAAGTCACCTTTAAAGAAGACAACACGCTCGCGGTACGTAAGCCATCGTTCCTGATTACTAACCCAGGTTCCGACCAGGGCCCACGCTTTGCGGGTTCCCCGCTGGGCCACGAGTTTACCTCGCTGGTGCTGGCGCTGCTGTGGACCGGTGGTCACCCGTCGAAAGAAGCGCAGTCTCTGCTGGAGCAGATCCGCGATATCGACGGCGACTTTGAATTTGAAACCTACTACTCGCTCTCTTGCCACAACTGCCCGGACGTGGTGCAGGCGCTGAACCTGATGTCGGTACTGAACCCGCGCATCAAGCACACGGCAATTGACGGCGGTACGTTCCAGAATGAAATTACCGACCGTAACGTGATGGGCGTTCCGGCGGTCTATATGAACGGTCAGGAGTTTGGTCAGGGGCGTATGACGCTGACTGAAATCGTGGCGAAAGTGGATACCGGCGCAGAAAAACGTGCGGCGGAAGAGCTGAATAAACGTGATGCTTACGATGTGCTGATCGTCGGTTCCGGCCCGTCCGGTGCAGCGGCGGCGGTTTACTCTGCGCGTAAAGGTATTCGTACCGGCCTGATGGGCGAACGTTTCGGCGGCCAGGTGCTGGATACCGTTGATATCGAAAACTACATCTCCGTGCCAAAAACCGAAGGCCAGAAACTGGCAGGTGCGTTGAAGGCGCACGTGAGCGACTATGACGTCGACGTGATTGATTCCCAGAGCGCGTCTAAGCTGATTCCTGCCTCGGTTGAAGGCGGCCTGCATCAGATTGAAACCGCGTCCGGCGCGGTGCTGAAAGCACGCAGCATTATCATCGCTACCGGGGCGAAATGGCGTAACATGAACGTACCGGGTGAAGATCAGTACCGTACCAAAGGTGTTACTTACTGCCCGCACTGTGACGGCCCGCTGTTTAAAGGCAAACGCGTAGCGGTCATCGGCGGCGGTAACTCCGGCGTTGAAGCGGCTATCGATCTGGCGGGCGTGGTTGAACACGTGACCCTGCTTGAGTTTGCGCCAGAAATGAAGGCCGACCAGGTGCTGCAGGATAAAGTGCGCAGCCTGAAAAACGTCGACATTATTCTGAATGCACAAACGACAGAAGTAAAAGGTGACGGCAGCAAAGTCACAGGCCTGCAGTATCGTGACCGCGTGAGCGGTGACGAGCATCACGTAGCGCTGGCGGGGATTTTCGTCCAGATTGGCCTGCTGCCAAATACCAACTGGCTGGAAGGCGCGATTGAGCGTAACCGCATGGGTGAAATTATCATTGATGCGAAATGCGAGACTAGCGTGAAGGGCGTATTCGCCGCGGGCGACTGCACCACCGTGCCGTACAAACAGATTATCATCGCCGCTGGCGAAGGTGCGAAGGCGTCACTGAGTTCATTTGACTACCTGATTCGTACCAAAACTGCATAAAAAGAAGACAATGCCTGCAATGTCAAAGGCCACCGAAAGGTGGCCTTTTTTTGTGACTGCTATTTCCCGGCGGCGCTTCGCTTGGCCGAGCTACGGTTTTTTATCGTACGACTAATACCGGGATATGCGCGTGGCGGATAACGCTGGAAGCGTTGGAGCCAAGCAGGTGCGTGCTGATAGATGGGTTACGTGAACCGATTACCACCATATCGGCGTTCAGCTCTTCCGCCAGTTCATTTACGGCATCGCGGACGCTGCCGAGGCGAACGTGAAGCTTAATACGCGAAGGGTCGATGCTGAAATGGCTCACCATGGTGGTCAGACGGCTTTCGGCTTCCTGCTGCAGATGCTCTTCAAAGCGGCGCAGGTCGGCGGCAAAGCGGCTCATGGTGTAGCTGGCCGATGCCGGCAGCACATGAAGCAGATGGATAATGCCATCCTGCTGGGCTAAAAATTCCGCGTGACGCACGGCTTTGTCACTCAATTCCATCTCAAAAACATCAACTGGCATAATGATTGTTTTGTACATATGGCTCCTCCTTGTCTTTGTGGAACTATCAGAACACATAATGAGTTCTAAATATGTCATTTAGTTCGCAAAATAGTTTATCGAGGCGAGGGGAGTTGTAAAGTTTCGTGAGGCAGAAAGTAGCCGAAGGGACAAAACAGAAAGAGGATGCAGAACATCCTCTTAATAGGTTAGCGCGGGAGATTAGCGATGAAATTCGCCTGCCGCTTCCGGCTGGTAAAGCAGCTCGAGCACTTCGAGATGGGTAGAAGTACCGCCTGGCAGTTCCCAGTGAATGGCGCTGCCTGCGCGCAGGCCAAGCAGTGCCGCGCCAACCGGCGCCATCACGGAAAGCTGGCTGCTGCTGTCGGTCATCTGGGCCGGGAAGACCAGCGTGCGGACACGCTCTTCGCCGGTGGTGAGATCGCGGAATCTGACCTGGCTATTCATACTCACTACATCGTGCGGCATGTCCTCTGGGGCACACATCTGGGCACGATCCAGTTCGTCGTTTAGCGCGTTCGCCACCGGGGAATTTGCGTAAGCAGGTTGCTCAAGCAGGCGGTCGATACGCTCGGCATCGAACTCATTAATAATGATGGCAGGTCTGGTCATTATTTACTCCATGTCTATCGATTATCCAAAAGAAAACCCTCACCGCCAGCGGCAAGGGTTCATCTCACCCCATCATACTGATCCTGAGGTCAGGTTTGAAGTGATACAGCGCACATTCGAGAATGGCAACGATCGGTGTTGTGTGAATTTTGTGCGAAATACATCGCAACCTATAAATCTGGATTATTCTTTTTAGGCTGCATTCGGCAGCGTCCTTCCAGTACAGGAGATCGTATGAGTGGTTTCGATAAACTGACCCTGAAAGATGGTAGCTATCTCTGGTTTAAAGATTGGGGAAGCGGACAGCCTATTGTATTTAGCCACGGCTGGCCGCTGACGTCTGATGCGTTTGAGGATCAGATGCTGTTTCTGGGCTCAAAGGGGTATCGGGTTATCGCCCACGATAGACGAGGCCATGGGCGCTCGGCGCAGCCCTGGGACGGGCACAATATGGACCAGTATGCGGATGACCTGGCGGAGTTGACCGCCCATCTGAACCTGAAGGATGCGGTGCACGTTGGGCACTCAACCGGCGGCGGCGAGGTGGCGCGCTATATTGGCCGTCACGGCACGCATCGAGTGGCCAAAGCGGTGCTGATTGGTGCGGTAACGCCCATTATGGTGAAAACGGACTTTAACCCGAACGGCGTGCCGCTGGAGGTTTTCGACGGTATTCGTGACGGGGTGATTAACGATCGCGGCGCGTTTTTCTATGAGCTGACGGCGGCGTTTTACGGCTATAACCGTCCAGGAGCGAAGGAGTCGAAAGCGGTGCGCGAAGGTTTTGTCGAACAAGGATTACAGGGTTCGATTAAGGCGCTGTACGACTGCATCAAGGCGTTCTCAGAAACCGACCTGCGTGAGGACCTGCGCAGAATGACGATCCCAACGCTGGTGATTCACGGTGATGACGATCAGATTGTGCCGTTTGAGACCTGCGGGAAAGTGGCGGCGGAAATTTTGCCTGACGCGGAGCTGAAGGTGTATCGCGGCGGATCGCATGGGATCTGTACCACGCATAAGCATCAGATCAACGACGATCTGTTATCGTTTATCGAGCAGTAGTGTGAATCGCCCCCGAAAACCGGGGGCGTAATCAAACCGTTAGTAGCCGTTTTTATCCAGGATGAACTGTTTGCCGCAGTTGCCGGGATGCGGCTGCGGAAGCAGTGAATCTGCGCTGAGTGGGTTGTTGATGCTGGCGGATTTAATGGCAATCTGCATTTCGGTCAGATAGGCCGGGTTACCGTCGCAGGTCAGCTTGACTGCTTTCACGTTCTCTTTGCCAAAAGCACGGGCAACCGCATCGTCAAAGCTCGCGCGGGTAACGGTTTTGCCGTAGTTAGCAGCAAGGAACTGACCTATTGCGCTCTGCTTCACTTCACTATTCATGCGTACCATGGTACCGAAATAGGCATCGGGGTCGAAACCAAAGCAGACGCCGTGCTTGGCGTACTCATAGCGCTCAAGGCAGGTTTTCCCACCGCTGCCCGGCATCACCTGGTTGAGCTTATTGGCGACTTCCAGCGACAAACCGGTCTCATCGGCGGCGCATTTCCGGCTGGCTTTTGCTTCCGGCATATTGGGGATTGGACGCGTGGCGCAGCCGAAACGCATCCAGCGGTTGTTATCCACGCCGCGTGAGGCAATGGAGCCCGGTAGCCCAGGCCATAGGCCGTGTACCGTTAGATAATCGGCCTTATTGGCGGACTCGGTTGTCCGCAGACATTGTATCGGTTCTTTGCGGTTTCTATCATGCTGGCTCTGGCAGAACCCGTTTTGCCAGGAGAGTGCCAGGACGTAACGGTCGAAGTCGCCATATTGTGTGGGTGCCAGTGGGGCCGCTTGAAGGCTGCCAGCGCAGAGCAGCAGCGCGCATCCTGACACAATATTCTTCCTTAACATTTTCCTGACTCCACGTTTTTAATCATTTAGTGACGTTATTACATAATAAAATAAGGCGCCCTCAGGCGCCTTATTTTATTTATCCGTTAATGATTATCCGGCGACGCCGGGCACCAGGACCTCGGTGGCGATAATCACCACGATAAGGCCAATGATGACCGGTACCGATGTACGTTTAACCACTTCAAACGGAGAGATCTTCGCCATACCGGCAACCGCCACCACCACGCCGGAAACCGGAGAGATGGTACGACCGAGGTTGGACGCCTGCAGCATCGGAATCGACAGGTATGCCGGGTTGATGCCGGAGGAGTGCGCCAGTTTCGGGATCATCTCCACGAAGGCGTAGAACGGTGCGTTACCGGAGCCAGTGGTCATCGCTGCCAGCATGGTCAGGATCACCAGCACCAGCATGAGAATAATGCTGGCCGAGCCGAACGAAGTGGCAATGGAAATCAAGCTGTTAATAAAGCCGATGGTGCTCAGACCCTGGGCGAAAACGCCTGCGGCAACCAGCAGCATTACCACACCAGCGAACGCATCGGCCATCCCGCGGTAGGCCACTTCCAGGCCAGCAAAGACGTTCTGGGTATTGAAGCCGCGGAAGAACTCCAGCACCGCTGCCAGCAGCATGCAGATAACCAGAATGGCGATGATGTGCAGTTCCGGGCCCCATTTACCGTCAAAGATCAGTACGCCGAAAATTGGGGTGAACGGCAGAATGGCGTAGAAGCGAGGCGCGCTGGTGGAGATTTCATTCACATCCAGCATTTCGTGAGAGATATGTTCTTTTTTATCCAGGTAGCGCTGCCAGAAGAAGTGGGCAATCGCCATGGCGACAATCGCGACGATGGAAATAGGCAGCGTGGTTTTAAAGGCAAAATCAATCAGCGGCATTTCTGCGGCTTTTGCTGCCAGCACGACGTCACCGGACGTTGGAGAGAGAATAATGGCCGCCGGAGAGGCGCAGATAGCCGCCGCCGCACCGCGGCTGATGCCGACGTTCACCATCACCGGGAACAGGGTACCCATCAGCAGCACGCCAAGGCCGGTTGCCGAAGAGACGGCCAGTGACATCAGGCAGGCAACGAAATAGGCCGCGATCATCAGTAAATAAGGTGAGTTGATAAACTTCAGCGGTTTAGAGGTCAGCTTAACGACCATATCATTCGCGCCGATATGCGTCATATAAGCAGCAAAACCACAGAGCATCATAATCATCATGCCGAGGTCGCCACCGCGGCTCATTAATAAGATCTTGATGTATTCAACAATATCGGTGGCAGAGTAACCCGTGCTGGTTGCGCTGCTAGGTAAAATCTTGTGACCCATCAATGCGCTGGCAATCAGTAGCAGTAAGCCACCGACGAAAAGGACTCCCGTTGCGGAATAACCTTTGATGATGTAGCGGGCTACGCCCACAATAACCACAACACCAATCAGGAGTTCAAAGAACGTTAACATTATTAACACCTATCGCCCAGTTGTAAAAATTGACGCAGTGCTGCATCAAAAGTAAGGGATGAAATGTGCCGAAAAAAACGACAAATTTAGCTGATGAAAATCAATAAAAAGATTAATTAAAGATGGCGAAGTTGTCATTTACTCGGTGTACTCACAAAGCTGAACATTGTCACCCCAATGAGTATAGCGCGCTGGTGGAATACTATACAGTCAGAGGAAATGAAATGTTGCCTTGCCGGGCACAAAGGTGAAAGGCTCGCGACACCAGTCGCGGTGGGGAAGTACGGTGTTGATGTTGCTCTTCCGCAGGGTAACGTGTGAAATAAAATAGGGAAAGATAAAGTTGCATAAAATATGTGCTAATTAAATCGTTATTTAATGGTTAAGCAATTATTCTCATATTACGAAAATAATATGGGCAAGTAGTTGGTTTAATATAATCAGAAGGCACTTTAAATTTATGGTTTTCTGCTCATGGACGATAATGCGAATCGTTGACGGTAATCGTGCATTATAATTTAGCTTAGGTTGTGCGGTTGGCTTGACGGTTTGTTTAGGAATATTCTAATTTGTAATTCAGGTGAAGAAAAAAGCTAAGCCGCCGCTGCGGTTACGATATCATTAAGCATACGCTTGATAGAATATTCTTAATTAATCATTTTTTGGCAAGACTATCGTGTTAAAACTAAATAGATTTTTCGCACTGCTGGTTGTGATGGTAGGGCTGTCAAGCAGCGCTCTGCCTGCGTATGCGTCTTTTACGGAGACGATTAAGGATGGCTATAACACGGTGAGCAATAACATCGTGCAAACCTGGGATGAACCGCAGAATTACGATCTGTATGTGCCTGTGATTACGTGGCACGCGCGTTTTGCCTACGATAAAGAGAAAACGGACAAATACAATGAGCGTCCCTGGGGTGCCGGTTTTGGCGTTTCGCGTTGGGATGATAAAGGCAACTGGCACGGCATCTATTTGATGGCGTTTAAAGACTCCTTTAACAAATGGGAACCAATTGGCGGCTACGGCTGGGAAGCCACCTGGCGACCGCTGACGGACGATAAATTCCACGTTGGGTTGGGTTACACGATTGGGGTGACCGCACGCGATAACTGGAACTACATCCCGCTGCCGGTGGCATTGCCGATGGCCTCTATCGGTTACGGCCCGGCGACGTTCCAGATGACCTACATTCCTGGCACCTATAACAACGGCAACGTCTACTTCGCCTGGCTTCGTTTTGACTTCTGAAACCGGCCTGGAGCACAGCCGGCGCTAAAGTCAACCCGCAAATAAAAGTTAGAGACATTTATCACTTTTTAACGAAGTTAGGCTGGACAAAACCGACGACAATTGTTGTACTGTTAACTGACACAGATTAGTGTCGTTTTTTCATATAAAGGTAATTTTGATGTCTAAGATTAAAGGTAACGTTAAGTGGTTTAATGAGTCCAAAGGATTCGGTTTCATTACTCCGGAAGATGGCAGCAAAGACGTATTCGTACACTTCTCTGCAATCCAGACCAATGGTTTTAAAACTCTGGCTGAAGGTCAGCGCGTAGAGTTCGAAATCACTAACGGTGCCAAAGGCCCTTCTGCTGCTAACGTCATCGCTCTCTAAGCGAAAAATAGCAGTTCAGAATTCAAAACCCGCTTAAATGCGGGTTTTTTTTATCCTTTTTCTAGCGACTGGCGCTAAACAACCAGAATGCGGCGGCGGTCATGGCGAATGAGCCCAGCAGGTTCACCGCAACGTTCAGCAGCGCCCAGCTCAATTTCCCTTCCTGTAGCAGAAAGACGACTTCAGCCGAGAAGGTGGAGAAGGTCGTCAGCCCGCCGCAAAAGCCGGTGGTGATAAGCAGTTTCCAGACCGGATCAATCTGCGGCAGACGGTTAAACCATGCCAGCCCTGCGCCGATGATAAACGCCCCGACCAGGTTAGCCGTCAGCGTGCCCAGCGGAATCGCATGGTGCATAGGATTAAATCTCAGGCTCAGCAGCCAGCGAGCGACGCTGCCGGTACCTCCGCCGATAAAAACGGCCAACAACAGTTGCATCATGCGAGTTTCCTGCCATTTTCAATTAATGCTGCCAGTGTAGCGTTGAACGGGTGAATCTGGCTATATACTCATCAGTATTCATCATATTGATATATTAGTAAAAGCAGAGGTGTGCGGATGCGGGTAGCAGCAGGGCAGTTTGTCGTCACGCCGGAGTGGCAGGTTAATGCGCAACGCTGCGTCACGCTGATGCGCTCGGCGGCCGAGGCTGGAGCGTCTTTGCTGGTGTTGCCAGAGGCGCTGCTGGCGCGTAGTGATAGCGACCCGGATATGTCCGTCAGGTCGGCTCAGACGCTGGATGGTGGCTTTATGCAGGTACTGCTGGCGCAAAGCCGTAGCGATGCGTTGACCACAGTGCTGACTATCCACACGCCGTCAGGGGAAGGCCGTGCGCGAAACACGCTGGTGGCGCTACGTGGTGGCGAAGTTATTGCCCACTATCACAAGCTCCACCTCTATGACGCCTTCTCCATTCAGGAGTCAAAGCGGGTGGATGCCGGTGAGGCGTTGCCGCCGCTGATTGAGGTTGAAGGTTTTAAGGTTGGCCTGATGACCTGCTACGATCTGCGTTTTCCGGAACTGGCGATGACGCTGGCGCTCCAGGGGGCTGAGATTCTGGCGCTTCCAGCGGCCTGGGTGCGCGGGCCGCTGAAAGAGCATCACTGGGCGACGCTGCTTGCGGCGCGCGCGTTAGATACTACCTGCTACCTGGTGGCGAGCGGGGAGTGCGGTACGCGAAATATTGGCCAAAGCAGAATTATCGATCCGCTGGGCGTAACGCTGGCAGGGGCTACGGCAGAATCGCAGCTGATTATTTCTGATATTCAGCACGAGCATCTTCTGAACGTTCGCCAACAGCTTCCTGTGCTGGCAAATAGACGCTTTGCGCTACCGCAATTAACGTGACGTTTTTTTAAACAACGCTTGATTCACCTTGTTACAGATTGCTATTGTGTGCACGCGCCGGATGACCGTTAATAAATGACAGTGATGTGGCGCATTCTGCAGCCTGTTTTTGAGAAGAAGGTATCTATGGGTGAGATTAGTATTACCAAACTGCTGGTAGTGGCAGCACTGATTGTTCTGGTGTTTGGTACCAAAAAATTACGGACTCTGGGTGGGGATCTGGGTTCAGCCATCAAAGGCTTCAAGAAAGCCATGAATGATGATGAAACTACGGCGCAGAAAAGCGCAGAAGAAACCCCGGCAGAAAAACTCTCTCATAAAGAGTAAGCAGGGCAGCGTTTCACATGGTGTGCTGATGTAGCGCGCCATGCGCAGGTTTAGCCGCCTGTGGAAGGGGCTACAGCGTAAGCACGTTGTAGCCCTTTTTTATGGAAATAACATTTCTGATATTGTCTGATTGCAACAATATATTTCTCACTGAGCTATTAAAAAAGCCGCTTCCAATAGAGAGCGGCTTTTTATCGTGGGTCTCAGAGCGCTTATTTCACTTCCAGGCCTTTGGCCTGAAGGTCGGCGTGATAGGACGAACGCACGAATGGGCCACAGGCCGCGTGGGTGAAGCCCATCGCCAGCGCTTCGGCTTTCATCTCTTCGAACTCATCCGGGCTGACGTAACGCTGCACCGGCAGGTGGTGACGGCTTGGCTGTAGGTACTGGCCGAGTGTCAACATAGTAACGCCGTGGCGACGCAGGTCACGCATAACCTCAACGATCTCGGCGTTAGTTTCGCCCAGACCCACCATCAAACCTGATTTGGTAGGGATTTCAGGGTGCGCTTCTTTAAAGCGCTCCAGCAGTTTCAGTGACCAGTTATAGTCAGCCCCAGGGCGCACGTGGCGGTAGATACGCGGCACGTTCTCCAGGTTATGGTTGAAGACGTCTGGTGGGGTTGCGGTCAGGATCTCTAACGCGCGATCCATACGGCCACGGAAGTCCGGTACCAGTGTTTCAATCTTAATGGTCGGATTCTTTTCGCGAATGGCGGAGATGCAGTCAGCAAAGTGCTGAGCGCCGCCGTCACGCAGGTCATCACGGTCAACGGAGGTGATAACCACATAGCGCAGTCCCATGTCCGCAATGGTCTGGGCCAGTTTTTGTGGTTCGTTCGCATCCGGGGCGACCGGGCGACCGTGGGCAACGTCGCAGAACGGGCAGCGTCGAGTGCAGATAGCGCCCAGAATCATAAAGGTCGCGGTGCCGTGGTTAAAACATTCTGCCAGATTTGGGCAGGAAGCTTCTTCACAGACGGAGTGCAGGCCATTTTTACGCATGGCCGCTTTGATACCCTGGATACGGGAGGAGTCTGCCGGAAGTTTAATTTTCATCCATTCCGGTTTTCGCAGCAGCGCTTCGCGCTCTGTTGCCACGTTTTTAACCGGGATAAGGGCCATTTTATCGGCATCGCGGTACTTAACACCGCGTTCCATCACAATGGGTTTACTCATAGCGTACGTGTTCCAGTTCCGAGTATCGAGGGAAAGCGTTTCAATTCAAGGGAATGTTGTATTTATCAACTATTTTTGAATTTATGGCAGGCAGTATACCATTTAAATGGGGTACAAAGCAGCCTACTGTGCCGGCAAATTGTAAAATAGTTGTTGAATAATGCTTTTTTGCCGGCTAGCGAAGATGAGGAGTACGAGGTTCAGAACGCCTGATGGATGACGTTGATAATGTTTTGCATTACCGGGTCACGCAGGCTGAGCTTATTGTAATGCAATGAAAAGTCGACGCGTTCCTGCTGGAGCGGCATAAAGTCCAGCGTTTGCAGCGGCCAGCACTGTCTGAAGATATGGTAAAAGCGCAGCGGCATAATACCAATCAGGTTGCTTGAGGCGATCAGTGACGCGATGGTGAATAAATTGTAACTGCTCACGCTCACCTGACGATCGGGCAGCATGTCGCGTATCCGCCGGTACTGGTCGTTTTGCCCCGCGCCGTCCATCGTCAGCAGCGTGTGTTCATACTGCATTAGCGTGTCCAGAGAGGGAGATTCCTCCAGCGCCGGGTGGTCGTTGCGACATACCAGCACCAACTTGTCGCTGAACAGCGCATGACGGCCCAGCGTGCGTGGGTTGTTGTGTTCATGATTATCGATAATTAAATCGGTCTGGAACTGGCTGAGCTGCGCGTTGGCATCGGTAACGGCTACGTTTCTCAACAGCACCTGGGTGTAGGTCTTCTTCACAACCTGATAGATAACCGGCATCACGATAGCGCCCACCGAGGCGGCGGTGCCGATAGTAATCACTCGCTGCTTGTCATAGCTGCCGTTCAGATCCAACGCGCCGAGAATCGACTCCAGCCCCTGACTGATATATTCATGAAGATGGGTAGCGTACGCCGTTGGAGTGACGCCCTGGCCTTTGCGAATAAAGAGAGGATCGGGGAAGAGCAGTCTAAGTTTTTGAATGGATTGGCTTATCGCTGAAGGGGTGAGATTCAGTATTTTCGCGGCGTTGACGATACCTTTATGCACGTAGACCGCTTCAAATATGGTCAATAAATTGAGGTCAATATTACGCAGCGTGCGGAAGATTTGTGGTGTCTCATTTTCAACGTTGAGGTTAGTTTTATTTTCGGGCTTATCGTTATAATCCACACTGCTTACTCCGTATTCATTCACTCCATGAATGATAGTTGAGAATAATAATATTATTATTATTCTGAGAAACGCAGAACCGCAAGGTAAAAATGTGATTTTTACGTTAATACTCAATGCATTAATGTTGCTAATACATTGCTGGTAGCTATGTCGTTATGCGTGTCATTGCGCAAAAGTGAGCGTTGTGATGCACTTTATGGCGAAATTAAGCAGAAAAAATAGAGAAACTTGCCGTTATTGTAAAGAGGGAGATGAAAAGATAGTGAATGACCCAACGGATTATTGGGTCAGGATGTATCATATATTAATCGTGAATATATTCATGTGGTGGATTGTTTAGCAAAGCTAAAAAGTGGGAGACCAGCCGAGGTGATATATTTTCCGGCGTTGCGTCGTTCACCCACTGTGATACCTGGGCCATTTCCATTCCCGCATAACCACAAGGGTTAATTCTCAGGAAAGGTGACAGATCCATCGCGATATTCAGCGCCAGGCCGTGGAATGAACAGCCTTTACGGATACGTAGCCCCAACGAACAGATCTTTTTCTCCCCTACGTATACCCCTGGCGCATCGGCGCGAGGGTGCGCTTCGATCCCGACCTCCGCCAACGTATTGACCACCGTCTGCTCTAACAGCGTGACGAGCTCACGCACGCCAAGCTTACGGCGCTTGAGGTTTAACAGGACGTACATCACCTGCTGACCGGGACCGTGATAGGTCACCTGGCCACCGCGGTCGCTCTGAATGACCGGAATATCACCTGGCACCAGCACATGTTCGGCTTTTCCTGCCTGGCCCTGGGTGAAGACGGGCTGATGTTCTACCAGCCAGATTTCATCCAGCGTGGATTCATCGCGGCTATCGGTAAAATCATGCATTGCCTGGGAAACCGGTTCGTAAGGTTGCAAGCCAAGTTGACGGATCAGGAGGGTATTTAAGTCCAAAACAGCGTCTCCGCAGAGAGGGGAAATGATGGACGCAGAGTATATCACGGGAGGAGGGGAGAGGCGTTACCCGGCAGTGCCGGGTAACGGTGATGCGATTACAGCACCATACGGACGATTTCGATATTGCCCAACTCTTCGTACAGCGTTTCTACCTGCTCAATGTGGGTTGCATTGATGGTAATGGACACCGAGTGGTAATTGCCTTTGCTGCTCGGTTTTATCTGCGGAGAGTAGTCACCTGGCGCATGGCGCTGTACCACTTCAACCACCAGGTCAACCAGCTCAGGTTTCGCCAGACCCATTACTTTGTAAGTAAATGGTGTAGGGAATTCAAGCAGTTCGTTCAGTTTGGTTTTCATGTCAGCTCCAGTGTTGAAAAAGAACAACTCCCGCAAAGGTGCGGGAGTTGTTTTTACTATGCATAGTATATGGGGATGGAAATCACACTTTCAAGTGGGTGATTTTTAACCAAACCAGTGGTGGAACATTAATTTAATGTAATCAATGATCTTACCGAAGAAGTTGCCTTCAGGAATTTCCTGCAGCACCACCAGAGGACGCTGATCGATGGTTTTGCCATCCAACTGGAAGTTGATGGTACCGACAACCTGGTTTTTCTGCAGCGGCGCGTGCAGTTCACTGGTGGTCAGCACGTAGCTCGCCTTCAGATCTTTCATACGACCACGTGGAATGGTCAGGTATACGTCTTTGTCCACGCCCAGGGAGGCACGGTCGGTATCACCAAACCAGGCTGGCTCAGAGGCGAACTCTTTACCGGCTTTAATTGGGTTCACGGTTTCGAAGAAACGGAAGCCCCAGGTCAGCAGCTTTTTACTTTCGGTTTCACGACCTTTATAGGTACGACCGCCCATGACGGCAGAAACCAGGCGCATCTGACCTTCGGTGGCGGAAGCGACCAGGTTGTAGCCTGCTTTATCGGTGTGACCGGTTTTGATGCCGTCGACGTTCAGGCTGTTGTCCCACAGCAGACCGTTACGGTTCAACTGACGGATGCCGTTAAAGGTGAACTCTTTTTCTTTGTAGATGGTGTATTCGTTCGGCACGTCGCGGATCAGCGCCTGGCCAATCATCGCCATATCACGCGCGGAGCTGTACTGACCATCTGCATCCAGGCCGTGAACGGTCTGGAAGTGAGTGTTCTGCAGACCCAGCGCCGTAACATAGCTGTTCATCAGCCCAACAAAAGCGTCCTGGCTACCAGCGACGTAGTCGGCCATCGCAACACAGGCATCGTTACCGGACTGCAGGTTAATCCCGCGGATAAGCTGGGATACTGGAACCTGCATGCCAGGTTTCAGGAACATCAGGGAAGAGCCTTTGAATACCGGGTTGCCGGTGGCCCAGGCATCGTTGCCGATGGTGACCAGATCGGACTCTTTAAATTTACCCGCTTTCATCGCCTGGCCGATGACGTAGCTGGTCATCATTTTAGTCAGACTCGCCGGGTCGCGACGGCTGTCAGCATTCTGCTCAGCCAGAACTTTACCGGAGTTGTAATCAATAAGAATGTAGGACTCCGCGTCAATCTGCGGAACGCCTGGAATCATGGTTTTGATGTTCAGGTCATCGGCGTGGGCAGCGGAAGAGAGTGCTGCGACGGAGAGCGCCGGAATGAGTAAGCGAGCGAAAAAAGAGGTCTTCATGGTCAAAACAACGACATCCGTGATGGAGTTAAAAAAGTGCCTTACTATAGCAAATGCCCTGCAGACAGGCATCCGACATCGCATATGACTTTGTTAATGACTTTTACATATACGAAGAATCGGATACCTCTGAGCGTTCTAGTTGGCGCGAGTAATAAACGATTGCAGCTGTGCTTCGCTCTGCAAACGTTGCTGTATGGTGCTGGCTTCGCCTTTGCTGCTGAACGGGCCTAGCTGAATACGCCAGACCGCACCGTTTTGTGTGACACGGCCCGGTACGGAAAACTGCTGGCTTAAGCGCTGTTGATACTGCTGCGCGCGCGCCTGATCGCTTACGGCGCCAACCTGCACGACGAAATCTCCGGTGGCGGCAGGGGCGGCGGCGGCGGCCGGTGCTGCTACCGCAGCTGCAGGCGCCGTCACTGGCGCGGCTGCCGATGGTGTTGCCGCTGGGGCTGGCGTCGGTGCTGGCTCTTCGAGAACGCCGCTGTTTAACGGCGTAGGGGCGCCAAGGAAGCCGCCGCTTTTCACCGGGGCACCATCACCGTTGTTTGCTGGGGTCAGCGTATCGTTGCTGATAGGGCGGATATCACCCTGCGGTGCTGCTGCCTGCGGGGCGGAAGAGGCGCTGCCCATACCGCCGCTCAGGTCTGGACGACTTGGCAACGCATAGGTCTGTTTGGCAACGGTGGTACAGGCCATGCCTGGACCGGAAAGTGAACCATCCTGCGCCACAATAATCGGGTCGATACGGACCTTAGTGTTATTGGAGGTGTTCAGGCGATCTGCTGCCGCACGGGAGAGCGAAATCACACGATCGTTGCCATAAGGGCCGCGATCGTTAATGCGTACGACGATCATCCGGCCATTGGCCAGGTTGGTGATACGCGCGTAGCTTGGAATCGGTAATGTCGGGTGCGCCGCCGTCAGCTGCGTCGGGTCAAACGCTTCGCCGCTGGCGGTCAGATTGCTGCCCGGCTCAGCGTCGTAAATGGCAGCGAGGCCCGCCTGACTGAAGTTTGACGGATCCTGAACGACTTTGTATTTCTTGCCGTCACGTTCGTAGTCCTGATTCGCGGTCGCATTCAGGGGTTCAAAGTGCGGATCGGCCCCGCTGATTTCGACCGACGGGCCGTTACATACCGCAGGTTGTGGTGCAGATACGGTTTGTTGTTGACCATCATCGCTCGAACAAGCCGCCAGCAGCCCTGCTGCTATGCAGATCCCAAGCCATTGCTTACGCATTGAGCACCCCTTAGACGCTTTTTGACAACATTTTTCTGTGTGTATGTATCGACATCACGATACCGAACCCGGCCATCAGTACGATCAGGGCGGAGCCCCCGTAGCTGACCAGCGGTAGCGGCACGCCAACTACCGGCAAGATGCCACTTACCATACCAATATTTACGAAGACATAAACGAATAAAATCAGCATTAAACCACCGGCCATGACGCGGCCGAAGGACGTCTGCGCCTGGGCGGCAATCCACAGCCCGCGCATAATCAGCAGGACGTAGAGCGCCAGCAGGATAAGGATGCCAATAAGCCCCAGTTCTTCGGAGAGAACCGCGAAGATAAAGTCGGTGTGGCGCTCCGGCAGGAATTCGAGCTGCGATTGTGTACCGTGCAGCCAGCCTTTGCCGCGCAGGCCACCGGAACCAATGGCGATTTTAGACTGAATAATGTGATAACCCGCACCGAGTGGGTCTGATTCCGGATCCATCAGCATCATGACGCGCTGGCGCTGGTAGTCGTGCATCAGGAAGAACCACAGAATCGGGATAAAGGCGGCGACCAGCAGGACGGCGACCAGAATCAGGCGCCAGCTTAAACCCGCGAGGAACAGCACGAACAGGCCGGACAGGGCGATCAGGATTGAGGTACCGAGGTCAGGCTGAGCGGCAACCAGCAGGGTCGGCAGGAAGATCAGCACCAGCGCAATGCCGGTGTTTTTCAGCGTCGGCGGACAAACATCGCGGTTGATAAAGCGCGCGACCATCAGCGGCACCGCAATTTTGGCAATCTCCGACGGCTGGAAGCGGACGATACCGAGATCCAGCCAGCGCTGCGCCCCTTTGGATATCGCCCCGAAGGCATCTACCGCGACCAGCAGTATAATGCAGAAGATATAGAGCCACGGCGCCCAGCCTTCGTACACGCGCGGTGGGATCTGCGCCATCACAATCATGATGACGAGGCCCATTGCAATCTGGCCGATTTTACGTTCCATCATGCCCATGTCCTGGCCGCTGGCGCTCCAGATAACCAATGCACTGTAGGTCAGCAGCGCCAGCAGGATGAGCAGCATAGCTGGGTCGAGGTGGATCTTATCCCAGAACGATTTTTTGTTCGGATTATCCGTCATGTTTATTGGTCCTCCGCCGCGGCGGCCGCTGGGTTTTCAGCCGGTAAATCGGTGTTGTTATCGCCCAGCATGATGTGATCAAGAATTTGACGCATGATGGTACCGACCGCCGGGCCTGCACCACCGTTTTCTAAAATAATAGCGACCGCCACCTGTGGGTCGTTATACGGCGCAAACGCGGTCATTAATTTGTGGTCACGCAGACGCTCCGCAATACGGTGGGCGTTATACGTTTCGTTGGCCTTCAGGCCAAAGACCTGCGCGGTACCTGATTTAGCCGCAATCTTATACGGTGCGCTGGCAAAATATTTGTGCGCGGTACCATTGCCACGGTTGGCAACGCCGAACATCCCGTCTTTGGCAATTTCCCAATAGCCGGAATGGATGTCGCCTATCGGCGGCTCCTGCGGCTGTATCCACGGCACTTTCTTGCCTTCTTCGACGGTGCTAGCCAGCAGGTGAGGCGTTTTGATGATGCCATCGTTAATCAGGATCATCAGCGCTTTGCTCATCTGGATAGGGGTTGCCGTCCAGTAACCCTGGCCGATCCCCACCGGAATGGTATCGCCCTGATACCATGGCTTTTTAAAGCGTTTAAGTTTCCATTCGCGGGTTGGCATATTACCGGAGCGCTCTTCCGCAAGGTCGATGCCGGTATAGTCGCCGTAGCCGAACTTGCTCATCCACTCTGACAAACGGTCAATACCCATATCATAGGCGACCTGGTAGAAGAAGGTATCCGCAGACTCTTCCAGCGCTTTGGTAACGTTCAGGTGGCCGTGGCCCCATTTTTTCCAGTCACGATAGCGTTTTTCTGAGCCTGGAAGCTGCCACCACCCTGGGTCAAACAGGCTGGTGTTGCGGTTAATTACGCCAGCGCTCATGGCGGAGACCGCCACATACGGTTTCACCGTGGAGGCCGGAGGGTAAACCCCCTGGGTAGCGCGGTTGACCAGCGGCGTATTCGGATCGTTTAACAGGCCGCTGTAGTCTTTACTGGAGATGCCATCAACGAACAGGTTAGGGTCGTAGCTTGGCATTGAGACCAGCGCCAGAATGCTGCCGTTGCGCGGGTCAGTGACCACCACGGCGGCACGGCTGCCAGCCAGCAGCGTCTCGATATACTGCTGCAGCTTGAGGTCGAGCGTCAGGTAGATATCGTGACCGGCCTGCGGCGGCACCTCTTTCAACTGACGGATAACGCGGCCACGGTTGTTGACTTCAACCTCTTCGTAGCCGGTCTGCCCATGCAGCATATCTTCGTAATAGCGCTCAATGCCCAGCTTGCCGATATCATGGGTTGCCGCATAGTTGGCGAGCTTGCCATCTTTATCGAGGCGGTCGACGTCTTTATCGTTAATTTTAGAGACGTAGCCGATAACGTGAGTTAAGGCAGAACCATACGGATAGAAGCGTCGCTTGTAACCTTTAACCTCAACGCCCGGGAAGCGGTACTGGTTGACGGCAAAGCGCGCCACCTGCACTTCGGTGAGGTTGGTTTTCAGCGGAATAGAGGTAAAGCGGTGCGAACGTGCGCGCTCTTTTTTAAAGGCGGCAATATCGTCATCGGAGAGATCGACAACGCTGCGCAGGCCATCAATGGTCTCCTGCACGCTGTCGACTTTTTCCGGCATGATTTCCAATTGGTAGATGGTGCGGTTAAGCGCCAGCGGCGTACCGTTACGATCGTAAATAATGCCGCGGCTTGGCGCGATAGGCACCAGCTTGATACGGTTTTCGTTAGAACGCGTTTGGTAGTCGGTAAAACGAACGATCTGCAAATTGTAGAGGTTGGCAATCAGCACGCCGGTAAGCAGCAAAATTCCCAAAAAAGCGACCACCGCCCGGCGCACAAATAGCGCGGACTCTGCCGTATAGTCGCGAAAAGAATTCTGTAGTTTCATTCGCTGCTTAATCTACCTAGGTCTCATTACTCGCGGTGGTAAGGGTGGTTGGTGGTGATGCTCCACGCCCGATAAAGGCTTTCGGCTACCAGCACGCGCACAAGCGGGTGCGGGAGCGTCAGCGTGGAGAGCGACCAACTTTGTTCTGCTGCGGCTTTGCATGCCGGGGAAAGCCCTTCTGGTCCGCCGATAAGCAGGCTAACGTCACGCCCGTCACCTTTCCAGCGTTCCAGTTCACGTGCAAGCTGCGGCGTATCCCAGGGTTTGCCTGGAATATCCAGCGTGACGATACGGTTTTTTCCTGCGGCGGCGAGCATTAACTCGCCCTCTTTATCCAGAATACGTTTGATGTCGGCGTTTTTACCGCGCTTGCCGGCAGGAATTTCCACCAGTTCGAACGGCATATCTTTCGGAAAACGACGAAGGTATTCGGTAAATCCGGTTTGTACCCAGTCAGGCATTTTGGTGCCGACGGCGACCAACTGCAGCTTCACAACTTAACCCCAGAGCTTTTCCAGTTCATACAGGCGACGGCTGTCTTCCTGCATGACATGGACAATGACATCGCCTAAATCAACAACAATCCAGTCGCCGGCATTTTCGCCTTCAACGCCCAGCGGCAGCAGGCCAGCAGCGCGGGATTCCTGGACCACATGATCGGCAATGGACATAACGTGGCGGCTAGAGGTGCCAGTACAGATAACCATGCAATCAGTGATGCTGGATTTACCCTGAACATCAATGGTGATGATGTCCTGACCTTTCAAATCATCAATTTTGTCGACAACAAAATCCTGGAGTGCTTTACCCTGCAAGTGTTCCCCCTGGGGTGTGAAGATAAACGGTATTAAACAGCCAGACAGTATACCCGAATTGAAAATATTATCGGGACAAAAAATCACCGAACGGGCGTTCTGGCGGGCTATCATCCCATCCCTTAGCGCTGATTGCATCGCCATTTTTGTAAAACAATTTCTGTCCACAAGTGTTGGAGGGGGATGATTCTGGCTGCGGAGGATAACAGCCTTGCAACGTGTGTCAATGGGTGGACGGAGGTCTGGTGCAGAAATCCGTTTTATTCCGCTTCCGGCAGCCAGATTGCGCGACTATTGAGCACCCGCAGGGTGACAAATTCCGCTGAATAATCAATGACGCTCCACGCGCCGTGGTCGATGCGGAAATGCCACATTCCGGCCATCGGCATGCCGAGCAGCAGCGCGGTCAGCAGGCTAAGCACGCCTTGATGGCTGACGATCAGCAGGTTGTGGTCATCATAGTGGGCAAGCTCGGCGGCAAACGCTGAAACGCGGCGGGAGAAATCGGGGAAACCTTCGCCGTTGGTCGGGGCGGCGTGTTGCCAGTCGGCGCACCAGGCGGCGTAGTTCTCTTTATCTTCAATTTGAAGATCGCGGTGATGGCGCATCTCCCAGTCGCCGAAAAACATCTCGTTCAGCAGCGGGTGAGGGGTGATAGGGATTTGTCGCTCGCCCAGCAGCAGGCGCGCCGTGTGCTGGGTGCGCTCCAGCTCGCTGCACAGTACGCGGTCGAAGGAAACCTGATGCAGCATTTCGCCAAGGCGTTCAGCCTGTCTTTGGCCTTTAACGGTCAGCGGGGTCGGCGCGTGGCCGCTGTACAGTCCTGCCACGTTGGCTTCGGTTTCACCGTGACGTACCAGCCAGATTTTCATCGCGTCTCCCCTGGTGTATGACGCTAAGCGCCGTGGTGATACAGCCCCTGGTTGATGATGTAAGAGAGTACGGCCTCCGGCATCATCTTTTCACAGGACTCACCGCGCTCTAAGCGTTCGCGAATCAGCGTGGCGGAAACATCAAACCACGGCGTTTCTGCCAGGTATATTTTCCCTGCCGGCTGATGATGCAGATCTTCGATGTTGCTGGTGAGATGGCGATCCAGCCACTGCTGGTGCTCCTCATGCTTCATGGTTAGAGGATAGCCCGGCCGACGCGTGACCAGCAGGTGAGCGTTGTCGAGAATCGTCTCGTAGCGCTCCCAGCTTGGGAAGGTAAGCAGCGAATCCTGGCCGATGATAAAGGCGAGCGGTTGCTCTGGCCCCTGTTCCTGTCGCCACTCCTGCAGCGTATCTGCCGTCCAGGACGGCGTGTCACGGCGCAGTTCGCGTTCGTCGAGCACAAACAGCGGCTTATCGGCAATGGCCAGTTCGACCATAAACTTACGCTGTTCGCTAGTGGCTTCCGGCTGCGGACGGTGCGGCGGCACGTTATTGGGCATAATGATGACCCGAGACAGCCCTATCTGGTTAGCCAGAATCTCTACTGGTTTGAGGTGGCCATAGTGAATGGGATCGAAGGTCCCGCCGAAAAGCGCCTGTAGTTTTGCCATATCATCCATCGATAAAAACGTCGGCCAGTGCTTTATGACAAAGCAGCAGCGACAAACTTTCCAGTTCAGCCCAGACCGACTGACCGTAATCCTGTTTCAGCGTCAGCTCTGCGTGACTTAACAGCGTCACGGCCTGACGAAGCTGTGCGGCGCTTAGGCGGTTGAGCGCATCGCCCACCATGCCGCGACGGTTTTGCCAGACCCGATGCTTATCAAACAATGCGCGCAGCGGAGTGTGCGCGCTTTGACGCTTTAAGGTCACCAGCATGAGCAGTTCACGCTGTATGGTGCGCAGCAGGATAACCGGCTCGCTGCCTTCCAGACGTAGCTGCTGCAGGATATGCAGCGCGCGTTTGCTCTTGCCAGCTAACAGGGCATCGACCCAGTGGAAAGGGGTAAAGTGCGCGGCATCGTTGACGGCTTGTTCAACGCGAGGCAGCGTCAGCTTGCCGTCCGGCCACAGCAGCGACAGTCGCTCCAGCGCCTGTGACAGCGCCAGCAGGTTGCCTTCATAGCAGTAGCAGAGCAGTTGGCTCGCAGGTTCATCAAGCTGCAGGTTGTTCTGCTTCGCGCGGTTAGCCAGCCAGCGCGGTAAATTTGCGGGTTCCGGCGTCTGACAGCTAATCTGCACGGCGCGGGTCGCCAGAGCGGTCAGCCAGGCGGCGTTTTCCTGCGCTTTGGTCAGCTTGTTGCCGCGAATAATCAGCAGGAGATCGTCATGCAGCAGGCTCACCAGCGTGGCGAGCTGTTCGTTGATCGCGGCGTTAGGGCCGTTTTCAGGCAGCAGCAACAGCAGCGTCTGGCGGCTGGCGAACAGGCTCATCGCCTGGCAGAGGGAAAAAAGCTCGTTCCAGTCGGTGCTGGCGTCAAGCGTGAAGGTATGGTGCTCGATAAAGCCTTTGCTGACGGCGGCATGCCGGATGGCGTCCTGGCTTTCCTGGAGGAAAAGGGGGTCATTACCGAGCAGGAGATACGCCGCGCGCAGCCCTTCAGAGAGCTGCGCGCGGAGTTGTTCTGGGTACAACCGAATCATCAGTTACCCAGAGTGGTTGATACACGAGAGCTGGCGGCAGGCGGGGTCGCCTGATTTTCCGCACTCTCTTTGGCATCGGCAATGTGTACGCTTGGCAGCTTACGAATCAACTGTTCAGCCGCTTTCTGGTACATCTCTTGTACGATCATGCCCTGTTCGCTGTCTTTCGCCAGCGCTTTCTGCGGGTTGTCGAAGAACGAACGGTACACTTTGGTCGAGATAGGGAAAATATCCTGACCTGGGATAAGTACCGTGGCGTTAACCGTCATCACCATCTGATATTCAGCTGTTTGACCATTCTGGAACACGGAAGCCGTGTCCTGCTGGAGGCTATATGAACCCAGACGCAGGGACGGGACGTCCTGGCGCGTCGTGCTTTGATCAAGCACGGTAATGCCACTCGTTCTCAGCTGTTCGCGAACTGCGCGGCTCAGAGGGCCGTTTGGATCGCTAGACTGGAAAATCAGTGTTTTCATTTCGTCCGGCACCAGCGTGGTACTACGCAGATGCCAGCCGCATCCGGCGGTGACCAGCACCGCCAAAGATAACAACAATGTTGTCAGGTATCGCACGCTTCCTCCCGCGCTTAGCCAACGACCAGGTTAAGCAGCTTGCCCGGTACGTAAATCACTTTACGCACGGTTACGCCCTCAAGGTATTTCGCAACCAGGTGTTCCTGGCCTGCACGCTCACGAACTTGCTCTTCAGTCGCATCAACCGCAACGGTGATTTTACCGCGAACTTTACCGTTGACCTGAACCACGACCAGCGTGGTGTTTTCCACCATCGCTTTCTCGTCAGCCACCGGCCACGGCGCGTTGTCGATATCGCCTTCGCCGCCCAGCTCCTGCCACAGCGTGAAGCTAACGTGTGGGGTGAACGGGTTGAGCATACGCACGACGGCCAACAGCGCTTCCTGGATCAGCGCTCTGTCCTGCTCGCCTTCCTGCGGTGCTTTCGCCAGTTTGTTCATCAGCTCCATGATCGCCGCGATGGCGGTGTTGAAGGTCTGACGACGACCGATATCATCGGTAACTTTAGCAATAGTTTTATGAACGTCACGGCGCAGCGCCTGCTGATCTTCCGTCAATGCATCTACGTTCAGCGCCGCAACCGGGCCCTGAGCGGTGTGTTCATAGACCAGTTTCCAGACACGTTTCAGGAAGCGGTTCGCCCCTTCAACGCCGGATTCCTGCCATTCCAGAGTCATATCCGCTGGAGAAGCAAACATCATGAACAGACGCACGGTATCCGCACCATAGCGTTCAACCATCACCTGCGGGTCGATGCCGTTGTTTTTGGACTTGGACATTTTGCTCATGCCGGTATACACCAGCTCATGGCCCGCCGCGTCCTTCGCTTTCACGATACGGCCTTTCTCGTCGCGCTCAACGATAGCGTCAACCGGGGAAACCCAGTTACGTTCGCCGTTTGCGCCCACGTAGTAGAAGGCATCTGCCAGCACCATGCCCTGACACAGCAGCTGTTTAGCCGGTTCGTCAGAGTTGACCATGCCCGCATCACGCATCAGTTTGTGGAAGAAGCGGAAGTAGAGCAGGTGCATGATAGCGTGTTCGATACCGCCAATGTAGATATCAACCGGCAGCCAGTAGTTCGCCGCTTTAGAGTCAAGCATGCCTTCCTGATACTGCGGGCAGGTGTAACGCGCGTAGTACCATGAAGATTCCATGAAGGTGTCGAAGGTGTCGGTTTCACGCAGCGCAGGCATACCGTTAACGGTGGTTTTTGCCCACTCTGGGTCGGCTTTGATCGGGCTGGTGATGCCGTCCATGACCACATCTTCCGGCAGGATAACCGGCAGCTGATCTTCTGGGGTTGGCAGCACGGTGCCATCTTCCAGCGTCACCATTGGGATTGGTGCACCCCAGTAGCGCTGGCGGGATACGCCCCAGTCACGCAGACGGTAGTTCACTTTACGCTCGCCCACGCCCATCGCCGTCAGTTTGTCAGCGATAGCGTTGAAGCCGTCTTCAAAGCTCAGGCCGTCGAACTCGCCGGAGTTAAACAGGGTGCCTTTTTCGGTCAGCGCCTGCTCGGAGAGATCCGGCTTGCTGCCGTCTGCGGCAAGGATAACCGGCTTGATGTTCAGGCCGTATTTAGTCGCAAATTCATAGTCGCGCTGATCGTGGCCCGGAACGGCCATTACTGCGCCAGTACCGTACTCCATCAGGACGAAGTTTGCCGCCCATACCGGGATCGCTTCGCCGGTCAGCGGATGAATAGCTTTAAAGCCGGTGTCGACGCCTTTTTTCTCCATGGTCGCCATATCGGCTTCAGCCACTTTGGTGTTACGGCATTCGTCGACGAAAGCTGCCAGGGCCGGGTTGTTCGCCGCAGCCTGCTGCGCCAGCGGGTGACCCGCAGCAACGGCCAGGTAGGTGCAGCCCATAAAGGTATCTGGACGGGTGGTGTAAACGGTCAGCTTGTTGGCGTAGTCGTTAACGTCAAAGGAGATTTCAACCCCTTCGGAACGGCCGATCCAGTTGCGCTGCATCGTTTTCACGGTGTCAGGCCAGTGATCCAGGTTATCCAGATCGCGCAGCAGTTCGTCAGCGTAAGCGGTGATTTTGATAAACCACTGTGGGATCTCTTTACGCTCAACTTTGGTATCGCAGCGCCAGCAGCAGCCGTCGATAACCTGTTCGTTCGCCAGTACGGTCTGGTCATTCGGGCACCAGTTCACCGCAGAGGTCTTTTTGTACACCAGGCCTTTTTTATACAGCTCGGTGAAGAACTTCTGCTCCCAGCGATAGTATTCTGGGGTGCAGGTGGCCAGCTCGCGGCTCCAGTCATAACCAAAGCCCAGCATTTTGAGCTGGTTTTTCATGTACGCGATGTTGTCGTAGGTCCATGGCGCAGGCGCAGTGTTATTTTTTACCGCAGCACCTTCAGCCGGCAGGCCGAACGCATCCCAGCCGATTGGCTGCAGAACGTTTTTGCCCAGCATGCGCTGATAGCGAGCAATAACATCGCCGATGGTGTAGTTACGGACGTGGCCCATGTGTAGTCGACCAGAAGGATAGGGAAGCATCGACAGGCAGTAATACTTCTCTTTGCTCTCGTCTTCAGTAACTTCAAATGTGCGCTTCTCATCCCAGTGAAGCTGGACTTTCGATTCTATCTCTTCCGGGCGGTATTGCTCTTGCATGGCAGCCAGTGATCCTGTTTTCAATACAGCTACAAATGTAGCCTATAGATGTGGTATTTCAGATCCGCATAGCATAGCCCAAACGTTCACGTCAAAACAGCCTTTCGCACGTTAAGGCGGCGAAAAGCTCCGAGCGTCATTTATCAACTCTGTGGTGAAGCTGGCAAAGCAGAAATCAAATAACGGCTATTATTAGAAGAGGTTAACTGGCTGGGAGAGGAAACAATGAACAAGGTTGCTCAAATTTACCGTGAATTGGTGGGCTCGCTAACTGAACGTCTGCGCAATGGTGAACGCGATATCGATGCCCTGGTCGCGCAGGCGCGGGCGAAGGTCGCACAAACCAGCGAGTTAACGCGTAGTGAAATTGATGAACTGTTGCGCGCCGTTCGTCGTGACCTCGAAGAGTTCGCGATGAGCTACAGCGAAAGTCAGGAAGATGATTCCGACAGCGTGTTTTTGCGGGTGATTAAGGAAAGTCTCTGGCAGGAGCTGGTGGATATTACCGACAAAACGCAGCTGGAATGGCGCGAAGTGTTCCAGGATCTGAACCATCACGGGGTGTATCACAGTGGGGAAGTGGTGGGGTTGGGTAACCTGGTGTGTGAGAAGTGTCACTACCATCTGGCGGTGTATACGCCGGACGTGCTGCCGCGCTGCCCGAAGTGCGGGCATGACCAGTTCCAGCGTCGGCCGTTCGAGCCGTAATGGGCATTCCCGGGGGCACTCCGTTCGCCCGGGCTACATGAGGGTTGTAGCCCGGCCAAGCGCAGCGCCGCCGGGGCAGGCTCAATGGTAAAACGCTAACCGTTCAGCCAACAGATCAACAAACGCCTCTCGGTCTACGTCCACCATGACCGTCGCGTTCGGTTTATTCCCCGTCAGGAAGTAGTAATCCACCACCGTCATCCCCTGCGTGTATTTCCCCTGCGTCTCCACGCCAACCCAGCGCTCAACGGTAGTGAAGATCTCCGGCTTCAGCAGCCAGGCGATGGTACACGGGTCGTGCAGCGGCGCGCCAACAAAGCCCCACTTTTCATCCTTGTGGTATTCCATAAAGAAGTCGAGTAGCTCGGCAACAATGGTTGAAATCGGGTTGCCAATCGCGCGAAAACGTTCGGTATCGGCAGCGTGGATTTGCGCTTTATGCGTCACATCAAGTCCAGCCATGACGACCGGAATTCCCGACTGGAAGACGATTTCCGCGGCTTCCGGATCAACAAAGATGTTGAACTCGGCGGCAGGCGTCCAGTTGCCGAGCGTCATCGCACCGCCCATGATAACGATGCGGGCGATTTTTGCGTGCAGCTCCGGGTGGCCGTTGAGCAGCAGCGCGACGTTGGTTTGCGGGCCTGTAGAGACAATCGTGACCGGCTGCGGGCTTTCACGTAGGGTTTTGGCCGTCAGCTCAACGGCGGTGCAAGGCTGCGGTGCAAAGGACGGCTCCGGCAACGCCGGGCCATCAAGCCCGCTCTCGCCGTGAACGTTGTCGGCAATAATCAGCTCACGCATCAACGGCTTTATCGCGCCGCGAGCGACTGGAATATCCGGACGCTGGAGCAGCGTCAACATGCGCAGGACGTTACGCAGGGTTTTGTCCGGCGTCTGGTTACCGGCGGAAGAGGTGATAGCTTTCACCTCCAGCTCAGGTGAGGCGAGGGCGAGAACAATAGCGATCGCGTCATCATGACCCGGGTCGCAATCAAGAATAATTGGCAGTGCCATAGCGGTTCCTTGTCAGCATTATTTTGTGACAAGGGTAAATCCTGCATGTGGAATGAACGAGAGCAGAAACGCGAAAGCGTGATGAGACGCGCAAAAGGGTAGCCCGGCCGAGCGAAGCGACGCCGGGATAGCTCAGTGCCCGACCCGGCGTCGCTTCGCTCGGCCGGGCAACATGAGGTTGGGATTAGTGCAGGATTTTGGCGAGGAAATCTTTCGCGCGGTCAGATTTCGGGTTAGCGAAGAAGGCCTCTTTGTCGGCATCTTCAACGATCTTGCCCTCGTCCATAAAGATAACTCTGTTGGCCACCTTGCGCGCAAAGCCCATTTCGTGAGTCACCACCATCATGGTCATCCCTTCATGGGCCAGCTCGACCATCACGTCCAGCACTTCGTTGATCATCTCAGGATCGAGCGCCGATGTTGGTTCATCAAACAGCATTGCGACCGGATCCATACAGAGCGCACGGGCGATTGCCACACGCTGCTGCTGGCCGCCGGAGAGCTGCGCCGGGAACTTGTTGGCGTGCGCGGAAAGCCCTACTCGCTCGAGCAGCTTTAAGCCTTTTTCGCGGGCCGCGGCTTTATCGCGTTTCAGAACCTTAACCTGCGCCAGCGTCAAGTTCTCGATGATCGACAGGTGCGGGAACAGCTCGAAGTGCTGGAACACCATGCCGACGTGAGAACGCAGCTTCGCGAGGTCGGTTTTTTTGTCGTTGACCTTAGTGCCGTTGACCAGGATTTCTCCCTGCTGTACTGGCTCAAGACCGTTAACGGTTTTAATCAGCGTGGATTTGCCGGAGCCGGACGGCCCGCACACCACCACCACTTCGCCTTTTTTCACTTCCGTGGAGCAATCGGTCAGCACCTGAAAGTGACCATACCATTTAGAGACGTTTTTCAGGGTAATCATTATACGGTCCTTTTCTTCAAGTAGCTGACCAGCAGCGAGGCGCTAAGGCTAATCACAAAATAGACAAAACCAGCAAACAGAATCATTTCCACCTGAGTCCCGTCACGCTCACCAATCGTGGAAGCGGTACGGAAGAAGTCCGCGAGGCTCAGGACGTACACCAGTGAGGTATCCTGGAACAGGACAATCCCCTGGGTCAGCAGCAGCGGCACCATGGCGCGGAAAGCCTGCGGCAGAATGATGAGCTTCATTGATTGCCAGTGGGTCATCCCCAGCGCCAGTGCGGCGCTGGACTGCGCGCGCGAGATGCTCTGAATACCTGCACGGATAATCTCGGAGTAGTAGGCGGCTTCAAACATCGAGAACGCCACCATCGCCGAGATCAGGCGGATATCGCTTTTTGGCGACAGCCCAAGCACGTTTTGCAGGAAGCCCGGCACAATCAGGTAGAACCACAGCAGCACCATCACCAGCGGCACGGAGCGGAAGATATTGACGTAGGCTTTAGCAAACCAGGCAACAGGTTTAAACGCCGACAGGCGCATCACCGCCAGCAGCGTACCCCAGACGATACCGATAATAATCGCCGTGACGGTAATTTTGAGGGTGATAACCAGACCTGCCAGCAGGTAAGGCATCGACGGAACTATCGAACTCCAGTCAAAATCGTACATTATTTACCTCCCAGATTGCCTGGCAGGCGGATTTTGCGTTCCACCAGCGCCATTACCAGCATAATCACGGCGTTAATGAAGACGTAGGCGAGGGTGATCGCCGTAAAGGATTCCCAGGCGTGCGCGGAGTAGTCCAGCAGCTTGCCTGCCTGCGCGGCCATATCGACCAGACCAATCGTGGAGGCGATGGCCGAGTTCTTCACCAGGTTCATCATCTCGGAGGTCATTGGCGGCACAATTACGCGATAGGCGTTCGGCAGCAGCACGTAGCGGTAGGTTTGCGGTAGCGTCAGGCCCATCGCCAGACCGGCGTTCTTCTGCCCGCGCGGCAGCGACTGAATGGCGGCGCGCACCTGCTCGCAGACGCGGGCGGCGGTGAACAGACCCAGACAGATCATCGAAGAGAGGAAGAACTGGATGTTCGGATCCAACTCCGACTTAAACCACATGCCGAGATTTTCCGGCAGTAATTCCGGCACCACGAGGTACCAGGTAAAGAACTGCACAATCAGCGGGACGTTACGGAACAGCTCGACGTAGCAGGTGCCGAGTGAGGATAAAAAGCGGTTAGGAACGGTACGCAGGATGCCGAACAGCGAGCCGACGAGGAAAGCGATAATCCAGGCGGTAATCGAGAGTGCGACGGTGACCTGAAAGCCGCTCCACAGCCAGCCGAGATAGGTGGTGTTGCCGAATGGGGCCTGTTGTAAAAAGATACCCCAGTTCCAGTCTATTGACATAATGAACTCCAGAAAAAAAGGGTAGCAGTACGACCTGCTACCCTCGAAGATTGTGGAACAGCGTTTTGCGGTATTCAGGCCAGGTGGGGAACGACCACCTGACGTATAGTCTGTCCGTGCTGAACTACAATCGAGAGGGCAGATTTATCCGCCCCATTTTTTTAATTAGTTAAGTGCTTTGTCGTTTGGCGTTTTGAACAGCGTTTTCATCTCTTCTGACAGCTCAAAGTTCATGTTCAGGTTTTTCGGTGGAATTGGGTTTTTGAACCACTTATCAAACCATTTCGCCGCTTCGCCTGAAGTCTGTGCCTGAGCGATGGTGTCATCCATCAGCTTTTTGAAGTCCGGGTCGTTTTTACGCAGCATACAGCCGTAAGCTTCCTGAGACTGCGGCTTGCCGACGATCTCCCAATTGTCTGGTTTCTTGGCTTTCGCACGTTCACCAGCCAGCAGGGCGTCATCCATCATAAACGCCACCGCACGACCGCTTTCCAGGGTACGGAAGGAGTCACCGTGGTCTTTGGCGCTGATGATGCGCATATTCATTTTTTGCTCGTCGTTCAGCTTGTGCAGCAGAATTTCAGAGGTAGTACCGGAGGTCACAACCACCGCTTTGTCTTTCAGATCCGGGAAGTCTTTAATCGGGCCGCCTTTTTTCACCAGCAGACGCGTACCGACCACGAAGATGGTGTCGGAGAATGCAGCCTGTTTCTGGCGTTCGACGTTGTTGGTGGTAGAGCCACACTCAAAGTCGAAGGTGCCGTTTTGCAGCAGTGGAATACGGTTCTGGGAAGTGATTGGAATCAGCTTCACATCCAGTTTCGGGTTGTTGAGCTTTTTCTTGATAGCGTCAACGATGGCGTTGGAGTAGTCCTGAGAGTAACCGACCACTTTCTGCTGGTTGTCGTAGTAGGAGAACGGCACAGATGATTCGCGGTGGCCAACGACGATAACGCCGTTTTTAGCAATTTTATCCAGCGTCGATTGCTGCGCGGCATCGGCGGCAGGCTGTGCGTCTTCTGCATGCGCCAGGCCAGCGGTCACACCCATGACCAGCATGGCGGCGGCCAGTTTACGTAATTGCATATCCAACTCCTTTATCCTCTGCATCGGCAAAGATGCATTGATACCCATTGTGATTGTTGTGTTGTTCTCGCTGCGTCTTTAGCGTGCAGCGTTATGTGTGTTTGTTAGCATTTAGTTTGGCTTAATGTAAAGATTTTGCTGCTTTATTGTTTATTTTTGCGAAGCGCGCCGCACCGATTTGAGGCAAAAATCGCAGTTTGCACGATTTTGGTGCTACCGATGTGTTGTTGTGGTGCAACTTAGTTGCGCCAGTCGGTGGTGTGCAGCCTCTTGATTATATTAAGCAATTGGCGTGCCAGAATGGGCTTTGTGAGGGAGGTTTACGAGTGGAAAAGGACCTGTAGGCCTGATAAGCGCAGCGCCATCAGGCGCCATACGGCACGGTTGCCGGATGGCGGCGTACCGCCTTATCCGGCCTACATTCGGTAGTGCAGAGTTTTACTTGCGACGCTGACGCAGGCTCATCACCAGCGCACCAAAACCAAACAGTGCGGTAATCAGCCACACGGTCCAGTCGCCGGTACGTGCATAAGGCGTTAACCCAGTGGTTGGCGTCACTTTGGTGGTCAGTACCTGACGCGTGAACTGCGGGATCATCGCCTGAATTTCACCGCGTGGGCCAATCACGGCGGTAATGCCGTTGTTGGTGCTACGCAGCAGCGGACGCGCCAGCTCCAGCGCTCGCATGCGTGCCATCTGGAAGTGCTGCCACGGGCCGATAGACTTACCAAACCACGCATCGTTAGAGATAGTCAGCAGGAAGTTGGTGTCCGGGCGGAAGTTGTCGCGCACCTGCTGGCCGAGAATAATCTCGTAGCAGATAGCGGCAGTTAGCTTCAGGTTATGCGCCTGCAGCTGCGGCTGGACGTACGGCCCACGGCTGAATGACGACATCGGCAGGTCAAAGAACGGCGCGAGCGGGCGCAGAATCGACTCCAGCGGGACAAACTCACCAAATGGCACCAGGTGATTTTTGTTGTAACGGTTGGTCGACTCGTAGCTGTACGGGCTGTCTTTACCCAGGGTGATGATGGTGTTGTAAGTGTCGTAGCGGTTCTGCTTATTGAGACGCTGGTCGACAATACCGGTGATAAGCGTGCTGTCTTTGGCGCGCAGTAAGTCATCCATCATGCTCAGGAAGCGCTGCTGGTTGATTTCCAGATCCGGAATCGCCGACTCCGGCCAGATAATCAGCTGCGATTTGCCCATCACCTGTTCGGTGGCATCAAGGTAGATTTTCAGCGTATTAATCAACTGGCCTTCATCCCACTTCATGGCCTGTGGAATATTGCCCTGCACCAGTGAAACCTGAGTGGTTTTGTCGGTTTGCAGGGTATACCACTGGATGTAACGCAGTGGGAACGGCAGGGCGAAGAGAATGACGCCCACCACCAGCGGACGCCAGTTGCGGGTCACCAATGCCAGCACTAACAGCCCGCTTACCACCATCAGCAGGAAGTTGATGGCCTCAACGCCCATCAGCGGCGCCAGCCCTTTCAGCGGGCCGTCAATCTGGCTGTAGCCAAACTGCAGCCACGGGAAGCCGGTCAGCACCCAGCCGCGCAGGAACTCGGTGATTTGCCAGACAACCGGCGCGGCAATGGCGACGCGAACCCAGTTGGTTTTCGGCCACAAGCGCGACAGAATGCCGGCAAACAGGCCGGTATAGAGCGAGAGATAGGCGGCCAGCAGCACGACGAGGAAGACGTTGACCGGGCCCGGCATACCGCCAAACTGCGCGATGCTGACGTAGACCCAATTAATGCCGGTACCAAACAGGCCAAAGCCCCAGAAATAACCAATGGCGGCGGCCTGCACGGGGCGACGGTTAAGCGTCAGCGCCTGTAGCCCTATCAGCGAAACAATCGCCGCTGGCCAGAAGTCATAGGGAGAAAAAGCCAGCGTACCGCTGGCTCCGAAAAGTAGCGCCAGCAGCAGACGAATGCGCTGGCGTTCAAGCAGTGAGGCAAATGCCATGAAGGTTATTCATCCAGTTTCGGTTGTGGGGAATCGTCCGGGATTTTAACGTGAACCTGAATAATACGACGGCTGTCCGCCATAGCGACCTTAAACTGGTAACCATCGATGTCGATGGTTTCCCCACGGGCAGGCAGGTGGCCAAAGGCCTGCATTACCAGACCGCCAATGGTGTCCACTTCGTCATCGCTGAAGTGGGTGCCGAACGCGTCGTTGAAGTCCTCAATAGAGGCCAGCGCGCGTACCGTCCAGGTGTGGCGGCTGAGCTGACGGAAGTCGATATCGTCCTCTTCGTCATACTCATCTTCAATTTCGCCGACAATCAGTTCGAGAATGTCTTCAATCGTCACCAGACCCGATACGCCGCCAAACTCATCGATAACGATGGCCATATGGTAGCGCTGGGAGCGGAACTCCTTCAGCATACGGTCAACCCGTTTGCTTTCCGGCACGACAACCGCGGTGCGTAACACTTTATCCATGCTGAAGGCTTCGGAGTCGCTGCGCATAAACGGCAGCAGATCTTTCGCCATCAGGATCCCTTCGATGTGATCTTTATCCTCACTGATCACCGGGAAGCGCGAGTGGGCGGACTCGATGATCACATCAAGACATTCGTCCAGGGTCTGGTTGCGTTTCAGGGTAATCATTTGGGAGCGCGGGATCATGATGTCGCGGACGCGTTGGTCTGCGATATCCATTACCCCTTCAAGCATATCGCGCGTATCTTCATCGATAAGCTCGTTCTGCCCGGAATCACGGATCAGCGCCAGGAGATCGTCACGGTTTTTTGGTTCACCGTGGAAAAGCTGGCTGAGTAAGAGGGAGAAGAATCCCTTTTTGCTGTTTACTGTGTCACTACTGTGTGAATTGTCGTCGCTCATGGCGTCGTTTGGGTTCTCATGTTGATTTAACTGTCGCTCGTCACGCGTAAACTCAGCGCCGGACGGCATGTGTACTCGTCTTACTTCAAGTATAAAAAGGCAGGGCCGAAGCCCTACCGTTTATTCTTTCTCGGAAATGTACGGATCCTCATAGCCCAGAGCAAGCATTATCTCTGTCTCGAGGCTTTCCATCTCTTCCGCTTCCTCATCTTCGATATGGTCATAGCCCAGCAGATGCAGGCTACCGTGCACCACCATATGCGCCCAGTGGGCTTCCAGCGGCTTGCCTTGCTCAACGGCTTCCTGCTCAACGACCTGGCGGCAGATGATCAAATCGCCCAGCAGCGGCATTTCCATTCCCGGCGGTGCTTCAAACGGGAATGACAGCACGTTGGTTGGCTTATCCTTGCCGCGGTAGGTGAGGTTCAGTTCGTGGCTTTCAGCCTCATCCACCAGGCGAATCGTAACTTCTGATTCTTCCTGAAACTGTGGGATGACGGCATCCAGCCATGCCTGAAACTGACTTTCTTCTGGCAGACCGGTGTTGTTTTCACAGGCCAACTGGAGATCGAGGATCACCTGACTCATTTCTGCTCCTGCGCCTGAGCTTCGCGTTTACGTTCCGCGGCCTGCTCGGCTTTACGTTTTTGATCGGCTTCTTCCCACGCCTCGTAAGCGTTAACGATGCGGGCAACCACCGGGTGGCGCACCACGTCTTCGCTGTGGAAGAAGTTAAAGCTAATTTCATCGACTTCAGCCAGCACTTCAATAGCGTGGCGCAGGCCAGATTTGGTGCTGCGCGGCAGGTCAATCTGGGTGACGTCGCCGGTAATCACCGCCTTGGAGTTGAAGCCGATACGGGTCAGGAACATCTTCATCTGTTCGATGGTGGTGTTCTGGCTCTCATCAAGGATGATAAAGGCATCGTTCAGCGTACGGCCGCGCATGTAGGCCAGCGGCGCAACTTCGATGACGTTACGCTCCATCAGCTTTTCGACTTTCTCGAAGCCCAGCATCTCGAACAGCGCGTCGTACAGCGGGCGCAGATACGGGTCAACCTTCTGGCTTAAATCGCCCGGCAGGAAGCCGAGTTTTTCGCCCGCTTCGACCGCAGGGCGGGTCAGCAGAATACGGCGAATCTCCTGGCGCTCCAGCGCATCAACGGCGGCGGCGACGGCAAGGTAGGTTTTACCGGTACCGGCAGGGCCTACGCCGAAGGTGATGTCGTGGTCGAGAATATGGGCGATATACTGCGCCTGGTTCGGCGTACGCGGTTTAATCACCCCGCGTTTGGTTTTGATATTGATGGCTTTGCCGTAATCCGGCACGCTCTCCGCGCTCTGTTCCAGCACGCGCGCTTCTTTAATCGCCAGGTGAATCTGTTCCGGCTCAATATCCTGAAGCTGGCCGCGCATTGGCGCGGTATCAACGTACAGGCTGCGCAGAATGTCGGCAGCGGCGGTCACGCAGATAGCGCGTCCCGTCAGTTTGAAATGGTTATCGCGGCGGTTGATCTCAATGCCCAGTCGTCGCTCCAGCTGTTTGATATTGTCATCAAACGGGCCACACAGGCTCAGCAGACGGGCATTGTCGGCTGGCTCCAGGGTAATTTCGCGAGTGTCTATGTTCAAACTGTTCCTCTTATGCATGAGTTGCCGGTAGTAAGACGTGACCGGCTGATAAAGGAATTATTCACGCCGCAGTAAAAAGGCGCAAGCATTGCAGTAAATATGGGGATGACGGCAGGAAATACAAGGCCCGTCAGGGGAGACGGGCCAGGGAGATTATGGCTGATAAATCCCAACGCCAGCGTCGCTCTCTTTGCGAGTACGCGCAATCACCGACTCCGGTGATTCAACGATACGCAGGCCCATTTCGTCCTCGGTGCGCACCAGCTTGCCGCGCAGTGAGTTAGTGTAGACATCAACGATCTCCACATCGACGAATTTACCGACCATATCCGGCGTACCTTCAAAGTTGACCACGCGGTTGTTCTCGGTGCGTCCGGTCAGCTCCATAATGCTCTTACGGGAAGTGCCTTCTACCAGAATGCGCTGCACGGTGCCGAGCATACGACGGCTCCAGGCCATTGCCTGTTGGTTGATGCGTTCCTGCAGAATGTAGAGGCGCTGTTTTTTCACCTCTTCCGGCACGTCGTCGACCATATCGGCCGCTGGCGTTCCCGGACGCGCGGAGAAGATAAAGCTAAAGCTGACGTCAAAGTTCACGTCGCCAATCAGCTTCATGGTCTGCTCAAAGTCCTGGTCGGTTTCGCCCGGGAAGCCGACGATAAAGTCGGAGCTAATCTGAATATCCGGTCGCGCTTCACGCAGCTTACGGATGGTGGATTTGTACTCCAGCGCGGTATGGGTACGCCCCATCATGTTCAGCACACGGTCAGCGCCGCTCTGAATCGGCAGATGCAGGAAGCTCACCAGCTCCGGGGTATCGCGGTAGACATCGATAATATCGTCGGTAAATTCGATCGGATGGCTGGTGGTGAAACGGATACGGTCGATGCCGTCAATTGCCGCCACCAGACGCAGCAGCTCGGCAAAGCTGCCGGTAGTACCGTCGAAGTTCTCACCGCGCCAGGCGTTGACGTTCTGCCCCAGCAGGTTGACTTCGCGCACGCCCTGAGCGGCCAATTGGGCAATCTCAAACAGAATATCGTCGCACGGACGGCTGACCTCTTCACCACGGGTGTACGGCACCACGCAGTAGGTGCAGTATTTATTGCAGCCTTCCATGATCGAGACAAACGCGGTCGGGCCGTCGGCGCGCGGCTCCGGCAGGCGGTCAAACTTCTCGATTTCCGGGAAGCTGACGTCAACCACCGGGCGGCGGTTATTACGCACGGCATCGATCATTTCTGGCAGGCGGTGCAGGGTCTGCGGGCCAAAAACGATATCCACGTAGTGTGCACGTTGGCGGATAAGTTTGCCTTCCTGTGAGGCGACGCAGCCGCCAACACCAATAATCAGCTTAGGATTTTTTGCTTTAAGTAATTTCCAGCGGCCTAAAAGGTGGAAGACTTTCTCCTGGGCTTTCTCACGGATTGAGCAGGTATTCAGCAGCAGGACGTCGGCTTCTGCTGCGTTTTCAGTCAGTTGATACCCATGAGTGGCATCCAGCAGATCGGCCATCTTTGATGAATCGTATTCGTTCATCTGACAGCCCCAGGTTTTAATATGGAGTTTTTTTGTCATCGACTTGCTCTTGCTCAATTATGAATAGCCCACATTGCAGGGCGCGTATTGTAATGCTTTGGTGCGGTTGTGACCAGCTTGACGGTTATTGGCCTCAGAGGGCGAAAGTCCGGTAAACTGAAGGTATTCGGCTTTAAGGATAATAAATGATGACAATTCTACATAAAGACGTTGCGGTGGTTGGCGGCGGGATGGTCGGTGGTGCGCTGGCATTAGGGTTGGCGCAACAAGGGTTTTCCGTGGCGGTGCTGGAAAAGAGTCCGCCGCCGGATTTTGACCCGAACTCACAGCCTGATGTCCGGATTTCAGCCATCAGCGCCGCGTCGGTGCAGCTGTTACGTGGCCTCGGCGTCTGGGACGCTGTGCTGGCAATGCGGGCACATCCCTGGCGTCGACTGGAGACCTGGGAGTGGCAAACCGCACACGTTGTTTTTGATGCCAGCGAGCTGAAGCTGCCTAACCTTGGCTATATGGTCGAGAACAACGTTCTGCAGTTGGCGCTTTGGCAGGCGCTGGAAGCGCATCCGCAGGTGACGTTGCTGCACGGTACGTCGCTCAATGCGATGCGGACCGAAGGCGATAGCCACGTTTTACAGCTTGATGATGACCGTCAGGTTACGGCTCGCCTGGTGGTGGGCGCTGATGGCGCGCTTTCGCAGGTGCGTCAGCAGGCGGGAATTGGCACCAACGGCTGGCAGTACCCGCAGTCCTGCATGCTGATTACCGTACAGTGTGACAATGAACCGGGTGACAGCACCTGGCAGCAGTTTACGCCAACCGGGCCACGCGCTTTCTTACCGCTGTTCGATAACTGGGCTTCGCTGGTGTGGTACGACACCCCGGCACGGATCCGTCAGCTACAGTCGCTGCCGATGCCGCAACTACAGCGGGAAATCACGCGCCATTTTCCGGAACGTTTAGGAACTATCACGCCGGTTGCCGCCGGGGCATTTCCGCTGACTCGCCGTCATGCGCAGCAGTATGTGCAGCCGGGGTTGGTGCTGATAGGCGATGCCGCACACACCATTCATCCGCTGGCGGGGCAGGGGGTAAACCTTGGCTATCGCGACGTCGATGCGCTGCTGGATGTGTTGGCAAACGCGCGCAGCATCGGCGAAGACTGGTCTAGCCTACCGGTGCTGGAGCGCTACCAGGCGCGCCGTCGAGTGGATAACTTGCTGATGCAAAGTGGGATGGATCTGTTCTACGCCGGTTTTAGCAACGATCTCGGCCCGCTGCGGATTTTACGCAACCTGGGGCTGATGGCGGCGCAGCGCGCGGGCGTGTTGAAGCGTCAGGCGTTGAAGTACGCGCTGGGATTATAGTTTGCTCGCTCGGGCGACATTGAAGTAGTAGCCCGGGCGAACGCAGTGACCCCGGGGATATAAAGGGACAAAAACAAAAAAAGCTCGCCGAAGCGAGCTTTTTGAAAATGGCTGGGGTACGAGGATTCGAACCTCGGAATGCTGGTATCAGAAACCAGAGCCTTACCGCTTGGCGATACCCCAACAATTTTTTTTCGAATGTATCGATAACTCGATAAATTCTGAATTTGGTGGCTACGACGGGATTCGAACCTGTGACCCCATCATTATGAGTGATGTGCTCTAACCAACTGAGCTACGTAGCCGATACTAACATATTCTTCGATGGCTGGGGTACCTGGATTCGAACCAGGGAATGCCGGTATCAAAAACCGGTGCCTTACCGCTTGGCGATACCCCAATACCGTCGCGGCTATCCGCAAATATCGAAGAAAATATGGCTGGGGTACCTGGATTCGAACCAGGGAATGCCGGTATCAAAAACCGGTGCCTTACCGCTTGGCGATACCCCATCCGTGCAACGCTTACTGGTGAATGGTGCGGGAGGCGAGACTTGAACTCGCACACCTTGCGGCGCCAGAACCTAAATCTGGTGCGTCTACCAATTTCGCCACTCCCGCAAAAAAAAGATGGTGGCTACGACGGGATTCGAACCTGTGACCCCATCATTATGAGTGATGTGCTCTAACCAACTGAGCTACGTAGCCATCTTTTTTTTCGCGTTACCTTATCGGCGTTGCGGGGCGCATTATGCGTATTGAGCCCAATACCGTCAACACCTTTTTCAATGAAATTCACCGGAATGTGACTGTTTGGTTGGGTTGTGAACAGCCTGGCGCATTATTCGGCAATTATTGGTTATTTCGCGTTAAATCATGCCATCAATACATCCGGATTCACTGCAAGGTTATCGCGTTAATACGCTAACAAGTGAAACCACCGGGCCACCGACTGTACGCTTAAGTGCACCGAAAGCCAGCGTTTTTAATAAATGACTGGCGCCCACGCGCAGGGTGTTCTCGATATAGCTTTTATCTTTCTGGCTGCTAAGCCATTGCGCCTGTTCCAGCTCATTGAGCAGGGTTGAGGCAGAAATACGCGCGGGATCGAAGCTCACCGCCACGGAACCAGCATATAAGCGGTGAATCACCTCTTTAATACCGTCGCGGGCGCGGAGTTGTTCAATCAGCTTCTCGACTTCATGCGGATGGCGTTGGATCCAGCTGGAGCGGATACGGATGCGATTGGGGGTCTGGTGCAGGTAAGGAGTCATAGCCGCCTCATTTTTACTTATATAGTGGTAATGAGAGTAATTTATATTTGCATTCCACCCATGTCCAGCCTTCACCGCACGCAGCGCAAAAAAGAATCGGACGTTCCCTTTTGACACATCGCAAGAGAAGGGCGATTAGCGCTATCTGACGTTTTCTATCTGTGATTTCATTAATGTCACCTATAAATATCAGGGTATTAAATGATATGCCTGTCGAATCCTTGGGCGACTTACTGACTTTGCGCCGCTTTGTCGAAGTGGCGCACCATATCCCCGGGCGTCTGCGCCTGCGGTTTTCCAACAAGCTTGTAGCCAGCCTTAGCCAGGGGAAGCTCAAGCAGCTTGATGCTTATTGCTCCCCTGAGGGGTACCTCCGGCGTTATCAGATCAACAGCGAAACCGGTTCTATCGTCCTTGAGTACGATGCGGCCGCGATTCGCCCGCAAATCCTCAACCAGCTGTTTGGTCAGGATGGTGAGCAGGCCCAGCACGCGCTGGAGCAGCTAGCCGCCATTCTTAGCCCTTCTCACTAAATGAAAAAGGACAGTCATCATGAGCACCAATGACAACAACGCACAGCAAGTTCCACCGGCCGGTTACTATCCGCCATACGGCTACCCGTGGTATCCGTACCCGCCAATGCCGCAGGGAATGGCATGGCCGCAGAACGGGCAGATGCCTCCTCAGCCACAGATGCCACCACAGCCGCAAATGCAGATGCCACCGCAAATGGCGATGGGGTTCCCGCCTATGGGCTTCCCACCGGCACCTCAGGGCGCGGTACCGCCGCAGTTTGCTCACCCGCATCACCATCATCACCACCACGCTGCCGCGCAGCAGGGCGTGGACTGGAGCCAGTATGCTCAACACGTGGTTGATGGCGCGATGGGCGACCAGGCTGGCCTGCTGAAAAATATCATCAGCACCGTCGGGATGGACGACAAAGAGTTCTGGAAAGGCGCGATGGTTGGCGCGGCGGTAACGCTGCTGCTGACCAACGATTCCGTGCGCGGCATGCTGATGCAAACGCTGGCGGGGGCGGGCGACATGCTTAAAGCCGGTTCCAGCAAAGTCAAAGACGGCGTGAAGAATAGCTCTGAAGCCATCAAAGATACGGCAACCTCCAGCGCGGCTATTTTTCGCGACACCATGAAAGCAGGTAAAGAGGGCTTTCAGGAGTCCGTAGAGCGTCATCGCCAGCCGGGTGCCGTGTCGTTTGATGATGAGGGCGTAGCGGATGAACAACAGCCGTGACCGACAAAACCGCGTAGGCCGCGCCGCCATTGCTGGCGCGCTGGTCGGGGGAAGCGCTGCCTGTGCGCGTGAATGGCAGCGCTACCAGCAAAATGAACAAACGCTGAATGAAGCGGCCTGTACGGTAATGAAGGCGACGGCGAAGGCCAGCCTTATTAGCGGAACGGTGATGGCGATAGCGGATGCCAATAAGACTCGTCCGCTGCAGTCCGTGCTGACCCTTATCGGGGTGGGCGCTGCTTCTCTTTATCTTATGGATGCGATAGCTAAGCGAGGAAATGATGAATCAGCCTGAATACCTGTACAACCCGTGGACCGGTGCGTGGGAACGTAATCCCGCAGCAATGCCGGTACAGGCGCCTGCGGCAACCAATAGCCGTACCCACCTGCTAACCGGGCTGGTGGCTGGTGCCGCAATCACCTACCTTCTGACCAACCGTAACGTCCAGCAGGGGATCACCAATACGGCGAGTAAAGCCTGGGGTACCGTGCGCGGCGAAATGGAAGAGATGAAAGAGCGCATTGCCGACCTGCAGGCAGAACTGGACTACTACCGTAGCCAGAATAAGGATGAGATCGAGTGAGTGCGGTAGGCGAACGGGTTACCGTCGTTCACCAGATCCCCGGACGCGTGCGCCTGCGTATTGCGGCGCTCGGTGACTACCCTGATGCCGCCGGGTGGCTGAAACAGCAGATCCTGACGTTGCCCGGCGTAAGCGGTGTGCGTATTCGCCCTTCGGCGCGTAGCGCGGTGATCCAGTGGGATCGCGCCCGGACTTCACTTGCTGCGATTATGGCTGCGGTGGAAGCGCTGGACTGGCAAACGGCGGAAGACGGCGAATTCGAAACCGAATACTGCGGTGGCGATAACCTCCTTAACCTCGCAGGGTTGGCGCTAACGCAGGTGCTGCCGCCTCGCTGGGCGCGTCTGCCGGCGGCGCTGCTGACTGCACCGACTATCCTGGAAGGGGCGCATACCCTCAGCCAGGGGCAGTTGAAGGTAGAAGTGCTGGATGCGCTGGCGCTGAGCCTGTCGATGCTGCGCGGCGATAACCGTACCGCTATGCTGACGCAGTCGCTGCTGACGCTCGGCGAGTATATGGAGCAGGAGACCAGCCGTCACTCCGACGCGCTGCTGGCCGATCTGATGCAGCCTCGTGAGCACCCGGTCTGGGTTGAGCGCGATGGTGAAAGCGTGGAGATCAACAGCAGCGAGCTGGTGGCGGGTGACGTAATGCTGCTCGGCCCGGGGGATAATATCCCTGCCGACGGTACGGTGCTGCGCGGCGTTGCTCAGGTCAACCAGGCGTCAATGACCGGAGAAAGCGTGCCGGTGCGTCGTGAGCCGGGTTCCTGGGTTTATGCGGGAACGCAAATCCAGGACGGTAACGTGGCGATTACCGCCGAGCAGGTAGGCGAGTCCTCCTCGACGGCGCATATTCGCCGCTTTATCCGCGACTCGCTGACTCAGCGTAGTGAAACCCAGCAGGTCACCCAGGCCATGGCTGACCGTCGCGTTGGTATCACGCTTGGGGTGGGTGCGGCGGTGTTTGCCATGACCCGCAGCTGGGAGCGTCTGGCTTCGGTATTCCTCGTTGACTACTCCTGCGCGCTGAAGCTTAGTACGCCAATCGCCTTTAAATCGATTATGTATCGGGCCGCGCAGAACGGTCTGCTGCTGAAAGGCGGACGAGCGATTGAGAAGCTGGCTGAGGTCGATACGGTGGTGTTCGATAAAACCGGCACCCTGACCCACGACGAGATGCAGGTGACGGACGTCATCAGCTTCAACGACCAACTGGTACAGGCTAAACGCTTGCTGGCGATTGCCGCTTCGGTGGAAGAGCACAGCAATCACCCGCTGGCGCATGCGGTCGTGGCGGCGGCAGAGCACCACGAACTGCCGCATATTGCGCACGGCGAAGTGGAGTATGTCATTGCTCACGGTCTGCTTTGCGCGCTGGAAGATCATCAACTGGTGATCGGCAGTCGTCACTTCCTGGATTGTCACTACGACATCGATTTCACGCCGTATGAAGCGGAAATTAATGAACTGGCGGCGCAGGGGCGGCATCTGCTGTTTATCGGCTTTGATAATCAGCTGGTGGGGATGATCGGTCTGCAGGATCATCTGCGCGATGAAGCCTCTGAGGTGATCGAACAGCTTAAAGCGTCCGGCATTCGTCAGGTGGTCCTGTTGACCGGCGATCGCGCCGAGAAAGCGTGCCAGTTGGCAGAACGTGTAGGCATCGATCGCTACGTTGCCGAAGCCACGCCTGAGAGTAAGGTCGAAGTCGTGAAAGCGCTGCAGGAAGCGGGGCACAAGGTGATGTTCGTGGGTGATGGTATCAACGATGCGCCGGTGCTGACGCAGGCAGACGTGGGCCTCGCCATGAACCAGAGCACTGAGCTGGCGCAGCAGGCGGCGGATGCCGTGCTGTTGCAGGACAGTTTGTATGGCGTTATCACCGCGCGTCAACTCTCGCTGGAGGCGATGAAGCTGGTAAACAGCAACATCAAGCTGACCGAGTGGGTGAACAGCGCCATTATGCTGGCAGCGGCGCTAGGCTGGCTGTCGCCGGGTGCTAGCGCGATGCTGCATAATGGGACGACGCTTGGCGTGTTGCTGCGATCGCTGGCGGCGAAGAAGGGGCGCGGGGAGTAGGTTTTCCCCTCACCCTAACCCTCTCCCCAAAGGGAGAGGGAACCGCTGGTTTTCTCCCTCGCCCCTTTGGGGAGAGGGCCGGGGTGAGGGGAATCACCCGCACCAAGCCAAAATAAAAAGCCCCCGATGTCACCATCAGGGGCTTTTTTCTATCTCACCGCCACGCTTACTTGTAAGCAGACTGGTGCACGCCTACCGCGCGACCAGACGGATCGTCCATGGTTTTGAACGCTTCATCCCACTCAATCGCTTTCGCAGAAGAGCACGCAACGGACGGGCCGCCCGGGACACATTCCGCAGCGCTTGGTACCGGGAACAGCTCTTCAAAGATTTCACGGTACAGATAGCCTTCTTTAGACGTTGGCGTGTTGTACGGGAAGCGGAAGTGCGCGGTTTCCAACTGCTGATCGGTCACCTGTTTTGCCGCGACTTCTTTCAGCGTATCAATCCAGCTATAGCCTACACCGTCAGAGAACTGCTCTTTCTGGCGCCATGCAACGCTTGCTGGCAGGTAAGATTCGAAGCATTCACGCAGCACGTGTTTTTCCATCTTGCCGTTGCCGCACATTTTGTCCTGTGGGTTGATGCGCATCGCCACGTCGAGGAATTTTTTATCCAGGAACGGTACGCGTGCTTCCACGCCCCAGGCGGACATCGCTTTGTTAGCGCGGGCGCAGTCGTACATATGCAGAGCCTGCAGCTTACGTACGGTCTCTTCGTGCAGCTCTTTGGCGTTTGGCGCTTTATGGAAGTACAGGTAGCCGCCAAACACTTCATCAGAACCTTCACCGGATAGCACCATTTTGATGCCCATCGCTTTGATTTTACGCGACATCAGGTACATCGGCGTAGAGGCGCGAATCGTGGTTACATCGTAGGTTTCGATGTGGTAAATCACGTCGCGAATCGCATCCAGACCTTCCTGCACGGTGAAGTGAATTTCATGGTGCACGGTACCCAGGTGGTTTGCTACTTCCTGCGCGGCTTTCAGGTCAGGGGACCCTTCCAGACCAACGGCGAAGGAGTGAAGCTGCGGCCACCAGGCTTCTGAACGTTCCTGATCTTCAACGCGGCGAGCGGCAAATTTCTTGGTGATAGCCGAGATAACCGAAGAATCCAGACCGCCGGAGAGCAGCACGCCGTAAGGCACGTCTGACATCAGGTGGCTTTTCACCGACTCTTCCAACGCCTGACGCAGTTCGTTTTTGTCGGTCACGTTGTCTTTAACCGCATCGTAGTCGAACCAGTCACGCTGGTAGTACTGACGAATTTCGCCATCTTTGCTCCACAGATAGCTCCCTGCTGGGAACTCCTGGATGGTGCGGCAAACCGGGGTCAGCGCTTTCATTTCAGAAGCAACGTAGAAGTTGCCGAATTCGTCGTGGCCCATATACAGCGGGATAATACCGATATGGTCGCGGCCAATCAGGTACGCGTCTTTTTCGCTGTCGTACAGCGCAAAAGCGAACATCCCCTGCAGGTCGTCGAGGAATTCAGGCCCTTTTTCCTGATACAGCGCGAGGATCACTTCGCAGTCAGAACCGGTCTGGAACTGGTAGCGGTCGCCGTATTCAGCGCGCAGCGCCTGATGGTTATAGATTTCACCGTTGACGGCCAGAGCGTGCGTTTTCTTTTCGTTATACAGTGGCTGAGCACCGGCGTTGACGTCAACAATCGACAAGCGTTCATGTGCGAGAATCGCTTTATCACTGGCGTAGATCCCAGACCAGTCTGGGCCACGGTGGCGCATCAGGCGGGAGAGCTCAAGCGCCTTTTTACGCAGCTCAACCGCATCAGTTTTAATATCCAGTACACCGAAAATAGAACACATAGACTTCTCCGTTAACCCTGTGGCGTTGTGCTGTTTAATTGTGTGGCGCCGTACTGTCGCAGCGCCTTTGCATGAGTAAAAAAATGCCGCAAAGGGCGAGCGGGCGCAAGGGTTTTTCGGCCTATGAAAGAAAAAATGCAATGAGGGTTATGGAATACTAAAAAATACGTATGTCTATTCTTCTATTATTGATGAATCATCATTTTTTAAGCGTTATTTTTAAATAATCTACTTTTTTTCAGTTGGTAGGTAACGAGAATAGATTTCTCGCCCCGTGCAGAGGCAAAATCTGCACGGGATGAGCTTAGGCAATGCCGAAAGGCCAGATCTGCTGGACCGTTTTGTAGAGAATTTGCTCGCGGTCTTTGGGGGTTAACCACGCCAGGTGATCGCGGTAGAGTGCGACCGCTTGCGCATAGCTCAGTTTATTCAAACAGATTGGCCAGTCGGTGCCCCACATCAGTCGCTGTGGCCCAAAGCCATCAAACACCTGTTTAACCTGCTGTGCGGCATCCGGGTAGGGGTAAGGCTGCTGCGAGAGCGACCACATATGCGAAATTTTGACGTAGACCTGCGGATAGCGCGCCAGCGCCAGCAGTTTGTTCAGCTCGTCAGGATGATTCAGCGGCGAATCGGCCATGTGGTCAATGACCACCGTCAGCTCCGGGTTTTGTTCTATCCAGGGAATAAGGTCGGGCATCCGGCTGGGGGAAGCCAGAATGGTCATCGGTACTTTCAGGTCGGCGGCCTGTCGCCAGAGGGGTTTCATTAACGGCCCACGAATCCAGTCACCGTCAGCTTTATCAGAAGGGCTCAACCTGACGCCGCGAAAACCTTCGTCAATGGTCAGGCGGGCCAGATGTTCCGGCGCAGCTGGGTCTTCCGGGTTTACGCGGCAGATACCCTGAAATTTATCCGGATACTGTCGCAGAACGTCAGCCAGATAGCGATTATCCCAACGGTAGTGAATAACCTGCACGATCACCGTGCGCGCAACGCCGTTGGCGGCCATCAGCGATAGCAGCATTTCGGCGGTGAAATCCTGCGGCGGCGCTTTGCGGTCCTTAGCGTAAGGATAGCGCGGGTCGGTTTTCCAGACGTGCACGTGGGAATCAATCATGAGCGGTGAGGGCAGGGCGGCAAACGCCGGGCGTAGCGCGCAGGCGAGCGGTAGGGCGGCGCTGGCGGCAAGGAATTGACGACGGCTAAGCATGTTTTTCTCCATTGCATCGGCCGTCTGAATCCCGGAGGCGTCAGAGTTGAGTTATTTGAGATTGGATGTGGGCTCAGTGGGCAGATGCGCTAGCTGACGAGCCACTATAAAACGCGAATGAGCGGGATGATTCAGACCGATGCCCAGGAAGGCATCGGTTTCACTGTTAGAGTTAACAATGGGTTGTGAACAGCGTCACGGCGTGAACCGCTAGATAATGTCGATTTCCGCAACGGACGGATAAATCCATGACGGACGGAACGGCATATTGTCGATGTCATCAACGGTCGAGACGCCAGAGAGCACCAGAATCGTCTCCAGCCCCGCCTGGAAGCCGGCCAGAATATCGGTGCGAAGATTATCGCCGACGATAACCGTCTGCTCTGAGTGCGCCTGCATTTTGTTCAGCGCGGCGCGGATGATCCACGGGCTTGGCTTGCCCACGACAAACGGCTTACGGCCTGAGATTTTTTCGATGCCGGCGCACAGTGCGCCACAGGCTGGGTAATAGCCGCGGCCATGCGTGTCCGGGTTGGTCGCGATGAAACGAGCGCCATTGGCGACGAAGAATGCCGCCTTGTGCATCATTTCCCAGTTAAAGGAGCGCGTTTCACCCACGATAACGAAGTCAGGGTTGACGTCGGTGATGGTGAACCCGGCTTTATAGAGCTCGTGGATCAATGCCCCTTCGCCGACAACGTACGCTTTTTTCCCTTCCTGGCGACGCAGGAAGTCGGCGGTTGCCATGGCGGAGGTATAAAACACGCTATCAGGCACGTCGATGCCTGCGGTGGCGAAGCGGTTCGCCAAATCCTGACCCGTCTGTGAAGGGTAGTTGGTCAGACAGAGGAACGGCATACCTTTATCCAGTACGCGTGCGACGAATTCTGCCGCGCCCGGCACGGCAACGTTGTCGTGCATCAGCACGCCGTCAATATCACAGATTACATTCTGAATGGTCATGGACTACCTGGCGTTTGTTTTTAAAGAGGCGTAATTATACACGTTATCCCCGGCATTGCCTCTTAGGACTAACCTTCCAACAAATGTTGCAGCAGGATACCGTTGAGCATTGCACGCTTAACCAGTGCAAAAGCGCCGATCGCGGAGCGGTGGTCGAGGGTTGAGCGCACCACCGGCAGGTTTTTGCGAAAAGCCTTTAAAACCTGAGTGTTGATGCAGCCTTCGATGGCGGGTAGCAGTACACGGTCGGCCTCGATGATTTCACCGGCAATCACCACTTTCTGCGGGTTAAACAGGTTAATGGCAATGGCGATGGTTTTACCAAGATGACGGCCCACGTGTTCAATCACCTCGGTGGCCAGCGCGTCGCCTTTATTGGCGGCTTTGCAGATGGTTTTGATGTGGCAGTCATCGAGCGTGACGCGGCTCTGGTATCCCTGTTCCAGCAGGTGGCGCACGCGCTGCTCGATGGCGGCGTTGGCGGCGACGGTTTCCAGGCAGCCAAAGTTACCGCAGTGGCAGCGTTCGCCGAGCGGGTCGACCTGTATATGACCAATTTCCCCGACGTTGCCGTTACGGCCGATAAAAATACGCCCGTTGGAGATGATTCCCGCACCGGTACCACGGTGTACGCGCACCAGAATGGAGTCTTCACAATCCTGACTTGCACCAAAGTAGTGCTCTGCCAGCGCCAGGCTGCGGATGTCGTGGCCGACGAAGCAGGTGACTTTAAAGCGTTTTTCCAGCGCTTCGACCAAACGCCAGTTTTCCACTGGGATGTGCGGCATGTAGCGGATGACGCCACTCTCCGGGTCAACCAGACCAGGCAGAATCACTGAAATGGCGATCAGTTCACGGATTTTACGCTGGCACGATTCAATAAAGGTGCCGATAGTATTCAGCAGAGCGTGTTCCAGCGTCTCCTGCGTGCGTTCCGGCAGCGGATAGTGCTCTTCAGCAACCGCTTTACTGCTCAGATCGTACAGCGTGAGGGTGGTGTCGTGACGGCCCAGACGAACACCAATGGCGTGGAAGTGGCGGGTTTCGGTGACTATCGAGATAGCGCGGCGGCCCCCGGTGGAGGCCTGCTGATCGACTTCTTTGATCAATCCGCGCTCAATGAGCTGACGCGTGATTTTAGTCACGCTGGCGGGAGCAAGCTGGCTCTGCTCGGCAATCTGAATACGCGAGATTGGCCCATGCTGGTCAATCAGGCGGTATACGGCCGCGCTGTTAAGCTGTTTTACGAGGTCAACATTACCAATTTGAGCTTGTCCGCCTGGTGTCATACTTTCTCTTACTCAGTAACGACCTCGTTGCCATTAACGATGGTCTTGATGATTTTATAATCGTGCGTGAATGCGGTCAGGTTGGCGACCTTGCCAGGCGCGATGCTACCAAAATGTTTCTCAACGCCAATCGCGCGGGCAGGGTAGAGCGTTGCCATGCGCAGCACTTCGTCCAGCGCAATATTGGCATGCTCAACCAGGTTGCGAACGCCTTCGATCATCGTCAGCGATGATCCACTCAGTGTGCCGTTTTCATCAACACAGAGTCCATTGCGGTAGTATATTGTTTTACCAGCAAAAATGAACTGATCAATATTGGCACCTGCCGGAGCGGTGGCGTCGGTCACCAGACACAGCTTATCGCCTTTCAGACGTTTGGCGTTACGGATATTGATGTAATCCACGTGCAGGCCATCAGCAATGATGCCGCAGTAAATTTCGTTTGCATCCAGGATAGCGCCGGTCAGACCAGGTTCGCGGCCTGACATATAAGGCATGGCGTTAAACAGGTGCGTCGCGAAGGTGATACCCGCACGGAAACCTACGCGTGCTTCTTGCGCCGTGGCGTTGGAGTGGCCTGCTGAAACCACGATGCCGGCATTTGCCAACGCGGTGATGACTTCCGGTGCGACCATTTCTGGTGCCAGGGTCACTTTGGTAATTACGTCGGCGTTATCGCAGAGGAACTTCACCAGTTCAGCGTCGGGTTTACGCACGAAGCTTGGGTTGTGAGTGCCTTTTTTCACCAGATTCAGCCATGGGCCTTCAAGGTGCAGCCCCAGCGCCTGGTTAGGGTGCTTCGCCAGATATTCGCGCATCACGCGTACGCCCTGTTTCATCAGGTCGTCGCTGGTGGTGATAAGCGTTGGCAGATAGTTGGTGCAGCCCGATTTCTCGTTGGCTTTCTGCATGATTTCCAGCGTTTCAACGGAGACTGCTTCAGCGGTGTCGTTAAACTGCACGCCGCCGCAGCCGTTGAGCTGAACGTCGATAAAACCAGGGGCGAGAATGGCGCCATTAACGGAACGCTGTTCGACGTTCGCTGGTACATCGGCCAGTGGGCAAATACGTTCAATAAGGCCATTGGCGACGATAATCGCATGGTCATCCAGAATTTCGTGGCCGGTATAAATTCGGCCATGGGTTAATGCATACATTACGACCCCCGGTGTTCTAAAATTTTGTCCCGCAGCAGGCTACGGGACGGTAAGACATTACAGACCTTTAATATTTTCAGCTTCTAATTCATTGAAATATTTCAGGGTCTTGACCTTCAACTCCATGGTGGAAGGTTCATCGCAGACGATCAGTGATTTCGGATGCAGTTGCAGACAGGTGATGGTCCACATGTGGTTGACGTTACCTTCAACCGCTTGCTGCAGCGCCAGCGCTTTCGTCGCGCCCTGCACCAGAATCATCACTTCTTCCGCATCCAGCAGCGTACCAACGCCAACGGTCAGCGCGTATTTTGGTACCAGCGCAACGTCGCCGTCAAAGAAACGGGAGTTAGCGACGCGGGTTTCATGCGTCAACGTTTTGATACGGGTACGGGAAGACAGTGAAGACGCCGGTTCGTTGAACGCGATGTGACCATCGTTGCCCACGCCACCCATAAACAGGTGAATTTTGCCGTAAGAGCGAATTTTTTCTTCATAACGGCGGCATTCTGCGTCAACATCCGGCGCGTTGCCGTTCAGCAGGTTGATGTTTTCTTCTGGGATATCAATGTGGTCGAAGAAATTGCGGTGCATGAAGCTGTAGTAGCTTTCCGGATGCTCTTTTGGCAGACCAACGTATTCGTCCATGTTGAAGGTGACGACGTGCTTAAAGCTCACCTGGCCCGCTTTATGCATTTCAACTAAAACTTTATAGGTCGCCAGCGGGGTGCCGCCGGTTGGCAGGCCGAGGACAAACGGACGGTCTGCGGTAGGTTTAAAAGCATTGATGCGGTTAACGATGTGGCGGGCAGCCCATTTGCCGACTTGTTCAGCGTTAACGAGAGGAATCAGTCTCATTCTTCACCTCAAAATGTAAAATATAAGAAGTTGGCGGATGGCATCTCCGTGCACTGTTTAAGCGTAACCTGTTTGCATCGTCAGGGAGCAATCCGTTTTGATTTTTTGAATGATAAAATAAGTTTTCATGGTTAGCCAGTAAAAGGGAGTGGTGAGAACAATATTTGGTGACTATAGTCACAAAAAACACGTGTTTAATTTGCGATACGAATTAAACTTCCACACACTCATAAGCCTTAGAGTTGTGATTGCAGTTTACAAGACATCGCAGTGTCATGCTTTTTTGCACAATAAAAAAATGGCTTAAATGAGCCGTATCGGGGTCTCGTAGGGGGAATAAGATGAATATTTTAGGTTTTTTCCAGCGGTTAGGTAGGGCGTTACAGCTCCCTATCGCCGTGTTGCCAGTAGCGGCGCTGTTGCTGCGATTTGGTCAGCCAGATTTACTGAACGTGCCTTTCATCGCGCAAGCGGGTGGGTCCATTTTTGATAACCTGGCGCTGATTTTCGCCATCGGTGTGGCATCCAGCTGGTCTAAAGACAGCGCGGGTGCGGCAGCACTGGCGGGCGCAGTCGGTTATTTCGTTCTCACTAAAGCAATGGTCACCATCAACCCAGCCATTAACATGGGTGTCCTGGCGGGTATCATTACCGGTCTGGTCGGCGGTGCCGTTTATAACCGTTGGGCGGGTATCAAATTGCCTGACTTCCTGAGCTTCTTCGGCGGCAAACGCTTTGTGCCAATCGCCACTGGCTTCTTCTGTCTGGTGCTGGCAGCCATCTTTGGCTACGTCTGGCCACCGGTGCAGAACGCCATCCACGCAGGTGGTGAGTGGATCGTAGGCGCTGGCGCGCTGGGCTCCGGTATCTTTGGTTTCATCAACCGTCTGCTGATCCCAACCGGTCTGCATCAGGTGCTGAATACCATCGCCTGGTTCCAGATTGGTGAGTTCACCAACGCGGCCGGTGCGGTCTTCCACGGTGACATTAACCGCTTCTACGCGGGTGACGGCACTGCGGGTATGTTCATGTCCGGCTTCTTCCCAATCATGATGTTTGGTCTGCCGGGTGCGGCGCTGGCGATGTACTTCGCAGCACCGAAAGCGCGTCGTCCAATGGTTGGCGGTATGCTGCTGTCCGTTGCGATCACCGCGTTCCTGACCGGTGTTACCGAGCCGCTGGAATTCCTGTTCATGTTCCTGGCGCCGTTACTGTACCTCCTGCACGCGATTCTGACCGGCGTGAGCCTGTTTATCGCGACGCTGCTGGGTATCCACGCTGGCTTCTCCTTCTCCGCAGGTGCTATCGACTACGTGTTGATGTACAGCCTGCCGGCAGCAAGTAAGAACGTCTGGATGCTGGTGGTAATGGGTCTGGTGTTCTTCGTTATCTACTTCGTCCTGTTCAGCGTAGTTATCCGCATGTTCAACCTGAAAACGCCGGGTCGTGAAGATAAAGACGACAGCGTGGTGACGGAAGAAGCGAACAGCAACACCGAAGAAGGTCTGAATCAGCTGGCAACTAACTACATTGCAGCGGTTGGCGGTACTGACAACCTGAAAGCGATTGATGCCTGTATTACCCGTCTGCGTCTGACCGTAGGCGACTCCGCGAAGGTGAGCGATGCGATGTGTAAACGTCTGGGCGCTTCCGGTGTGGTGAAACTGAACAAACAAACCATCCAGGTTATCGTGGGTGCGAAAGCCGAATCTATCGGTGACGCGATGAAGAAAGTGGTTGCTCGTGGCCCGGTTGCCGCAGCAGCAGCGGAAAGTGCAGCACCAGCAGCGCCAGCGGCGGCAAAACCGCAGGCGGTGGCTAACGCCGCGACCGTAGAAACCCTGGTTTCTCCGATTACCGGTGATGTGGTTGCGCTGGAGCAGGTTCCTGATGAAGCCTTTGCCAGCAAAGCGGTCGGTGACGGCGTGGCGGTAAAACCAACGGATAAAACCGTGGTTTCCCCAGCAGCGGGCACCATCGTGAAAATCTTCAACACCAACCACGCGTTCTGCCTGGAAACTGACAAAGGCGCGGAAATCGTTGTCCATATGGGTATCGATACCGTTGCGCTGGAAGGTAAAGGCTTCAAACGTCTGGTTGAAGAGGGTGCAGAAGTGAAAGCGGGTGAGCCAATCCTGGAAATGGATCTGGACTTCCTGAACGCCAATGCGCGCTCCATGATTAGCCCGGTTGTTTGCAGCAACAGCGATGATTTCGGTGGTCTGGTGATTAAAGCCGAAGGTCATGTCGTTGCTGGTCAAACACCACTGTATGAGATTAAAGGTAAGTAACTGCTCCTGAGTAAAGTGAGTTAAGTGCCTTAAGCGGCGGGGGCGTTCCTCCGCCGCTTTTTTTTTGCCGCAAATTCCCCCACATTCGTTATTCCATCGCTTTTTTTGTGCAACTAATAGTTGTCTAGAAGCGCGGCTTATAAGATCATGTGCCGTTATACGTTGTTTACGCTTTGAGGAATCTACGATGAGTGAGGCTGAAGCCCGCCCGACTAACTTTATTCGTCAGATCATTGATGAAGATCTGGCTACCGGTAAGCACAACACGGTGCATACCCGTTTTCCGCCGGAGCCGAATGGCTATCTGCACATTGGCCACGCGAAATCTATCTGCCTGAACTTCGGCATTGCGCAAGATTATCAGGGCCAGTGCAACCTGCGTTTCGATGACACCAACCCAGTCAAAGAAGACATCGAATACGTTGAGTCCATCAAAAACGACGTCGAATGGTTAGGTTTTCACTGGTCTGGCAACGTTCGCTACTCCTCTGATTACTTCGATCAGCTGCATGCCTATGCGGTAGAACTGATCAACAAAGGTCTGGCGTACGTCGATGAACTGACGCCTGAGCAGATCCGCGAATACCGCGGCTCGCTGACCGCGCCGGGCAAAAACAGCCCATACCGCGATCGCAGCGTAGAAGAGAACCTCGCGCTGTTCGAAAAAATGCGTACCGGCGGTTTTGCCGAAGGCACTGCCTGCCTGCGCGCGAAAATCGACATGGCGTCACCGTTTATCGTGATGCGCGATCCGGTGCTGTATCGCATCAAATTTGCCGATCACCACCAGACCGGCACCAAGTGGTGCATCTACCCGATGTACGACTTCACCCACTGCATCAGCGATGCGCTGGAAGGCATTACGCACTCCCTGTGTACGCTGGAGTTCCAGGACAACCGTCGTCTGTACGACTGGGTGCTGGATAACATCACGATTCCGGTTCACCCGCGCCAGTATGAATTCTCGCGCCTGAATCTGGAATACACCGTGATGTCCAAGCGTAAGCTGAATCAGCTGGTGATGGAAAAGCACGTAGAAGGCTGGGATGACCCGCGTATGCCGACCATCTCCGGTCTGCGTCGTCGTGGTTACACCGCCGCGTCTATCCGTGAGTTCTGTAAGCGCATCGGCGTGACCAAGCAGGACAACACCATTGAGATGGCTTCCCTGGAGTCCTGCATTCGTGAAGATCTCAACGAAAATGCTCCGCGTGCGATGGCGGTTATCGACCCGGTTAAACTGGTTATCGAAAACTACCCGCAGGGCGAAAGCGAGCTGGTGACTATGCCTAACCATCCGAGCAAACCGGAAATGGGCAGCCGTGAAGTGCCGTTTAGTGCAGAGATCTGGATCGACCGCGCAGACTTCCGTGAAGAAGCCAACAAGCAGTACAAGCGTCTGGTGATGGGTAAAGAAGTCCGTCTGCGTAACGCCTACGTGGTGAAAGCAGAGCGCGTGGAGAAAGATGCGGAAGGCAATATCACCACCATCTTCTGTACCTACGATGCGGATACTCTGAGCAAAGATCCGGCCGATGGTCGTAAAGTGAAGGGCGTGATTCACTGGGTGAGCGCGGCACATGCGCTGCCGGTTGAAATTCGTCTGTATGACCGTCTCTTCAGCGTGCCGAATCCAGGCGCCGCAGAAGACTTCCTGTCGGTGATGAACCCAGAGTCACTGGTTATCAAGCAGGGCTACGCTGAGCCGTCTCTGCAGGCTGCTGAGGCCGGTAAAGCATTCCAGTTCGAGCGTGAGGGTTACTTCTGCCTCGACAGTCGTTATACCACCGCTGAGAAGCTGGTCTTTAACCGCACCGTCGGTCTGCGCGATACCTGGGTAGGTTGATTCCTTTCCCTGATAAAAACGCCGCGCTTGCGGCGTTTTTTTTCGCCTGCCGCGAGAGGTTCTCTTTCACTGGATGATAATGTTACTTTCGGATGAAAAAATACGACCTCTTATAGTTTCGCGAAGCGAATTAATGCAATTATTCTACCTCTAAGTATCCCCACACTTTTAATCCCGCCTGTTACAAAAATCTAATGTAAACGGTCTCATTCGTACTTTTCTCAGGCCTGGCAAGGCTTGGCGTGGAGATGTTGCAGTAACGCACACTGTTACAAACGGAAACCAAATATGTGCGCTTTGTCATAATCCTGCACTCTCGTTGCGGAAAAGGATTGATAATTCGCGTCGCGAAAAATAGTCTGTAGGTGTAGTGAAACACAATTTTTTAGCAGTACCTTTTTATCAGTTTTATTTTTTTGCCTTCTGCTTTGCAGTGGCATTTTTAAAAGTCAAAGAGGATATAACTATGCGTACGTTTAGTGGCAAACGTAGTACGCTGGCGCTGGCTATCGCCGGTGTGACAGCAATGTCAGGCTTTATGATGACTCCGGAAGCAAAGGCAGAAGGCTTCATCGACGATTCTACAATGACCGGCGGCATCTATTACTGGCAGCGTGAGCGTGACCGTAAAGATGTAGATGACCACGGTAAATATAAAACCAACCTTTCCCACTCCACCTGGAACGCCAACCTCGACTTCCAGTCTGGCTACGCGGCTGACATGTTCGGTATTGATATTGCGGCGTTTACCGCGATTGAAATGGCAGAGAATAACGGTAGTGCTCACCCGAACGAAATTGCCTTCTCCGCGAGCAATAAAGCATACGATGAAGATTGGTCTGGTGATAAAAGCGGTATCAGCCTTTATAAAGCGGCAGCTAAATTTAAATATGGTCCTACCTGGGCACGTGCTGGTTATATCCAGCCAACCGGCCAAACGCTGCTGGCTCCGCACTGGAGCTTTATGCCAGGCACCTATCAGGGGGCTGAAGCCGGCGCTAGCTTCGACTACGGTGATGCTGGCGCGCTGAGCTTCTCGTACATGTGGACCGATCAGTACAAGGCTCCGTGGCACCTGGAAATGGATAATTTTTACCAGGGCGACCGTAAAAAGAAAGTGGATTATTTACACTCTCTGGGCCTGAAGTATGACTTTAAAAACGATCTGGTGCTTGAAGCTGCCTTTGGCCAAGCTCAGGGATATATGGACCAGTATTTCGCTAAGGCATCCTATAAATTTGATGTCGCGGGTAATCCATTAACCACCAGCTATCAGTTCTATGGCGCGCATGACAAAGTCAGCGACCAAAAAAATCTGACAACGAAAGATGATGTTTTGCTGGCCAACGACCTTTACGATGGAATGGCGTGGTTACAGGCATTAACCTTTGGCTACAAAGTCGGTCAGGTTGATTTACGCCTTGAAGGCACCTGGGTGCGTGCAGAAGGTAACCAGGGTTATTTCCTGCAGCGTATGACTCCTACCTATGCATCGTCTAACGGCCGTCTGGATATCTGGTGGGATAACCGTTCTGACTTCAACGCCAACGGCGAAAAAGCGGTATTCTTCGGCGCCATGTACGACTTGAGTAATTGGGACCTGCCGGGTTGGTCCGTCGGGGCATCATATGTCTACGGCTGGGATGCTAAACCAAGCTCCGCTGAAATCTTCGATCAAAGCCAGCGTCTGAAAGAATCCTCGTACAGCCTTGATGCTGCCTATGTTGTACAGGATGGCCGTGCGAAAGGAACGATGTTCAAACTGCACTTCACCCAGTATGACAATCACTCCAATCTTAATATGGGCGATGCAGGTTACAACAACATGTTCCAGGATGAGCGTGACGTGAAATTCATGGTTATCGCACCGTTCACTATTTTCTGATGCTAACGCGGCAGGGGGAGACCTCTGCCGCTGTTAAGAGGCTCATCGTATGAAAAAATTGATTATTGTTGCGCTGATGGCTGCTGGGTTAACCGCCTGTGCCCAATCTCCTGCACCGAAGGAAGATAGCAAGCTTAAGGATGCTTACAGCGCCTGTATTAACACCGCAGAAGGCAATCCGGATAAAATTCAGGCCTGCCAGAGCGTGCTGAACGTGCTGAAGCAAGAGAAAGCGCACGAGCAGTTTGCGAATCAGGAAAGCGTGCGCGTCATTGATTACCAGAAATGCATTAACGCCAGAAAAATGGGCAATGACGAAGCGGTAGCGAAGAACTGCGATAAGATTTGGCAGGAAATTCGCAGTAACAACGCGCCACAGAAATAAGCTTATGCTGACAACGAAAAACCGCTGCTTGCAGCGGTTTTTTTATGGCTATCGTAAAAGCAGGGCATAAAAAAACCAGCGCTTAGGCTGGTTTTCGAGAAGCGCGGTACGCTTATTTTGCTACCGCGTCATGTGCGTGTTCATCTTCACGGCAGTCGCCTTCAGCGCAGTGACCATAAAGATAAAGACTGTGGTTCGTTAAGCGGATACCGTGCTTCGACGCGATTTCACGCTGCCGAGCTTCAATGGAATCATCGCTGAACTCGATCACTTTGCCGCAGTCGAGGCAGATCAGGTGATCGTGGTGATGCTGCTGGGTCAGTTCAAAAACGGATTTACCGCCTTCAAAATTGTGACGGGTCACGATACCGGCGTCATCAAACTGGTTCAGTACGCGGTAAACCGTGGCTAAACCAATCTCTTCACCCATGTCGATCAGGCGTTTGTATAAGTCTTCCGCGCTGACATGGTGGTTATCCGGTTCCTGAAGGACTTCCAGAATCTTTAACCGTGGAAGTGTGACTTTCAGGCCAGCCTTCTTTAATGCGGTGTTATTGTCAGTCATGCGGAATCTGTCCTGTTGCTAAACGATTAACTTCCATCAGCGAAAGTATCACAGAGAATGCACCCGAATTAATGCGTCTCATTATAGAATGACCCTATTGAAATGAAAACAGCAAGAGCCGGGTAAACTAAGCTTTCAAAAACGAGGCTTCACCGACAAACTGGCGATGAGACCGCGCTAAATCAGAAGATATTGTACAGGTATGCGCTCAAAAGTTAAAAAATTGTAGCTATTATTTTAATTGCTTTTACCTATTAATGCGGCACGATTCATCATCGTGCCGCAGGATAATCAGGCGTTTTTGATCTCATCCAGGTGCAGCTCTTCTGCAACCTGCTTAACCCATTTCTCAACGCGCTCGGCGGTCAGTTCTGGCTGGCGGTCTTCGTCGATAGCCAGACCCACAAAGTGGTCGTCATCCGCCAGACCTTTGGATGCTTCGAAATGGTAACCTGCGGTCGGCCAGTGGCCGACGATGGTTGCGCCACGCGGCTCAATGATGTCGCGGATGGTGCCCAGTGCGTCACAGAAGTATTCCGCGTAGTCTTCCTGGTCGCCGCAGCCAAACAGCGCAACCAGTTTACCGTTGAAGTCCACTTCTTCCAGCGTAGGGAAGAAATCATCCCAGTCGCACTGTGCTTCACCGTAGTACCAGGTTGGGATACCCAGCAGCAGAATATCGAATGCTTCCAGATCTTCCTTGCTGCTCTTGGCAATGTCGTGAACGTCAGCGACATCTTTACCAAGCTGTTTTTGAATCATTTTTGCGATATTTTCGGTGTTTCCGGTATCGCTACCGAAAAAGATGCCAACGATTGCCATGAGTAAAATAACCTCTTGAAACTTAATGATATGGTGGTGGCTTATTGCCCACAGATAAGGGCAATCATAGCAGAACAGAGAGGTGCGCGGAAACCGCTATCGTGCCGGACTGCACACTCTGCTACATGAAAGCGTATTTTGGGGGATTTTTCAGACTTTCCCCTGTCCGTGCAGTTGGGCCAGTTGGCTCATCAGAATCTCTTCAATGAGTTCACTCCGGCTCATATCACGGGCAGTAGCCAGCTCGTTGAGCGCATCAACGGCTTCGTTATTCAGCTTCAGCTCCACGCGCTTCAGGCCGCGCACTTTGTCGCGTTTTAACTGATTACGCTTATTAATGCGCAGCTGTTCGTCACGCGAAAGCGGATTGGTTTTTGGTCTTCCCGGCCGACGCTCATTTGCGAACAAATCTAAGGTCGTACGGTCCGTTTGTTCTTTTGCCATGGTTCTGAGTGACTTCGGGGAAACAAGCTACCGGGCGGTGCCCGGTGCAGACAGCGCGCAATCATACATCAGTGGGGCCCACACGCCAACGACCACGGCCATTCTGGCGCGCGGTCGATGCATTTTTAATCACTCGGCGAGATAACGGCGAATGGCTCGCAGCACCGCTTCCGGTTTTTCGGCATGAACCCAGTGACCCGCGCCAGCGATAACGTGCGCTTTTGCCTGTGGGAACTGAGCCAGCAGCGCGTCACGATAGGCTTCGGTCACGTACGGCGAATTACCGCCAGGAATGAACAGGGCAGGGTGGTCCCAGGCCGGAATGGTCTCCCAACCAACGATATGCGGGTATTGCTCCCACAGCACCGGTACGTTAAAACGCCAGGCACCATCGACAAAGGATTTCAGCAGGAACTGAATCACGCCTTCTTCTTTAAGGTACTCGCGCATCACCGTCGCGGCCTGCTGACGGGTGGCGACGCCAGCGTTGGTGACCGCATTAATAGCGGCAAAAATCTCATCGTGACGGCGGACCTGGTAATCGACCGGGGCAATATCAATCGCCACCAGTCGGTCGATGCGCTCAGGGGCCAGCGCGGTGAGCGCCATCACCGCTTTACCGCCCATGGAATGGCCGATAACCGTCGCTTTTTCAATGCCGTTAGCATCGAGCGTATCGAGCAGATCCTGAGCCATAGCGGGGTAGGTCATCTCATCGGCGCGCGGTGAGAGGCCGTGGTTACGCATGTCTACCTGGAGGATATCGTGGTCGGTAACCAGGTCGCGGGCCAGGATGCCCAGATTATCCAGGCTACCAAACAGGCCGTGGACGAGAACGATGGGAGAATTATTGTGCAGGTTTTGTGCAGTTTGCGCTCGGACATTCAATTTCATAGCAAAGTTCTTTTTTTCGCATTGTCGGGTTAGGGTATCATGTTGGACATTCTAACGCTCAGGGGCAAGAGAGGAACTCATCCGAATTTTGCTGTCTTCCTGGTTTGGCGCTACCCGCTGTTGGGTTTTGACTTTATAATCCCAATGAATTGTATTCAGAAAAATTATCGCACCGGATTAAGATGAAAACGATCGAAGTTGATGACGAGCTCTATCGCTATATTGCGGCTCACACTCTGCACATTGGCGAGAGCGCGTCCGACATTTTACGGCGTATGCTGAAATTCTCCGCCGCTTCTCAGCCCGTGGCGACTGCTGCTGCGCCGGTCGTCAAAGCAGAACCGGCTCCCGCTCCGGCCCCGGCTGCTGCCCCCGTTGCTGACGTGAAAACGGTAAAAACCGCCAAAGATAAAGTCCGTGCTATGCGTGAGCTGCTGCTCTCTGATGAGTATGCAGAACAGAAGAAAGCGGTTAACCGCTTCATGCTGGTACTGACCACGCTGTACGCTCTGGACAACAAGGCGTTTGCCGAAGCTACCGAATCCCTTCACGGTCGTACCCGCGTCTATTTTGCTGCTGATGAGCAGACGCTGCTCAAAAACGGCAACCAGACAAAACCAAAACAGGTGCCGGATACGCCATACTGGGTCATTACCAATACCAATACAGGCCGTAAATGCAGCATGGTCGAACACATCATGCAATCAATGCAATTCCCAGCGGAATTGATTGAGAAGGTTTGCGGTACTATCTAATACTGACAATCTAACCCTTGCATAAGAAGGACCAGGCAATGGCAAACCATACCCGTGCAGGACAACCTGCACAGCAGAGTGATTTGATCAACGTCGCCCAACTGACGGCGCAGTACTACGTGCTGCAGCCTGACGTGAGCAACCCGGAACATGCGGTGAAGTTCGGTACGTCCGGCCACCGTGGGAGCGCGGGTCGTCACAGCTTCAACGAAAAGCATATTCTGGCCATTGCTCAGGCGATCGCGGAAGAGCGCGCGAAAAATGGAATTACGGGCCCATGCTATGTCGGGAAGGATACTCACGCGCTTTCTGAGCCAGCGTTTATCTCCGTTCTCGAAGTGTTGGCGGCAAACGGGGTAGATGTCATTGTCCAGGAAGACAATGGCTTTACGCCGACTCCGGCGGTATCCAATGCTATCCTGGTACACAACAAGAAAGGCGGCAAGCTGGCTGATGGGATCGTGATTACGCCATCCCACAACCCACCGGAAGACGGCGGCATCAAGTACAACCCACCAAACGGTGGCCCGGCTGATACCAACGTCACCAAAGTGGTTGAAGACCGCGCGAACGCACTGTTGGCAGCCGACCTGGCGGGCGTGAAGCGTATTGCTTACGACGCTGCGCTGGCTTCCGGCCACGTGAAAGAAGTCGATCTGGTTCAGCCGTTCATTGAAGGGCTGGCGGATATCGTCGATATGGCGGCTATCCAGAAAGCCGGTCTGACCCTGGGCGTTGACCCACTGGGTGGCTCCGGTATCGAATACTGGAAGCGTATCGCTAAGCACTACAACCTGAACCTGACCATCGTTAACGATCACGTTGACCAGACCTTCCGCTTTATGCACCTCGATAAAGATGGCGCAATCCGCATGGACTGCTCCTCCGAGTGCGCGATGGCGGGCCTGCTGGCGCTGCGTGATAAGTTCGACCTGGCGTTTGCTAACGACCCTGACTACGACCGTCACGGTATCGTCACGCCGGCTGGCTTGATGAACCCGAACCACTATCTGGCAGTGGCGATCAACTATCTGTTCCAGCATCGTCCGCAGTGGGGCAAAGAGGTTGCCGTCGGTAAAACTCTGGTCTCTTCCGCGATGATTGACCGTGTGGTGAACGACCTGGGGCGTAAGCTGGTTGAAGTGCCGGTTGGCTTTAAATGGTTTGTTGACGGTCTGTTCGACGGCAGCTTCGGCTTCGGTGGTGAAGAGAGCGCAGGCGCTTCCTTCCTGCGCTTCGATGGTACGCCGTGGTCTACCGATAAAGACGGGATCATCATGTGCCTGCTGGCGGCGGAAATCACCGCTGTTACCGGTAAGAACCCGCAGGAGCACTACAACGAACTGGCTGCCCGTTTCGGTGCGCCAAGCTACAACCGTCTGCAGGCTAGCGCCACTTCAGCACAGAAAGCAGCGCTGTCTAAGCTCTCTCCAGAGATGGTGAGCGCGAGCACCCTGGCAGGTGATCCGATTACCGCACGTCTGACGGCGGCACCGGGTAACGGCGCTTCTATCGGCGGTCTGAAGGTGATGACCGACAACGGCTGGTTCGCGGCGCGTCCATCCGGTACCGAAGATGCGTACAAAATTTACTGCGAAAGCTTCCTCGGTGCTGAACACCGTAAGCAGATTGAGAAAGAAGCGGTAGAGATTGTTAGCGAAGTGCTGAAAAACGCCTGAGTGATTAGGTAAGAAAAAGGGAGCCGACTGGCTCCCTTTTTTTATGGACTTTGTTCTGCCCCGGGGTCGGCATAAATGCCTAGCCCGGGCTACGATCAACTGTGTTTGTTTTTCAATTCGAAACGTGGTGACACCAGGCCGTACAGCGTCCAGCCGAGGAACGTCACAATGGAACCGTACAGCATCGCTTCTTCGCCGGAAGAGTAGAGCGCGTAGAAGCTATACATTGCCCCAATGAATGCCACGAAGTTGGCGACGCGCGCTTTGTTCACCGGCACGTTAGCCATCCGCTGGATGATGACCAGCGCAGCCATCGACAGGATGTACGGAATAATGTTGGTCACGACCGCCAGGTTAACCAGCACGTTGAACTGATTGTTCAGCGACGGGCTAATGGTCATCAGTGACAGCCCGGACTGAATAACCACGATGACCAGCATCCCTTGAACCGGCGCATCGGCACTGCTGACGCGGGAGAAGATTTTCGGGAAGTAGCCTTCGTCCGCCGAGGATTTGAATACCTGGGCGATGGTGAACTGCCAGCCGAGCAGCGAACCGCAGCAGGACATCACCATCAGCGCCATGATCACTTTCCCGACTTCCGGGGTAAACATCTGCGCGAAGGCCAGACCGAACGGCGCGGTGGAGTTAGCCAGATCCATGTTTGGCACGATACCGGCAATCACGTTGGTGGAAATGATGTAAATCACCGCTGCCCCGAGCGTCCCGCCGAGCACGGCGATTGGCACGTTACGTTCCGGATTCTCCACCACTTCGGCGTTGGCACAGGCGGATTCCAGACCGAGGAACGCCCACAGCGTCATCGCAATAGAAGAACCTACGGCGCTAAAGAACGGCACGTGGTGCGGGTTCCAGGATTCGACGTACATCGTTGGGCTGAACCAGTACCAGCCGATAATGCACAGACCAACCACCGGGATAATAACGCCCCATACCGTGATGCTGCTGATCTGCCCGGTAATACGCGCACCACCGAAGTTAGCCACGGTACAGATCCACAGCACGCCAATGGTGGCGAGCCCGATCTGCACCGGGCTCAGCGCGGCACCGAATAGCTCGGTGCCGTAACCCACTGCCGAAATCGCGATAGCAACGTTGGCAATCAACAGCGAAACCCCGTAGGTATAGTTGGCCATAAAGTTGCCCGACTTACCAAAGGCATACTCCGCATAGCCGCCCATGCCGCCGGATTTCTTACTGAACATCCCGCATTTTGCAAAGGCCCAGGCCAGCGCCATCGAACCGACGGCGGTGACCAGCCAGGAGATAATGGAGATGGTGCCGACTTCAGCGAGTTTGGTGGGCAGCATGATAATCCCGGAGCCCATCATGTTCACCATCGTCAGGATGGTGAGCTGAACAACACCCATCTTATTATTGGCTTTGCTCATAATTTCTCCCCTTTCAGCAGGGCAGGCTGCGGCTGCTGAGTCTCAATCACGTTGCACCACACTTCTTTGCGGCCGTCGTGTTCCTGGATATAAACCCCTTGCAGCTCTGGCGCGAAGCCCGGCAGCAGGTTGATGCCTTCTTCCAGCGCTTTGAAGTAACGCAGAACGGAGTCACCCCAGATTTCCCCAGGAACAACGCACAGCACGCCTGGAGGATACGGCAGAGCACCTTCGGCGGCGATTTTACCTTCCGCCATTGACAGCGGCACCAGCTCAACCTGTCCACGAAGGTAAGCGTAGTTGGCATCCTGCGGGTTCATGCTGACGCGTGGGAAGTGTGATTTACGGAACATCTCTTTTTGCAGCTGTTTCACGTTGTGGCGTGCGTACAGATCGTGCATTTCCTGACACAGCTGGCGCAGGGTGTAACCGGCATAGCGGTCTTTATGCTGACCGTAGAGCGATGGCAGAACCTCTTGCAGCGGCGCATCGGCTTCCAGCAGCGTTTCGAAACGTACCAGCAGGGCCACAAGCTGTTGCAGCTTGGCCATATCTTCCGCTGGCGTCAGCAGGAACAGGATGGAGTTGAGGTCGCATTTTTCCGGTACTACGCCGTGCTCGCGCAGGTAGTTCGCCAGAATGGTGGCTGGCACGCCAAAGGTGTCATATTCACCTTCACCGTTGATGCCCGGCGTGGTCAGCAGCAGTTTGCATGGATCGACAAAGTACTGATGTTCGGCATAGCCTTCAAAACCGTGCCAGCGCTCGCCTGGGACAAAGTGGAAGAAACGCAGATCGTTAGCGATGCTCTCGGTCGGCCAGGACTGCCATGGTTTACCGTCAATCTCGGCAGGCACGAACGGGCGAATGTGGTGGCAGTTATCGAGGATCAGCTTACGCGCTTCGATACCGTTGGAGACGCAGTCCATCCACATGTTGCGGCCTGCCTGACCTTCGTGCATGCGGGCGTTCACGTCCAGCGCGGCAAACAGCGGGTAGAACGGGCTGGTGGAGGCGTGCATCATAAAGGCGTTATTAAGACGCTTATGCGGAACATATCGCTGCTGGCCTTTGATATGGCTATCTTTTTTGTGAATTTGCGAAGTCTGAGAGAAGCCCGCCTGCTGTTTATGCACCGACTGGGTGACCAGAATCCCTGGATCGTTCTCGTTAAGCTCAAGCAGCAGCGGCGAGCAGTCGGCCATCATCGGAATAAACTGTTCGTAGCCGACCCACGCGGAGTCAAACAGAATGTAGTCGCAAAGATGACCAATTTTATCCACCACCTGACGAGCGTTATAAATCGTGCCGTCGTAGGTGCCGAGCTGAATGACCGCCAGGCGGAAAGGACGCTGATTGCGCGCGCGGTTTGGTGCGACTTCGGCAATCAGTTCGCGCAGATAGCTCTCTTCAAAGCAGTGGGCATCAATACCGCCGATAAAGCCGTACGGGTTACGTGCGGTTTCCAGATAAATTGGCGTGGCCCCCGCTTGTAACAGCGCACCGTGGTGGTTGGATTTGTGGTTGTTGCGGTCAAACAGCACCAGGTCACCCGGGGTGAGCAGGGCGTTCAGCACCACTTTGTTAGAAGAAGAGGTACCGTTCAGGACGAAGTAAGTTTTGTCAGCGTTAAACACTTTGGCCGCGTGCTGCTGCGCAATGCACGGCGCGCCTTCGTGGATCAGCAGGTCACCCATGGCCACGTCAGCGTTGCAAAGGTCAGAGCGGAACAGGGTTTCGCCAAAGTATTCAACAAACTGGTTGCCGGAAGGGTGACGACGGAAGAATTCACCACCCTGATGCCCCGGGCAGTCAAACGCGCTGTTACCCTGCGCGACGTAATCGACCAGCGCGCTAAAGAACGGTGGGCGCAGATTCACTTCATACTTGTGTGCCGCCGATTCCAGCTGGCGACCATAGAAGTCGTTGCGGGTTTCGTCATGCTCAAATACCCCTTGAATACGTGAGAGATATTCGGCGGGAACAATTTGGTCTTTATTAATAGCAATAAATACTGGCAGGTTATAACCCGTCGCGTCTATTTCATCGAGTTTACCACACTCAACGTCTTCAATAGATAATACGGCAGCAGCAACATCAATAAAGTGAGTGTCGCAGGTATTGATAATACTACGCTGAGTAGTAAAACAGTCCGGGCAAGTACGGCTTACGGCAATTTTTAATTCAGACATTTTTCATCTCTTTATTTTAGGTAATAGCAGTCCCTCAATTTCCCGAATGAGAAATTGATTTCGCCGGAAAAAAAGCAACACTATCTCGCTGACAATAACGTCAGGGCGTGAGCTTTTTTGGAATGTGGCAAACCCAGCCGGTCCGGTGGCCGGAAGCGTTAGGTTTGTCAGAGCGAGCGCTGGCTACAGGCGTGAGCCCGTATTAGCAGGGAATAACTGCGAGGCGCCCGAAGTCGGGAGACTTATCGGGCGTTAAAGAAGTGAAAATCGAAACTATTGCGATGGGCAAACATCATAATATGTGTTGTCCGTCGAATATGAGGCATCAATCGGTTATTGTTTTCCATTTCGTATACCTTCGATGAATATCTTAAAGCGGAGTCATTTTATCTCTGAATGGTCTTAAAACTGTGAGGGTGATCAACATAACAAGATCAATAGTGAAATTATCCATTATTGGTAGGGGTGATGCCAGGATTAAATGCTGTATTGTTTCAATGTTGTGAATAAACTGTTTAATATTTAGTTTAAATAACGGTGGTGACGCCGCGGTAATATTTCGCGGCTTAGGATTAATGTATTTATGGAATAATAATTGAAGGGGGCAAGAATTATGAATAAGTATTCATAACATAAACCGATAGCCAATTCCGGTTTCGGTTAATAAATGCTGAGGGCGTGCGGGATCTATTTCCAGCTTTTGGCGCAGGTGCCCCATATAAATGCGCAAATAGTGACTATGCTCCACGGCATTTGGCCCCCAGACCTGATTGAGTAGCTGGCGTTGGGTGAGCACCTTCCCCGCATTGTTGAGCAGCACTGCCAGCAGGCGGAACTCAATAGGGGTGAGGTGAATTTCTTCACCGCCGCGCGTGATACGACGGGCGGCAAGGTCGACGGTGGTATCCGAGAACGTGACGATCGGGTCGTTCGGCTGGCTGCCCGCATGGCGGCGCAGCGCGACGCGCAGGCGAGCCTGAAGTTCGCCGATACCAAAAGGTTTGCTGAGATAGTCATCTGCGCCCGCGTCGAGCGCGGCAATTTTATCGCTCTCTTCGCTGCGCGCCGACAGCACAATAATCGGTACCGGGCTCCACTGACGAATGTCGCGGATAAAATCCAGCCCGTCCCCGTCGGGCAGGCCGAGGTCGAGAATGATCAGGTCAGGCTTGCGCGTCGCGGCTTCCAGCAGGCCTCGCTGGAGCGTAGGGGCATCAAAAACGCGCAGTTCATCAGCTTCCAGCGCGGTGCGCAGAAAACGGCGGATCGCTTGTTCATCTTCAACAATTAAAACGCTGGTCACAGGCCGTCGTGTCCCTCATCAAGTTCAGGTGGTTGTTCTAACGGAAGTGTAACACGAAAACAGGCGCCGCCTTCCGGGCGGTTGCTGGCGGAGAGCGTCCCGCCGTGAATATCGACAATCGCCTGGCAGATAGCCAGCCCCAGGCCGACGCCGGGGATCGCGGACTCTTTATGCCCACGGGTAAACTTGGCAAAAATATGCTCTTCCTGCCCGCCGGGAATGCCCGGGCCGCTGTCCCAGACATCGAGCAACAGATGGTCATCTTTGGTGGTGGCGGTGATACCTATCTCGGCGTCATAACCCGCATATTTCACAGCGTTTTCCAGCAGGTTAATCAGCACACGTTCAAACAGCGGGCCGTCGATGTGGACCAGCATCAGCGGGTCGGGGAGGGAGAGGGCGATATGCCGACCGTTAAGGCTTGGTTCCAGCATACGCAGCGCGCTACCGACCACTTCCTCGAGCGTCAGCCACTCTTTATTCAGATTAAAGCCGCCCGATTGCAGCCGCGCCATATCCAGCAAATTATTGACCAGTCGCGTGGTATTGAGCACGTGTTGGCGAATTTCATTGGCCTGTGGGGCGTACGGTGAGCCACTGCTGGCAAGGTCGAGCGTCAGGATTTCCGCCTGACCGAACAGCACGGTCAGCGGCGTACGTAGATCGTGAGAAAGTGCCGCCAGCAGTGAATTGCGCAGGCTTTCGCGGGCGCTGATAAGTCGCGATTGCTCCTCACTTTCGGTCAACGCCAGGCGTTCCAGTGCGCTGGCGACCAGTAGGGTGAAGGTTTCCAGCAGCCGCTGCTGCTCGGGGATCATCAACTGGCGCAGGTTATTGGGCTCGACCACGATAAGCCCGTGGGTTTTATCGGCGCTACGCAGGGGCAGGATCAGGTACGGTACGCCGGGCAGGGTATCGGTTCCTGCGCCCGCTGGCAGCCCTTTATCAAAGCTCCAGTGAGCAATGGCGTCATCCCACGGCGTCATACCTTCCTGGTGGGTCAGCGACGTCAGCTTCCCCTGTTCATCCGGCATCAGTACCTGGCTGCGCGCATGGAAGGTGGTGCGAATATACTGCTCGCAGGTGTGGGCGATATCGTGGGCGTTGCGGCCCACGGCGAGCGCTTTGGACATCTCATAAAGATGGCGCGTGCGCTGTTCTCGATAGCGCGCCACCCGCGCCTGATAGCGCACGCCGGCGGTGAGATTACCGATAACCAGACCCACGGTGAGCATCACGCCAAAAGTGAGCAGGTACTGCACGTCAGAGACGGCGAGCGTCCCGCGCGGGGCAATGAAAAAGAGATCGAAGCTGACCACGTTAATCACCGTGGCGAGCACCGAAGGCCAACGGCCGTAAAACAGCGCGACGATCACCACGCCCAGCAGATACAGCATCACCAGGTTGGCGGCCTCAAAGGCCATCAGAAATTGATCGGCAATCAGCGTAATACCGGCACACAGCCCCAGCGCCACCAGGCAGCCGCGAATCTGCACCCGCGACTTATCCATAAACGGCCGTTGATCGCGCGCCCGTTCCGGCAGGGGAAGGGGTGATTCATCGACGCCGACGACCAGCAGATCCAGCTCTGGGGCGTGGCGGGAGATGCGTTCGCCAAAGCGTTCACCTCGCCACCAGTGGCGCTTTTTCTGGCGGCCAATCACGATTTTGCCAAGGTTGTGCTCGCGCGCGTAGCGGATGACTGCAGCCTCTTCCGATGGCTCAGAAAGCGTGGCCGTTTCAGCGCCCAGCTCCTGCGCCAGACGCAAGGCGTTGAGAATGGCTCGGCGCTGCGGCTCAGGCAGTCGGTGTAGGGTCGGGGTTTCGACATAGACGGCATGCCAGGCGCTGCCAAGGCGGGCCGCCAGCCGGGCGGCAGAGCGCACCAGCTTTTCGCTGCCGCTGTGGTGACCGATGCACAGCAAAATGGCATCGCGGGTGTGCCAGACTTTTTCTTGCCCCTGGCCATCGCGCCAGGCACGCATCTGATCGTCCACGCGGTCGGCGGTGCGGCGCAGCGCCAGTTCACGCAGGGCAATCAGGTTACCTTTGCGGAAAAAGTTCTCGATGGCGCGTTCGGCCTGCCCGGCAAGATAGACCTTTCCTTCGTTCAGGCGCTGGCGCAAATCGTCCGGGGGAAGGTCGACGAGCACCACCTCATCGGCGGCATCAAAAAAGGGGTCAGGCACCGTTTCGCGTACCTGAATGCCGGTTACGCCGCTGACGATGTCGTTGAGGCTTTCCAGGTGCTGAACGTTAACGGTGGTGAAAACATCGATGCCCGCCTCCAGCAGTTCATCAATGTCCTGCCAGCGCTTCGGGTGGCGCGAGCCGGGCGCATTGCTGTGCGCGAGCTCGTCCATTAACACCAACGCCGGACGGCGGGCGAGGGCGGCATCGAGGTCGAACTCATAAACGTAGCGCCCACGATAGGCACTGCGCTTTGGTGGCAGGAGGGTGAGGCCGCTGAGCATCGCGGCGGTCTCCTTACGCCCGTGCGTCTCCACCACGCCCGCCAGAATATCCAGCCCTTGCGACCGCAGACGCTGCGCCTCGGCCAGCATCGCCCAGGTTTTTCCCACGCCAGCACAGGCACCGAAGAAAATCTTCAGCTTGCCGCGGTGAGCTTCGGTGGCTTGTTCCAGCAGGCGATCCGGGTTGGGACGCAGCGGCTCGTCGGTCATCATCAGTTATCCTTGTGGGCATCCAGCGCCATATTCAGCTTAGTAATATTTACCACAGGTTGTCCGAGAAAGCCGAGCAGCGGAGAGTTTGTCGCCGCTTCGACCTCTTTACGCAGCCACTCTGCCGGGACGTTGCGCGCTTTGGCGATACGCGGCACCTGCCACAACGCGGCGGCTGGCGTCAGGTTAGGGTCCAGCCCGCTGGCGGAGGCGGTAACCAGTTCCACCGGCACCTCGCGGCTGGCTTCCGGGTTAGCGGCGCGCAGCGCGGTGATGCGGTCGGTAAACTGTTTATCCAGCGTCGGGTTGCTGCCCGCCAGGTTGCTGCCGCCGGATGCCATCGGGTTATCCGGGGAGTCCGACGTCGCCGAAGGGCGGCCCTGGAAATAGCGGGGATCGGTAAAGTTCTGCCCGATCAGGTACGATCCGCGAATTTCATGGTTTTCGATAATCAACGACCCTCCCGACTGTGCCGGAAAGATCCACTGCCCCAGCGCGGTGGTCAGCAGAGGGTAGAGCCCCCCGGTGATAAGCGTCAGGAACAGAAAAATCACGATGGCAGGACGTAATGCAGACATGTCTATTTCCTCAGACCAGACCCAACAGGGTCAGCAGTAAATCGATAACTTTGATGCCGATAAACGGCACAACCAGACCACCCGCACCGTAAATCCACAGGTTACGGCGCAGCATCGCCGAGGCGGAGAGCGGACGATAGCTCACCCCTTTCAGCGCTAGCGGCAGCAGGAAGACGATAATCAGGGCGTTGAAAATCACCGCGCTCAGAATCGCCGAGTCTGGCGAGTGCAGGTGCATGATGTTGAGCACGCCCAGCTGCGGCCAGCTTGCCGCGAACGCCGCGGGAATAATGGCGAAGTACTTGGCAACGTCGTTGGCAATACTGAAGGTGGTCAGCGAACCACGGGTCATCAGCATCTGCTTACCGATATGCACCACTTCAATCAGCTTGGTGGGGTTCGAGTCCAGATCCACCATGTTGCCAGCCTCTTTCGCTGCCTGGGTCCCGGAGTTCATTGCTACCGCCACGTCGGCCTGCGCCAGCGCCGGGGCATCGTTGGTGCCGTCGCCGGTCATCGCCACCATGCGGCCTTCAGACTGATACTGACGAATCAGCGCCAGTTTGGCCTCCGGCGTGGCTTCGGCCAGGAAGTCATCCACGCCCGCTTCGGCGGCGATGGCGGCGGCGGTGAGGCGGTTGTCGCCGGTGATCATCACCGTCTTGATACCCATTTTGCGCAGCTGGGCGAAGCGCTCTTTAATCCCGCCTTTGACGATATCTTTCAGGGATATCACGCCAAGCACCCGTGCCCCTTCGGCCACCACCAGTGGGGTGGCACCCAGGCGGGCAACGCTCTCCACTTTCTGCTCCACGTCCTGTGGGAAGCTGCCACCGTTGCTTTCGATATGGCGGCGGATAGCATCGACGGAGCCTTTACGAATCAGGCGGTTGTCAATGTTGATCCCGCTCATGCGGCTTTGGGCGGTAAAGGGGACGAAGGTGGCATGCAGCGTTTGCAGATCCCGCTCGCGCAGATTGAAGCGCTGTTTAGCCAGCACCACGATACTGCGGCCTTCCGGCGTTTCGTCCGCCAGCGATGACAGCTGCGCGGCATCGGCCAGCGTTTTTTCGTCCACGCCATCGGCTGGCAGGAACTGGGAAGCCTGACGGTTACCGAGCGTGATGGTGCCGGTTTTATCCAGCAGCAGCACGTCAACGTCGCCCGCTGCTTCGACCGCACGACCGCTGGTGGCGATCACGTTGGCGCCGAGCATACGGCTCATCCCGGCCACGCCGATGGCGGAAAGCAGGCCGCCGATGGTGGTCGGAATCAGGCACACCAGCAGGGCGACCAGCACAGTGACGCTAATCGGCGTACCGCTCCAGGCGGAGAACGGCCAGATGGTGGCGGTCGCCAGCAGGAACACGATAGTCAGCGCGACCAGCAAGATGGTCAGGGCAATTTCGTTAGGCGTTTTACGACGCTGCGCGCCTTCGACCATGGCGATCATCCGGTCAAGGAAGGTTTCGCCAGGGTTCACGCTGCAGCGCACGACCAGCCAGTCGGAGAGGATGCGCGTCCCACCGGTCACCGAAGCAAAGTCGCCGCCGGACTCACGGATAACCGGAGCCGATTCACCGGTAATGGCGCTTTCATCCACCGATGCGCCGCCCTCAATGACTTCACCGTCGCAGGGAATGATATCCCCGGCTTCGACCAGCACCACGTCGCCTTTGCGCAGTTCATCTGCCGGAACGTGATCCATCGCGGCACCGTAGCGGGCTTCGCGCAGTTTGCGGGCAAACGCCGTTTTCTTCACCCCTTTCAGGCTGTTCGCCTGCGCCTTGCTGCGGCCTTCCGCCATCGCTTCGGCAAAGTTGGCGAACAGCACGGTAAACCATAGCCACAGCGCGATAGCGCCGCTAAACCACGCATTGCCAGGCAGGGTGCCCAGCGCCATGGCGGCGGCCAGTCCGCTGGTGAGCACGCTGCCTACCCAGACGATAAACATCACCGGGTTGCGCCACTGAATGGTCGGGCTCAGTTTTTTCACGGCATCGATCAACGCCTGACGAACCAGAGAAGGTTCAAACAGGGCCAGTTGTTTGCGACTCATAACCAATAGCTCCGCATCACTCAAAACAGGGAAAGATGTTCCGCAACAGGGCCAATCGCCAGCGCGGGAATAAAGGTCAGGGCGCCGACCAGCAGCACGGTCCCCATCAGCAGGCCGATAAACAGCGCATCGTGGGTCGCCAGGGTGCCTGAGGTGGCGGGCTGAATTTTTTTGCTCACCAATGAACCGGCAATCGCCAGCACTGGCACAATCACCCCGAAGCGGCCGAGGAACATGCACGCGGCCAGCAGACAGTTCCAGAACGGCGTGTTGGCGCTAAGACCGGCAAAGGCGCTACCGTTGTTGTTTGCCGCCGACGACACGGCGTACAGCACTTCGCTAAAGCCGTGCGAACCGGGGTTCGCCATCGCGCTGCGGCCTGCATCGGTCATCATCGCCAGCGCTGTGCCAAGCAGCACCAGCGTTGGGGTAACCAGAATCGCCAGCGCGGTCATCTTCATTTCCGGCACGTCGATTTTTTTACCGAGGTATTCCGGGGTGCGGCCAATCATCAGCCCGGCGATAAATACCGCCAGCAGGACGAACAGCAGCATGCCGTAGAGGCCAGAACCCACGCCGCCGAAGACCACTTCACCAATCTGCATCAGCCACAGCGGGATCATGCCGCCCAGTGCGGTAAAGGAGTCGTGCATTGCGTTGACCGCACCGCAGGAGGCGGCAGTGGTCACCACGGCGTACAGGCTGCTGGCCAGAATGCCAAAGCGGCTCTCTTTGCCTTCCATATTGATGCTGCTGTCGGCACCGAAGGCTAACAGGTGCGGGTTACCGCGAGTTTCAGCCCACATCACCACCGCGACGCAGATGATGAAAATAAGCGTCATGGCCCACAGGATGGCGCGGCCCTGACGGTTATCACCCACCGCGTCACCAAAGGCAAAACACAGTGCGGCAGGGATGAGGAAAATCGCCAGCATCTGCACAAAGTTGGTCAGCGCCGTCGGGTTCTCAAACGGATGTGAGGAGTTGGCGTTAAAGAAGCCGCCGCCGTTGGTGCCGAGCATTTTAATGGCTTCCTGAGACGCTACCGGCCCCATTGGCAGTAGCTGATGGGCGCCTTCAATGGTGGTAAACGGCTGGTAGGACAGGAAGTTTTGTAACGCCCCTTGCTGGATGAAGAACAGGGCCAGCAGCAGGGAAATCGGCAGCAGCAGCCACAGCGTGATGCGGGTGATATCGACCCAGGCGTTGCCCAGCGTATTCACGCTATGTCGGGCAAAAGCACGCACCAGTGCAAACAGCACGGCAATCCCGGTGGCGGCTGAGAGGAAGTTCTGCACCGTCAGGCCGGCCATCTGGCTAAAGTAGCTCAGGGTGGTTTCACCACTATAGGATTGCCAGTTGGTGTTACTGACAAAGCTAACGGCGGTATTGAGCGCCAGATGCCATGACAGCCCCGGAAGGTTTTGTGGATTCAGCGGCAGCACGCCCTGTAGCATCAGCATGGCAAACAGCACCAACAGCCCGACCAGGTTCAGCAGCAGGATAGCAATGGTATATCGCCCCCAGCTCATCTCCTGACCGGAAATGCCCATGATGCGCCAGAGCCCGCTTTCACAGCGGGCAAGCCCCGGCAGCGGCGTGTTGTTAATCATCCCAGCCAGCACTTTGCCAAGCGGGCGGGCAAGAACAAACAGCACCAGCAGGAAGCTGGCAACGAGTAAAAATCCTTGAGCAGCCATTACAGCGCCTCCGCCTTGAAAAGGGCATAAACCAGATACGCCAGTAACAGGAACACCAGCACCGTGCCGGCTATTACGCCTGTAGTCACAATCCACCTCCGGATGGTTCAGTTGATGCGCTAAGCGTAGGTTTTTGGGTGCAAAGATTTCGCAAAAATAGAATGGCGGGGTGTAAAAAAAGTATAAAAATGACCGTAATCCACAATTTAACTAATGGTTAGTATTAATTTAACAATCATGTAACTCAGTTACGGCATGAATGTAAATAAACACTAAATGCACAAAAATTAGTGGTCGGATGAGTAGTAAAATTACACAAATAACGGTACTCTTTTAGTCAGATTACTGAGCTTTATTTTCCGGCGTGCGTTGCCGGCCAACTTAGGGGAGAGAATATGGACCTGTATAGAAAATATCCTGCACACATCGTATTGTTACGTCGTACTTTCGCCGTGGTGGCGGGGATCGTCGCATTACCGGTGATGCTGTTCTGGAAAGACCGTGCCCGCTTCTACAGCTACCTGCACCGCGTATGGTCGAAGACCAGCGATAAGCCGGTATGGATGGCACAGGCTGAAGAGGCCGCCTGCGACTTCTATTGATAGTGTCGTGCCATTCCCGGCGGCGCTGCGCTTGGCCGGGCTACAAAGCCGTCCTTACCAGGGCGGCTTTTTTGTTTTCAGGTAGCCCGGACGAGGCGCGAATGCGCCGACTCCGGGAGGGCACAACGACCCGCATTTGTCCTCCTGACATTTGGTGTAAGATGAAAGTATTCGTTGAATACATTCAGGATATTTATGTCTACCCATCTGGTCTGGTTTCGCGCCGATCTCCGACTGCACGACAATTTTGCCCTTGCCGCCGCCTGCCGCGATCCCAATGCGCAGGTGCTGGCATTGTTTATCGCCACTCCCGAACAGTGGGCTACGCACAGTATGGCACCCCGCCAGGCCGCTTATATTGCCGCGCAGCTGAACGCGCTGCGCCGCTCGCTGGCAGAGAAAAATATCCCGCTGATATTCCATGAGGTGGCCGACTTTGCCGCCAGCGTCGAGGTCGTCAAAACGGTGTGCCAGCAGCACCAGGTCACGCAGCTTTTTTATAACTACCAGTACGAATTCAACGAACGCCAGCGCGACGCCGCCGTAGAGCGGGCGCTGACCGACACGGTGTGTCAGGGCTTTGATGATAGCGTGATCCTGCCGCCCGGTGCGGTGATGACCGGCAATCACGAAATGTATAAAGTTTTCACACCGTATAAAAACGCCTGGCTGCGGCGCTTAAAAGAGCACATGCCCGAATGCGTGCGGGCCCCCGAGGCGCGGTCTGCTCCGGCGGTGGCCGATGCTGCAACACTCCATTTTCACTATCCCCAACAGTCGTTTGACCCGGCGCTGTTCCCGCCTGACGAAAAGACGGCGATTGGCCAGCTGCGTCGTTTTTGTCAGGAAGGCGCGGGTGAATACGAGGCTCAGCGTGATTTCCCATCCATTGAAGGCACCAGCCGCCTGTCGGCCTGTCTCGCCGTCGGTGTGCTTTCGCCACGTCAGTGCCTGTACCGACTTCTGGCAGAACAGCCAGAGGCGCTGAACGGCGGTGCGGGCAGCGTCTGGCTGAACGAACTTATCTGGCGCGAGTTTTATCGTCACCTGATGACCAACTTCCCTCGGCTCTGCAAACATCGCCCGTTTATCGACTGGACCGATCGCGTACGCTGGCGCGAGCCGTCAGACGCGCTTATCGCCTGGCAGGAGGGGCGTACCGGCTACCCGATTGTGGATGCGGCAATGCGGCAGCTTAATGCAACCGGCTGGATGCATAATCGGCTGCGGATGATTGTCGCCAGCTTCCTGGTCAAAGATTTGTTGATCGACTGGCGGCAGGGTGAACGCTACTTTATGTCGCAGCTGGTGGACGGTTGTCTGGCGGCTAACAACGGTGGCTGGCAGTGGGCGGCTTCAACCGGAACGGATGCGGCGCCCTATTTTCGTATCTTCAACCCCACGACACAGGGCGAACGTTTTGATAAGCGTGGGGCGTTTATCCGTGAGTGGTTACCGGAGTTAGCCGAGGTGCCGGATAAGGCAATTCACCAGCCGTGGGCGTGGGCGGAAAAGCAGGGCGTTGAGATTCACTATCCGCGACCGATTGTCGATCACGCTGAGGCGAGGGTAGCGACGCTTGCTGCCTATGAAGCGGCGAAGCATCTTCAGTAGCCCGGCCGAACGACGTGACGCCGGGGAATCCCCGGAGTCGGCGTTTACACGCCTCGTCCGGGCTACAGGATGGGGTTACGCTTCGGCTGCCAGGCGGCGGGAGCGAACTTTCATCGAATGGTACAGCCAGATAACCAGCACCACGGCGACACAGGCCAGCGCGCCCCAGGTGATTTCGCTGAACACATCAATGTAGGCGTTGATGGAGTAATCCACCGCGCCCGCAGAGTCGAACGAACCTTGAGAGGTCTGGTCGGCAATAATTCCCGCCACGTAGTTTGCCACCGCGCCGGAGAGCAGCATATAGATGCCGGTCAGCACGCCGGTCACACCCGGGATCTGGATGCGGGTGATCTGCGACATCGCCACCGGGTCGATAAACAGCTCGGCAAAGCCCATCACCGACAGCCCCAGCAGCATCAGCGGCATGGAGGAGTGACCGTAGCTTGCGGACAGACGTGCGCTCAGGGTCAGAATGCAGAAACCTGCGCTCATCAGGCCAAGGCCCAGCGCGTATTTGCCCCACAGGCGCAGATCGCGGTTGTTGGTCACTTTCTCTTTAATCAGCCAGGCCAGCACGATCCCGCACAGCATCACGGCAAAGGCGTTTACCGACTGGAACATCGCGGTCGGCACTTCATAGCCCAGCACGTTACGGTTAACGAAACGGTCGATATAGAGGCTGATGGAGCTGCCACCCTGCTGGGCAAACGCCCAGAACAGCAGGCTGAAGAAGGTCAGCACAACAATCAGACGCAGGTCTTTACGCTGCTCGGCAGTTTCTGCACGACGATAAATTTTTGCCAGCACCACCAGGCCGATGATAGACGCGACAATCAGCGCATAGACCGACCACTCTTTCCAGAACAGTACGGTGATAAACAGCGGTGCAACGACCAGCAGAACCAGCAGCCAGCCCCAGTTCGGCAGCAGGAATTTTTTCGCGCACAGCACTTCTTTGTTCACACCGGCGGTGTGGGCAAAGTGGCGGCGGCCGCTGATAAAGATAACCAGACCGGCGAGCATGCCTACCGCGGCGAGGGTGAAGCCCATTGCCCAGCTATACTGTTCCTGGGCGAAACCACAGGCGATAGGAGCGACGATGGAGCCGACGTTACCTGCCGCGTAAAGCAGCGAGAAGCCGCCATCGCGACGTGGGTCGGTAGGTTCATAGAGCTCGCCCAGCAGGCAGCTGATGTTCGATTTAAACAGCCCGTAGCCGCAGACGATAATCGCCAGCGACAGGTACAGGAACATCGGCGCCACTTCGCTGGCCCCGAGCACCATATGGCCGATAACCATCAGCAGCGCGCCCAGCATGACGGCCATGCGGTTGCCGAGGACTTTATCCGCCAGGTAGCCACCGAGGATTGGCGTCACATAAACTAATGAACAGTAAGCGCTAAACAGCTCGTAAGCGTGGGTGTCGTTGTATTTCAGTTGATTGGTGAGATACAGGATCAGCAGCGCGCGCATGCCATAGAAACTAAAGTATTCCCAAATTTGCAGCGCGACGACGTAGTAAATTGCCTTTGGCTGCGATTGTGATTTATTCATTGCACATTTGACCTCGAAACCCGGCAACATCACGCTACGCAAGGCTTTGTTTCATTTATGTAATAATACGAAGAGAATCGTATTATCTTTGTAATATGCGGTATGGTTGCATAAATATACATGATTTCGGTCACACAAAAACAGACAAATCGTGTTACTTAAGCATTTATTGCGCGTAGTTAAGCGGTATCAGGTGAAGGTTAACGAATTGTGTATCGACGTAATGCGTCAGTGACGCTATTTTATCCTGTAGTAAGGCATCAATATTGAAGAGAGCGATGATGAAAAATACCGAACTAGAACAACTGATTAATGAAAAACTCAACAGCGCCGCCTTCAGCGATTACGCCCCTAACGGCCTGCAGGTCGAAGGGCGTGAAATGGTACAGAAGATTGTGACTGGCGTGACCGCCAGCCAGGCGCTGATTGACGAAGCCGTGCGCCAGCAGGCGGATGCGGTGATTGTGCACCACGGTTACTTCTGGAAAGGGGAGTCGCCGGTCATCCGCGGCATGAAGCGCAATCGTCTGAAAGCGCTGCTGGAGAACGACATCAACCTGTATGGCTGGCACCTGCCGCTGGATGCGCACCCGGAGCTGGGTAACAACGTACAGCTGGCGCAGCTGCTCGGTATCAACGTGATGGGTGAGATCGAACCACTGGTGCCGTGGGGCGAACTCTCGATGCCGGTATCGGGGCTGGAACTGGCCTCATGGATTGAAGCTCGACTGGGGCGTAAACCGCTGTGGAGCGGGGATACCGGGCCGGATAAAGTCTCGCGCGTGGCCTGGTGTACCGGCGGCGGTCAGGGCTTTATCGACAGCGCGGCACGCTTTGGCGTCGATGCGTTTATTACCGGTGAGGTTTCAGAGCAGACCATTCATTCCGCCCGCGAGCAGGGGCTACACTTTTATGCAGCGGGCCACCACGCCACGGAACGCGGTGGTATTCGCGCGCTGAGCGAGTGGCTCACCGAAACGACCGATCTGGATGTGACCTTTGTGGACATCCCCAATCCGGCCTGATGATGAGGGAATAAAGTGCAGCGAGCGCGTTGTTATCTGTTAGGTGAAACGGCTGTCGTACTGGAGCTGGAGCCGCCGGTGACGCTGGCGGCGCAAAAGCGGGTATGGCGTTTGGCCCAGCGAGTGGCGACATTACCGGACGTGGTAGACGTCATTCCTGGTATGAATAATATCACGGTGACATTAACCGATCCGCAGACTCTGGCGCTGGATGCTATTGAACGACTCCAGCGCTGGTGGGAAGAGAGTGAAGCTCTGGAGCCGGATTCCCGTGCGATCGATATTCCCGTTATTTATGGCGGTGAACAGGGGCCGGATCTGACCGAGGTCGCCCGCCTTAGCGGCTTTACCCCGAAGCAGGTGGTGGAGCTGCATGCGTCGGTGGACTACGTGGTGTGGTTCCTCGGCTTCCAGCCGGGCTTTCCCTACCTTGGCGGGCTGCCAGCTTCGCTGGCCATGCCGCGCCGTGCGGAGCCGCGTTTGAAAGTGCCTGCCGGCTCGGTGGGCATTGGCGGCCAGCAAACCGGTATTTATCCGTTGTCCACGCCGGGCGGCTGGCAGCTGATTGGCCGCACGTCGCTGCCGCTGTTCTCGCCCAATCGTGAAGAGCCGATATTACTGCGCCCCGGAGACACGGTGCGCTTCGTGCCGCAAAAGGAGGGCATATGCTGAAGGTGATTCGTGCAGGCATGTATACCTCGGTGCAGGACGCGGGGCGCGATGGGCTACGGCAGTTCGGCGTGAGCCGCTGCGGGGCGCTGGATAAACCGGCGCTGATGACCGCCAACCTGCTGGTGGGCAACGATGCCAACGCCGCTGCGCTGGAGATAACCCTCGGTATGGCGACGTTTACCTTTGCCCGCGACGGCTGGTTTGCGCTGACGGGCGCGGGCTGCGAAGCGACGCTGGACGGTGAGGCGGTATGGAGCGGCTGGCGACACTGGGCTAAAACCGGCCAGACGCTCACGCTCAAGCGCCCGCAGCACGGTATTCGCAGCTATCTGGCGCTGGCGGGGGGGATTGATGTTCCTGCCGTGATGGGGTCGCGCAGTACCGATCTTAACGTTGGCATAGGCGGCTTTGAAGGCCGTCGTCTGCAGGATGGCGACGTGCTGCCGCTGGGGAAGCCCGTGCGTACGTTCCGCGAGCCGCGTGGCGTTAAACCGCTTATCGCCAGCAACCGTATTCGCGCTTTGCCGGGGCCGGAGTATCACGAATTTGATACGACCTCGCAGGAGACCTTCTGGCGCTCGCCGTGGCACTTAAGCCCGCAGAGCAACCGGATGGGTTACCGCCTGAAAGGGCAACCGCTGGTGCGTGATAACGCCCGTGAGCTGGTGTCTCATGGCCTGGTGCCCGGCGTGGTGCAGGTGCCGCATAACGGTCAGCCTATCGTGCTGATGAACGATGCCCAGACCACCGGTGGTTATCCGCGCATTGCCTGCATTATCGAAGCGGATATGTTCCAGCTGGCGCAAATTCCCCTCGGGCAGCCCATTCACTTCATTCGCTGTACGCTTGAAGAGGCGCTCAAGGCGCGTCACGACCAGCAGCGCTATCTGGAACAGCTCACCTGGCGGCTTAATGATGATGATTGATCTCAACGCCGACCTTGGCGAAGGCGCGGCCAGCGATGCTGAACTGCTGACGCTGGTCTCCTCGGCCAACATCGCCTGCGGCTTTCATGCAGGCGATGCCGGGATGATGCTGACCTGCGCGCGCGCGGCGCTGCAAAATGGCGTGGCCGTGGGGGCGCATCCGAGCTTCCCCGACCGGGATAATTTTGGCCGCACCGCGATGCAGCTGCCGCCGGAAACGGTCTACGCCCAGACGCTGTACCAAATTGGCGCCCTGTCGGCGATAGTCCAGGCTGAAGGCGGTGTACTGCATCACGTGAAGCCGCACGGCATGCTCTATAACCAGGCCGCCAAAGACCCGGCATTAGCGGATGCTATTGCTAAGGCGGTGTTTGCGGTGAATCCGACGCTGATTCTGGTCGGCCTGGCAGGAAGTGAGCTGATTCACGCCGGATCGCGCCACGGACTCGCCACGCGTCAGGAAGTGTTTGCCGACCGGGGCTATCAGTCTGACGGTGCTCTGGTGCCGCGCAGCCAGCCGGGAGCGCTGATTAGCGATGAAGAGCAGGCGCTGGCACAAACGCTGGAGATGATGCAGCGTGGGCGTGTGAGAACCGTAGACGGCCAGTGGGCCAATGTAACGGCGGAAACGGTCTGCCTGCACGGTGACGGCGCGCATGCGCTGGCGTTTGCTCGCCGTCTGCGGCGCGAATTTATCGCGCAGGGCATTCAGGTAAGGGCATGATGTTGTTGAGTGAGTGCCGACAAAACCGCCGGTAATTCGGAATTCATCAAGGCTGAAACGGACGGAAATTGCAGTACACTTTCGGCGGGTGCTTGAGGCTATTTGTCTCAGGCATTAGCCGAAAGGCAGATAGAGAAAAGCCCCAGTTAACTTTCAACGTCTTGCAGGACGTTAAACATTAATCTGAGGCCATCTACTATGAAGCAGCATCATAAAGATAGTCTCTTACCGACCTTCGGGTCAAGGAGAAGTAGGCTATGAAGCAGCCAAAGGCGATGGTTATCGCCCTGATTGTTATCTGCATCACCGCCATTCTGGTGGTGCTGGTCACAAGGGAAGATCTCTGCGAGGTACGGCTCCGAACCGGCCATGCGGAGCTCGCTGTCTTCACAGCTTACGAATCTGTTAAGTAAGAGCGCCGGCGGGGAGTCATCCCCGCCACTTTGCGGTGTTGTTGCTATCCTCATGCACCCATTCTTTTTAATCGACACGCCGTGTGCGAGCCAAACGTATTATTGATAATATTGTTGCCTTGACGATCGAAAGGGAGCAATCACTATGCCTGAAGGTCCAGAGATCCGCCGGGCGGCGGACAGCCTGGAAAAGGCGATTCAGGGCAAACCGTTGACCGAGGTCTGGTTTGCGTACCCCGAATTATCCTCTTATGCACCCACCCTGATCGGCCAGCATGTCACCCACGTTGAAACGCGCGGTAAAGCGCTGCTGACCCATTTTTCCGGTGGTCTGACCCTCTATAGCCACAATCAGCTCTACGGCGTGTGGCGAGTGGTTAACGCCGGGGAGATGCCCGAAACCACGCGGGTACTGCGGGTTAAATTACAAACGGCGGATAAAGCGATTCTGCTCTACAGCGCGTCCGATATTGAGATGCTGACGCCAGGGCAGGTGAAAACGCACCCGTTTTTACTGCGCGTTGGGCCAGACGTGCTTGATATGACCTTAACGCCCGAGGTGGTAAAAACGCGGCTGCTGTCGGCAACATTCCGCAACCGCCAGTTCTCCGGCTTGCTGTTGGATCAGGCGTTTCTTGCGGGGCTGGGTAACTATCTGCGGGTTGAGATCCTCTGGCAGGTTGGCTTAACCGGCAACCATAAAGCGTCGCAGCTCAATGAACAGCAGCTCGAGGCGCTGTCGCATGCGCTGCTCGATATTCCTCGACTCTCCTACAACACGCGCGGGCAGGTGGATGATAATAAACACCACGGCGCGCTATTTCGCTTCAAGGTGTTTCATCGCGATGGCGAAACGTGCGAGCGCTGCGGTGGGGTGATTGAAAAGACGATGCTCTCCTCAAGGCCGTTTTATTGGTGCCCGGGGTGTCAGCATTAGGTTGTGAAAACGACCAGGATGCATGGCTGTAGCCCGGGTGAGCGCAGCGACCCCGGGAAAATCACCACACCGCAGCCATAAAAAAAGCGCCCGCAGGCGCTTTTTGACTCTCAAACTCTCGATTACTTCTTGAGATCTGATTTGAAATCACGCTGCTCGTAGCCGGTGTACAGCTGACGAGGACGCGCAATCTTCATGCCGTCGGTGTGCATTTCGTTCCAGTGAGCAATCCAGCCAATGGTACGCGCCATCGCGAAGATAACGGTAAACATGGACGATGGAATACCCATCGCTTTCAGGATGATGCCAGAGTAGAAATCGACGTTCGGATACAGTTTCTTCTCGATGAAGTACGGGTCGTTCAGCGCAATGTGCTCAAGCTCCATCGCCACTTCCAGCAGGTCATCTTTGGTACCCAGCTCTTTCAGCACTTCGTGACAGGTTTCACGCATCACGGTGGCACGCGGGTCGTAGTTCTTGTACACGCGGTGGCCGAAGCCCATCAGACGGAAAGAGTCGTTCTTATCTTTCGCACGACGCACGAACTCAGGGATGTGCTCAACGGAGCTGATCTCTTCCAGCATCTTCAGTGCTGCTTCGTTGGCGCCACCGTGTGCTGGCCCCCACAGAGAAGCGATACCGGCAGCGATACAGGCGAACGGGTTAGCACCAGAAGAGCCAGCGGTACGGACGGTAGAGGTGGACGCGTTCTGCTCGTGGTCAGCGTGCAGGATCAGAATACGATCCATTGCGCGTTCCAGAACCGGGTTCACTTCGTAATCTTCGCAAGGAGTCGCAAACATCATACGCAGGAAGTTCCCGGCGTAGGAGAGGTCGTTACGTGGATAGACGAACGGTTGACCGATGGAATATTTGTAGCACATCGCGGCCATGGTCGGCATTTTCGACAGCAGGCGGAATGCAGCAATCTCGCGGTGACGCGGGTTATTTACATCCAGGGAGTCGTGATAGAACGCTGCCAGCGCGCCGGTAATCCCGCACATCACCGCCATTGGGTGAGAGTCGCGACGGAACGCATGGAATAAGCGGGTGATCTGCTCGTGGATCATGGTGTGGCGAGTTACGGTGGTGGTGAACTCGTCATATTCAGCCTGGGACGGTTTTTCACCGTACAGCAGGATGTAGCACACTTCGAGATAGTTAGATTCTGTGGCTAGCTGATCGATAGGGAAGCCACGGTGCAGCAAGATCCCTTCGTCGCCATCAATAAAAGTAATCTTAGACTCGCAAGATGCGGTAGAGGTAAAACCAGGGTCAAAGGTAAAAATGCCTTTCGAACCCAGACTACGGATATCAAGAACATCCTGACCGAGCGTGCCTTTTAGCACATCCAGTTCAATAGCAGTATCACCCGATAGAGTGATTTTTGCCTTCGTATCAGCCATTTACGGTCTCCTTAGCGCCTTTTTGCTTAAGACTGCTGGATGCCGGATTTGCAATTCAAAACATAGTTCGACGTTGCCAGTTTGTTATTTGGCTCACGGCTCTGCGGTAAAGATAACGCGAGGGTACAGAGCAAGGGCGCTTGACGGTGCACGTCTAATCTACAGTGAAACAACAGCAAATCAGGGTCTTAGCAATCCGATGATTCAAACCTGTACAACACTAATAACTGTCCTGATAAGTTCGGTCAATACCGTCACACTGTTACATAACTTATTATCAGGTGAAAGAGTGACCCCATAACTTTTGAGCATTATATGCTTTTACAGGTGATGGTTGTAACAATAATGTTTAATATTTGTCAAATCACGTGATTAATTTTTAAAAAATTGTTTTAATCGTGAGCATGATCACTGTTCTGCATAAAACCGGACAAACTATATGTAGGTTAATTGTAATGATTTTGTGAACAGCCTATACTGCCGCCAGGTCTCCGGAATACCCTGCAATCCCGAGCCACCCAGCGTTTTAACGTGTCGATTTAGCATCTGTGAGCAGATTTAACCATGACGCGAAGTTATAGAAAGGACGCTGCTTGACCCGCCTGCGGACCGGAGGAAGGAAATAATAAGAACAGCATGTGGGCGTTATTCATGATAAGAAATGTGAAAAAACAAAGACCTGTCAATCTGGATTTGACAACAATCCGGTTCCCTATAACAGCGATAGCGTCCATTCTCCATCGCGTATCCGGTGTGATCACGTTTGTGGCGGTCGGTATTCTGCTATGGTTGCTGGGCACCAGTCTCTCCTCCCCGGAAGGCTTCCAGACCGCTTCCTCCATCATGAGCAGCTTCTTCGTTAAATTCATTATGTGGGGCATCCTCACTGCGCTGGCGTACCATGCGGTTGTGGGTATTCGTCACGTGTTAATGGATTTCGGTTATATCGAAGAAACTCTCGAAGCCGGTCAGCGCTCTGCGAAAATCTCTTTTGTTATTACTGTCGTGCTTTCAATTCTTGCAGGAGTCCTCGTATGGTAAGCAACGCCTCAGCATTAGGACGCAACGGCGTACATGACTTCATCCTCGTCCGCGCCACCGCTATTGTCCTGACTCTGTACATCATCTACATGGTGGGCTTTTTTGCGACGCACGGTGAAGTGACCTGGGAAATCTGGAGCGGTTTCTTTGCCTCTGCGTTCACCAAAGTGTTCACCCTGCTGGCTCTGGTCTCAATCTTGATTCATGCCTGGATCGGCATGTGGCAGGTGTTAACCGACTACGTTAAACCACTGGCTCTGCGCCTGACGCTGCAACTGGTTATTGTTGTGGCCCTGTTGGTTTACGTTATCTATGGATTTGTTGCGGTGTGGGGTGTGTGATGAAACTGCCAGTCAGAGAATTTGATGCTGTTGTGATTGGTGCCGGTGGCGCAGGTATGCGCGCGGCGCTGCAAATTTCCCAAAGCGGCCAGACTTGTGCGCTGCTGTCTAAAGTGTTCCCGACCCGTTCCCATACCGTATCTGCGCAGGGTGGTATCACCGTTGCGCTCGGTAATACCCATGAAGATAACTGGGAATGGCACATGTACGACACCGTAAAAGGGTCGGACTACATCGGTGACCAGGACGCTATTGAATACATGTGTAAGACCGGCCCGGAAGCGATTCTGGAGCTGGATCATATGGGCCTGCCGTTCTCCCGTCTGGAGAATGGGACCATCTATCAACGTCCGTTCGGCGGCCAGTCGAAAAACTTCGGCGGCGAGCAGGCGGCACGTACCGCAGCGGCAGCTGACCGTACTGGTCACGCCCTGCTGCACACGCTTTATCAACAGAATTTGAAAAACCACACCACTATTTTCTCCGAGTGGTATGCGCTGGACCTGGTGAAAAATGCCGATGGCGCAGTGGTGGGTTGTACCGCGCTGTGTATCGAAACCGGTGAAGTGGTTTACTTCAAAGCCCGTGCAACCGTGCTGGCAACCGGCGGGGCAGGGCGTATCTATCAGTCCACCACTAACGCCCACATCAATACCGGTGACGGTGTTGGTATGGCTATCCGTGCCGGTGTTCCGGTGCAGGATATGGAAATGTGGCAGTTCCACCCAACCGGTATCGCCGGCGCGGGCGTTCTGGTGACAGAAGGCTGCCGTGGTGAAGGTGGTTACCTGCTGAATAAACACGGTGAGCGCTTCATGGAGCGTTATGCGCCGAACGCGAAAGACCTCGCGGGTCGTGACGTGGTGGCGCGTTCCATCATGATCGAAATCCGTGAAGGTCGCGGCTGTGACGGCCCATGGGGTCCACATGCCAAGCTGAAGCTGGATCACCTGGGTAAAGAAGTGCTGGAATCCCGTCTGCCGGGTATCCTGGAACTGTCTCGTACCTTCGCACACGTTGACCCGGTTAAAGAACCTATCCCGGTTATCCCAACTTGCCACTACATGATGGGCGGTATTCCGACCAAAGTGAGCGGCCAGGCACTGACCGTGAATGAGCAGGGCGAAGACGTGGTGATTCCTGGTCTGTTCGCGGTAGGTGAAATTGCCTGCGTATCCGTTCACGGTGCGAACCGTCTGGGTGGCAACTCGCTGCTTGACCTGGTGGTCTTCGGTCGTGCGGTTGGCCTGCATCTGCAGGAATCCATCGCTGAACAGGGCGAACTGCGCGACGCGACCGAAGAAGAGATTGACGCTTCTCTGGAACGTCTGAATCGCTGGAACGGTAACCGTGACGGTGAAGACCCGGTCGAAATTCGCAAAGCGCTGCAGGAATGTATGCAGCATAACTTCTCGGTATTCCGTGAAGGCGATGCGATGGCCAAAGGTCTTGAGCAGCTGAAAGCGATTCGCGAGCGTCTGAAAAATGCCCGTCTGGATGACACCTCAAGCGAATTCAACACCCAGCGCGTAGAGTGCCTGGAGCTGGATAACCTGATGGAAACGGCTTACGCCACCGCGGTGTCTGCAAACTTCCGTACCGAAAGCCGTGGCGCGCATAGCCGCTTCGACTTCCCGGATCGTGATGATGAAAACTGGCTGTGCCATTCCCTGTATCTGCCAGAGTCGGAATCCATGACGCGTCGTAGCGTCAATATGGAACCGAAACTGCGTCCGGCATTCCCGCCGAAGATTCGTACTTATTAATGCGGAGACAGGATTATGAAACTCGAGTTTTCAGTTTATCGTTATAACCCGGACGTTGACGATGCTCCGCGCATGCAGGATTACACCCTGGAAGCGGAAGAAGGTCGCGACATGATGCTGCTGGATGCATTGATGCAGCTGAAAGAAAAAGATCCAAGCCTGTCGTTCCGCCGCTCCTGCCGTGAAGGGGTATGTGGTTCTGACGGCCTGAACATGAACGGGAAAAACGGTCTGGCGTGCATCACGCCGATCTCCGCGCTGAATCAGCCGGGCAAGAAAATTGTTATCCGTCCACTGCCTGGTCTGCCGGTTATCCGCGATTTGGTGGTAGACATGGGGCAATTCTACGCACAGTATGAGAAGATTAAGCCTTACTTGTTGAATAATGGGCAAAATCCTCCGGCTCGTGAGCATCTGCAGATGCCAGAGCAGCGTGAGAAACTCGATGGTCTGTACGAGTGTATTCTCTGTGCATGCTGTTCGACCTCTTGCCCGTCGTTCTGGTGGAACCCGGACAAGTTTATCGGCCCGGCAGGCCTGCTGGCTGCGTATCGCTTCTTGATTGATAGCCGCGATACCGAAACCGACAGCCGCCTGGAAGGGTTAAGTGACGCTTTCAGCGTATTCCGCTGCCATAGCATCATGAACTGCGTCAGTGTATGTCCTAAGGGGCTGAACCCGACGCGCGCCATCGGCCATATTAAGTCGATGCTGCTGCAACGTAGTGCGTAATACCCTGTTCCCCTCTCCCATAAGGAGAGGGGATAACATGCAGGAAACCTTTAAAAACTGCCAAATCTGCTTTCTCTCATGAGAAAGGGTGAGCGCAAAGCGCTTAAGACAGTTTCTAAAGGTTCCTTCGCGGGCCAGTGCAAATACAAGAGCTCGCAAGTGAACCCTGGGACGTGTGCTATATCGGCGTACGTCGTAGTTATCCACGGCGAAATAAGCATAAGATGCTTAAGGGATCACGATGCAGAACGGCGCAATGAAAGCCTGGCTGGACTCTTCTTACCTCTCTGGCGCGAACCAGAGTTGGATAGAACAGCTCTATGAAGACTTCTTAACCGATCCTGACTCTGTCGACGCTCACTGGCGTTCAATGTTCCAGCAGTTACCTGGTACCGGAGTCAAACCGGATCAATTTCATTCCAAAACACGTGATTATTTCCGTCGTCTGGCGAAGGATGCCTCACGTTACTCTTCTTCGATTTCCGACCCTGACACGAATGCGAAGCAGGTTAAAGTCCTGCAGCTTATCAACGCTTATCGCTTCCGTGGTCACCAGAACGCGATCCTCGATCCGCTGGGACTGTGGCAGCAGGATAAAGTGGCTGATTTAGATCCCGCTTTCCACGATCTGACTGAGGCCGACTTCCAGGAGAGCTTTAACGTAGGTTCTTTCGCCATCGGCAAAGACACGATGAAGCTCGGCGATCTGATTGATGCTCTCAAACAGACCTACTGCGGCCACATCGGCGCGGAATACATGCACATCACGAACACCGAAGAGAAACGTTGGATCCAACAGCGTTTTGAAGCGGGGCATGCCACCTTTACTGCAGAAGAGAAAAAACGCTTCCTGAGTGAACTGACTGCGGCAGAAGGTCTGGAACGCTACCTGGGCGCGAAATTCCCAGGCGCAAAACGCTTCTCGCTGGAAGGCGGCGATGCGTTGGTACCGATGCTCAAAGAGATGATCCGCCATGCGGGCAAGAGCGGTACCCGTGAAGTGGTGCTGGGTATGGCGCACCGCGGTCGTCTGAACGTGCTGATCAACGTTCTGGGTAAACAGTCCCAGGAGCTGTTCGACGAGTTCTCCGGCAAGCATAAAGAACACCTCGGCACCGGTGACGTGAAGTACCACATGGGCTTCTCCTCCGACATCGAAACCGAAGGTGGCCTGGTACACCTGGCGCTGGCGTTTAACCCGTCGCACCTCGAAATCGTAAGCCCAGTGGTTATCGGTTCCGTCCGTGCGCGCCTTGACCGTCTGGACGAGCCAAGCAGCAATAAAGTTCTGCCGATTACCATCCACGGCGACGCCGCGGTAACCGGTCAGGGCGTGGTTCAGGAAACCCTGAACATGTCCAAAGCGCGTGGTTACGAAGTGGGCGGTACCGTTCGCATCGTGATTAACAACCAGGTGGGCTTCACCACGTCTAACCCGCTGGATGCGCGTTCAACGCCATACTGTACCGATATCGGTAAGATGGTGATGGCGCCAATCTTCCACGTGAACGCGGATGACCCGGAAGCTGTGGCTTTCGTTACCCGTCTGGCGCTGGATTTCCGTAACACCTTTAAACGTGATGTGTTCATCGACCTGGTGTGCTACCGCCGTCACGGCCATAACGAAGCCGACGAGCCAAGCGCAACCCAGCCGCTGATGTACCAGAAAATCAAAAAGCATCCGACCCCGCGTAAAATCTATGCTGACAAGCTGGAAGCGGACAACGTCGCGACGCTGGAAGATGCCACCGAGATGGTTAACCTGTATCGCGATGCGCTGGACGCGGGCGAATGCGTGGTGAAAGAGTGGCGTCCAATGAACCTGCACTCCTTTACCTGGTCGCCATACCTCAACCATGAGTGGGACGAAAGCTACCCGAACAAGGTTGAGATGAAGCGCCTGCAGGAGCTGGCTAACCGTATCAGTACCGTACCTGATGCCATTGAAATGCAATCTCGCGTAGCGAAAATCTACGGCGACCGTCAGGCAATGGCGGCGGGCGAGAAGCTGTTCGATTGGGGCGGCGCGGAAAACCTGGCGTACGCCACGCTGGTCGATGAAGGCATTCCAGTCCGTCTGTCCGGTGAAGATGCCGGTCGCGGCACCTTCTTCCACCGTCACGCGGTTATCCATAACCAGTCTAACGGTTCCACCTACACCCCGCTGCAGCACGTGCATAACGGGCAGGGCGTATTTAAGGTGTGGGACTCCGTACTGTCTGAAGAAGCGGTCCTGGCATTCGAATATGGTTACGCGACGGCTGAGCCACGCACCCTGACCATCTGGGAAGCCCAGTTCGGCGACTTCGCCAACGGTGCGCAGGTGGTTATCGACCAGTTCATCTCCTCCGGCGAGCAGAAATGGGGCCGTATGTGCGGTCTGGTTATGCTGCTGCCACACGGTTATGAAGGTCAGGGTCCGGAGCACTCCTCTGCGCGTCTGGAACGTTATCTGCAGCTTTGCGCACAGCAAAACATGCAGGTTTGCGTACCGTCCACCCCGGCACAGGTTTATCACATGCTGCGTCGTCAGGCGCTGCGCGGGATGCGCCGTCCGCTGGTGGTCATGTCGCCGAAGTCTCTGCTGCGTCACCCGCTGGCGGTCTCTACGCTGGACGAACTGGCAAACGGCACCTTTATGCCGGCCATCGGGGAGATTGACGAGCTGGATCCTAGAGTCGTGAAACGCGTCGTGCTGTGTTCTGGTAAGGTTTACTACGACCTGCTGGAACAGCGTCGCAAGAACGACCAGAAAGATGTCGCTATCGTGCGTATCGAACAGCTGTATCCGTTCCCGCACCAGGCGGTACAAGAAGTGCTGAAAGCTTATGCTCACGTGCATGATTTTGTCTGGTGCCAGGAAGAGCCGCTTAACCAGGGCGCATGGTACTGCAGCCAACATCATTTCCGTGATGTGATTCCATTTGGTGCTGGTCTGCGTTACGCAGGTCGCCCAGCCTCCGCCTCGCCGGCGGTAGGGTATATGTCCGTTCACCAGAAGCAGCAACAAGATCTGGTCAATGACGCGCTGAACGTCGATTAATTAAGGATACAAAATGAGTAGCGTAGATATTCTGGTCCCTGACCTGCCTGAATCCGTAGCAGATGCGACCGTAGCAACCTGGCACAAAAAACCGGGCGATGCGGTAGTTCGTGATGAGGTGCTGGTAGAAATCGAAACTGACAAAGTGGTACTGGAAGTACCGGCGTCGGCGGATGGCATTCTGGATGCCGTTCTGGAAGATGAAGGTACTACCGTCACCTCCCGTCAAATCCTGGGTCGCCTGCGTGAAGGCAACAGCGGTGGTAAAGAAACCAGCGCGAAATCTGAAAGCAAAGAGTCGACTCCGGCTCAGCGCCAACAGGCTTCACTGGAAGAACAGAACAACGATGCGCTGAGCCCGGCGATCCGTCGCCTGCTGGCTGAGCACAGCCTCGATGCCAGCGCGATTAAAGGCACCGGTGTTGGCGGTCGTCTGACCCGTGAAGACGTTGAAAAACATCTGGCGAAAGCACCAGCGAAAGCCGCTGCTGCACCGGCTGCGGTTGCCGCAGCGCCGGTTGCACCGCTGGCAGGTCGCTCCGAGAAACGTGTTCCGATGACCCGTCTGCGTAAACGCGTAGCCGAGCGTCTGCTGGAAGCGAAAAACTCTACCGCGATGCTGACGACCTTCAACGAAGTCAACATGAAACCAATCATGGACCTGCGTAAGCAGTACGGTGACGCGTTTGAAAAACGTCACGGTATCCGTCTGGGCTTCATGTCCTTCTACGTGAAAGCCGTAGTTGAAGCGCTGAAACGCTACCCAGAAGTGAACGCGTCTATCGATGGCGAAGACGTGGTTTACCACAACTACTTCGATGTGAGCATGGCGGTGTCTACGCCGCGTGGCCTGGTGACCCCAGTACTGCGTGACGTTGATGCACTCGGCATGGCTGACATTGAGAAGAACATTAAAGAGCTGGCGCTGAAAGGCCGCGACGGCAAACTGACTGTCGAAGATCTGACCGGTGGTAACTTCACTATTACCAACGGCGGCGTCTTCGGTTCCCTGATGTCTACCCCGATTATCAACCCGCCTCAGAGCGCGATTCTGGGTATGCACGCCATTAAAGACCGTCCTATGGCGGTTGATGGCAAAGTGGAAATTCTGCCGATGATGTACCTGGCACTGTCCTATGACCACCGTCTGATCGATGGGCGCGAGTCTGTAGGCTTCCTGGTGGCAATTAAAGAGCTGTTAGAAGATCCAACCCGTCTTCTGCTGGACGTGTAGGTTTGGGATAACCCCGGCGTCGCTTTCGCTCGGCCGGGCTACGAAATTGTAGCCCGGCCGAACGGAGTGACGCCGGGAGGCCCACCAGAGTTCCAGACAACAACTCAACAACATTTTATAGGATGGATAGAACACATGAACTTACATGAATATCAGGCAAAACAACTCTTTGCCCGCTATGGCTTACCGGCTCCGGTGGGTTATGCCTGTACTACTCCGCGTGAAGCAGAAGAAGCCGCTTCAAAAATCGGCGCTGGCCCGTGGGTAGTGAAATGTCAGGTTCACGCTGGTGGCCGCGGTAAAGCGGGCGGTGTGAAGGTCGTAAACTCTAAAGAAGACATTCGCGCTTTTGCAGAACATTGGCTGGGCAAACGCCTGGTAACCTACCAGACGGATGCACACGGCCAGCCGGTTAACCAGATTCTGGTTGAAGCCGCGACCGACATCGGTAAAGAACTGTACCTGGGCGCGGTTGTTGACCGTAGCTCCCGTCGCGTGGTCTTTATGGCCTCTACCGAAGGCGGCGTAGAAATTGAAAAAGTGGCGGAAGAAACCCCGCACCTGATCCACAAAGTTGCGCTGGATCCGCTGGCAGGCCCAATGCCTTACCAGGGTCGTGAACTGGCGTTCAAACTGGGTCTGGAAGGTAAACAGGTTCAGCAGTTCACCAAGATCTTCATGGGTCTGGCAACGATTTTCCTGGAGCGCGACCTGGCGCTTATCGAAATCAACCCGCTGGTCGTGACCAAGCAGGGCGACCTGATCTGCCTCGACGGCAAACTGGGCGCTGACGGCAACGCACTGTTCCGTCAGGCTGACCTGCGCGAAATGCGTGACCAGTCTCAGGAAGATCCACGTGAAGCGCAGGCTGCACAGTGGGAACTGAACTACGTTGCACTTGATGGCAACATCGGTTGCATGGTTAACGGTGCGGGCCTGGCAATGGGCACCATGGACATCGTTAAACTGCACGGCGGCGAACCAGCGAACTTCCTGGACGTTGGCGGCGGCGCAACCAAAGAGCGCGTGACTGAAGCGTTTAAAATCATCCTCTCTGATGACAATGTTAAAGCCGTTCTGGTTAACATCTTCGGCGGTATCGTACGTTGCGACCTGATCGCTGACGGTATCATCGGCGCGGTAGCAGAAGTGGGCGTTAACGTCCCGGTTGTTGTTCGTCTGGAAGGCAACAACGCCGAACTCGGCGCGAAGAAACTGGCTGACAGCGGCCTGAATATTATTGCAGCGAAAAGTCTGACGGACGCAGCACAGCAGGTTGTTGCCGCAGTGGAGGGGAAATAATGTCCATTTTAATCGATAAAAACACCAAGGTTATCTGCCAGGGCTTCACCGGTAGCCAGGGTTCTTTCCACTCCGAACAAGCGATTGCTTACGGTACGCAGATGGTTGGCGGCGTAACCCCAGGCAAAGGCGGCACCACTCATCTGGGCCTGCCAGTGTTCAATACCGTGCGTGAAGCGGTAGAAGCAACGGGCGCAACCGCCACCGTTATCTACGTTCCAGCACCGTTCTGCAAAGACTCTATCCTGGAAGCTATCGATGCAGGCATCAAACTGATCATCACCATCACCGAAGGTATCCCTACGCTGGATATGCTGACCGTGAAGGTGAAACTGGATGAAGCCGGCGTGCGCATGATTGGCCCGAACTGCCCAGGTGTTATCACCCCGGGCGAATGCAAAATCGGCATCATGCCGGGTCACATTCACAAGCCAGGTAAAGTGGGTATCGTCTCCCGTTCCGGCACCCTGACTTACGAAGCGGTTAAGCAGACCACTGACTACGGTTTCGGCCAGTCTACCTGTGTGGGCATCGGCGGCGACCCGATCCCAGGCTCTAACTTCATCGATATCCTGAAGCTGTTCCAGGAAGACCCGCAGACCGAAGCGATCGTGATGATCGGTGAAATCGGTGGTAGCGCGGAAGAAGAAGCGGCGGCCTACATCAAAGAACACGTCACCAAGCCGGTTGTTGGCTACATCGCAGGCGTTACCGCGCCAAAAGGCAAGCGTATGGGCCACGCAGGCGCCATCATTGCCGGTGGTAAAGGTACCGCTGATGAGAAATTTGCTGCCCTGGAAGCCGCTGGCGTGAAGACCGTTCGCAGCCTGGCTGACATCGGTGAAGCGCTGAAGTCCGTCATTAAGTAAATCCTCTCTGCTCCCTCACTGAATTCCCGCGCATACAGGGAAGAGGGAGCCTTATATGTCTTGTTTCGACATGGTTGGCCGCCCTTGGGTGGCCTTTTTTTTGTCGTTCCCCCTCCCTGATTGTTGCAACGTTGTACACGTGGGTTAATTTTAACTGCGTCAGTTACTGTCGCCTGTTTTTTGTGCAAACAATAGCCAAACAAAATCATTTGTCAGCAGGGTGGAAATGGCGGTGACATCTGCAAATGTTAATTTATTAATATTTAAAGTAAATGAAATGTTATTTGCATCATAATGCAATGTGCGATGTGGAAAAAAATGAGGGACGGTCTACTTTAAACTATACGGGGGAATTGTGCTTATTCGCACCTGGCAAGGTTAAATCTAATTACCTTCACGTCTAATTTCACTTCATTTGATAACCATCAAAGTCAAATTAAAAACACATCGTTAACATTTTGTTCATCATAATATTCAATTAAAAACATAATTAACAATCTCGCGTTAAGTTGATTTAAATCAATATGTAATCACTGGCTATCAGTGGCTAAAACGGCTAAATTGTCGTGGATCAAACTGGCTGGATAATGCTTGATTCGCTATAAATTGATCACCATCGAAAAACGTAAAACTTCTCCAATAAAAACCTGTTTATTGTAAGGGTTTTACAGCGTAATATATTTTAGGGATCAATTGAGTTTTTTATTAACACGTTTGTAACTTTCGCTTATGGCTGTTTCCGGTGCTCACCAAGGGGCGGTTGTAGGGAAGGGGACAAATCAATTTGTATTGGGGCATGTGTTTGAATCCCGGTCTACGGGTTCATTCTCGGAGTCTTCATGCGATGAGCAAGGAGTCATGATGTTAGATATAGTCGAACTGTCGCGCTTACAGTTTGCCTTGACCGCGATGTACCACTTCCTGTTTGTTCCGCTAACGCTCGGTATGGCGTTCCTGCTGGCAATCATGGAAACGGTTTACGTCCTTTCCGGCAAACAGATTTATAAAGATATGACCAAGTTCTGGGGCAAGTTGTTTGGTATCAACTTTGCGCTGGGTGTGGCGACCGGTCTGACCATGGAGTTCCAGTTCGGGACTAACTGGTCGTACTATTCCCACTACGTGGGCGATATCTTCGGTGCGCCGCTGGCCATCGAAGGTCTGATGGCCTTCTTCCTCGAATCTACCTTTGTAGGTCTGTTCTTCTTCGGTTGGGATCGTCTGGGTAAAGTCCAGCACATGGCGGTGACCTGGCTGGTAGCCCTGGGCTCCAACCTGTCTGCACTGTGGATCCTCGTGGCGAACGGCTGGATGCAGAACCCGATTGCATCTGATTTCAACTTCGAAACCATGCGTATGGAAATGGTCAGCTTCTCCGAGCTGGTCCTGAACCCAGTCGCTCAGGTGAAATTCGTCCATACCGTGGCATCTGGCTACGTCTGCGGCGCGATGTTCGTTCTCGGTATCAGCTCCTACTACATGCTGCGCGGCCGTGACTTCGCCTTCGCTAAGCGTTCCTTCGCGATTGCAGCCAGCTTCGGCATGGCGGCTATCCTCTCCGTTATCGTTCTGGGTGATGAATCTGGTTACGAAATGGGTGACGTACAGAAAACCAAACTGGCTGCGATTGAAGCCGAGTGGGAAACGCAGCCAGCACCGGCCGCCTTTACCCTGTTTGGTATTCCTGACCAGGATGCGCAGGAAAACCACTTCGCCATTCAAATTCCTTACGCGCTGGGCATCATCGCGACCCGTTCTGTTGATAAGCAGGTTACCGGTCTGAAAGATCTGATGGTGCAGCACGAAGAGCGTATCCGTAACGGTATGAAGGCGTATGCACTGCTTGAGCAACTGCGTAGCGGCTCTACCGACCAGGCCATTCGCGATGAGTTTAACCACGTGAAGAAAGACCTGGGCTACGGTTTGCTGCTGAAGCGCTATACGCCGAACGTGTCTGATGCGACTGAAGCACAGATCCAGATGGCAACCAAAGATTCTATCCCACGCGTTGCGCCGCTGTACTTTGCGTTCCGTATCATGGTGGGCTGCGGCATCCTGATGCTGCTGATTATTGCGACCTCCTTCTGGACGGTCATTCGTAACAAGATTGGCGAGAAAAAATGGCTGCTGCGCACCGCGCTGTACGCGATTCCGCTGCCGTGGATTGCTATCGAATCCGGCTGGTTTGTGGCGGAATACGGCCGTCAGCCGTGGGCGATTGGTGAGGTGCTGCCGACGGCAGTGGCGAACTCCAGCCTGACCGCGGGCGACCTGATCTTCTCGATGGTGTTGATTTGCGGCCTGTACACCCTGTTCCTCGTGGCGGAGCTGTACCTGATGTTCAAATTCGCTCGCCGTGGACCTAGCAGCCTGAAAACCGGTCGTTACCACTATGAGCAGCCTACCGCTCAGCCGGCACGCTAAGACAGGAGTCGTCAAATGATCGATTATGAAGTATTGCGTTTTATCTGGTGGCTACTGATTGGCATTCTGCTGATTGGTTTTGCCGTCGCCGATGGCTTCGACATGGGGGTGGGCATGCTCACCCGCTTCCTCGGTCGTAACGACACCGAGCGTCGAATCATGATTAACTCCATCGCTCCGCACTGGGACGGTAACCAGGTGTGGCTCATCACCGCCGGTGGCGCGCTGTTCGCTGCGTGGCCGATGGTGTATGCCGCTGCCTTCTCCGGCTTCTACGTAGCGATGATTCTGGTGCTGGCGTCCTTGTTCTTCCGTCCGGTCGGTTTTGACTACCGCTCTAAGATTGAAGACACCCGCTGGCGCAACATGTGGGACTGGGGCATCTTTATCGGTAGTTTCGTGCCGCCGCTGGTGATTGGCGTCGCGTTCGGTAACCTGCTGCAGGGCGTACCGTTCCACGTCGATGAATACATGCGTCTGTACTACACCGGTAACTTCTTCCAGCTGCTGAATCCGTTTGGTCTGCTGGCAGGTATTGTTAGCGTCGCGATGATCCTGACGCAGGGCGCAACCTACCTGCAGATGCGTACCGTGGGCGAACTGCACCTGCGTACCCGCAACGTCTCTATGGTGACGGCGCTGGTAACCCTGGTGTGCTTCGCATTGGCAGGCGTCTGGGTTTACTACGGCATCGATGGCTATGTGGTGAAATCGGTTCTGGATCACTCCGGCCCGTCTAACCCACTGACCAAAGAAGTGGCGCGTGAAGCCGGTGCGTGGATGGTGAACTTCAACAACATGCCAGCGCTGTGGGCGATTCCTGCTCTGGGCGTGGTGCTGCCGCTGCTGACTATCCTGACCACCAAGGCGGATAAAGGCGCGTGGGCGTTCCTGTTCTCCTCACTGACGCTGGCGTGCATTATCCTGACCGCTGGTATTGCTATGTTCCCGTTCATTATGCCTTCCAGCACAATGATGAACGCGAGCCTGACCATGTGGGATGCGACGTCTAGCCAGATGACGCTGAACCTGATGACCTATGTCGCCGCTGTCTTCGTGCCGATTATTCTGGCCTACACCACCTGGTGTTACTGGAAAATGTTCGGTCGCATCACCAAAGAAGACATCGAACGCAACACCCACTCTCTGTACTAAGTAAGGAGCTGAATATGTGGTATTTCGCATGGATTTTGGGAACGCTTCTTGCCTGTGCATTCGGCGTGATCACCGCGCTGGCGTTAGAGCACGTCGAAGCAACCAAAGCGGGTGAAGAAAAGCACTGATGAAAAATGTTATCGCAATGTTATACGCGATAATGGATAAGCGCCCCTTGCGGGCGCTTTCCCTTGTTATGGCCCTGCTGCTGGCAGGCTGCATCTTCTGGGATCCGACGCGTTTCGCGGCGAAGACCAGCGAACTGGAAATCTGGCACGGTTTCTTGTTGATGTGGTCAGTGTGTGCAGGGGTGATCCACGGCGTAGGCTTCCGTCTGCGTACGGTTCACTGGCAGGGGATTTTTTGTCCGCTCATCGCCGATCTGGTACTGCTGGCTGGTTTGATTTTCTTCTTCTATCGTTGAAAATTATCGCCTGATGATAATGGGCTTGCATAAGCCCATAAAAATTTACTCTCCGTTTACTTCCCCCCATTCCAAACCATCTTTCCCGCGCGTATAGTAGCGAAGTTCAAAAACCCAAAAATTTTTTGCATTACTGGGATGTAAAGTGAATACAACGCTGTTTCGATGGCCGGTTCGGGTCTATTACGAAGATACCGACGCCGGTGGTGTGGTTTACCACGCTAGCTATGTCGCTTTCTATGAAAGAGCACGCACAGAGATGCTGCGGCACCACCACTTCAGTCAGCAGGTTCTGCTGGCGGAGAGGGTGGCCTTTGTTGTGCGTAAAATGACGCTGGAGTATTTTGCGGCTGCCCGACTCGACGATATGCTCGAAGTCCAGACAGAAATTACATCAATGCGTGGTACCTCCATGGTGTTCACGCAGCGAATTGTCAACGCTGAGAATAAGGTACTGAACGAAGCAGAAGTCCTGATTGTCTGTGTTGATCCACTCATCATGAAGCCTCGTGCGCTTCCCAAGTCTATTGTCGCGGAGTTTAAGCAGTGACTGACATGAACATCCTTGATTTGTTCCTGAAGGCTAGCCTTCTGGTTAAACTTATCATGTTGATTTTGATTGGTTTTTCAATCGCCTCCTGGGCCATCATCATCCAGAGAACGCGCATCCTCAACGCGGCAAGCCGCGAAGCTGAAGCGTTTGAAGATAAATTCTGGTCCGGTATCGAGCTGTCTCGCCTGTATCAGGAGAGCCAGGGGCGTCGCGAAAACCTCGCGGGATCGGAGCAGATCTTCTACAGCGGCTTTAAAGAGTTTGCGCGCTTACACCGTGCGAACAGCCATGCGCCGGAAGCGATTGTGGAAGGGGCCTCGCGTGCGATGCGTATCTCCATGAACCGCGAACTGGAAACGCTGGAAACGCACATTCCGTTCCTCGGCACCGTGGGTTCCATCAGTCCTTATATCGGCCTGTTTGGTACCGTATGGGGGATCATGCACGCCTTTATCGCGCTGGGCGCGGTGAAACAGGCTACGCTGCAGATGGTTGCACCAGGGATCGCGGAAGCGCTGATCGCCACCGCTATTGGTCTGTTTGCGGCAATTCCAGCGGTTATGGCGTACAACCGCCTGAACCAACGCGTGAACAAACTGGAACTGAACTACGACAACTTTATGGAAGAGTTCACCGCCATTCTGCACCGTCAGGCTTTTACCGTCAGCGAGAGCAACAAGGGGTAAGCCATGGCCAGAGCACGTGGACGCGGGCGTCGCGAACTGAAGTCCGAAATTAACATCGTTCCGCTGCTGGATGTGTTGTTGGTACTGCTGCTGATCTTTATGGCGACAGCGCCGATCATTACGCAGAGCGTGGAAGTGGATCTTCCTGATGCAACCGAATCGCAGGCGGTAAGCAGTAACGATGAACCGCCGGTTATCGTTGAAGTGTCCGGTGTTGGACAATACAGCGTGAACGTCGGTCAGGAGAAGATGCCGCAACTGCCGCCTGAACAGGTTGTTGCAGAAGCGCAGCGCCGCTTACAGGCGAATCCGAAAACGGTCTTCTTAATTGGGGGCGCGAAAGACGTGCCTTACGATGAAATAATTAAAGCGCTTAACCTGTTACACAGCGCCGGGGTGAAATCGGTCGGGTTAATGACTCAGCCAATTTAACCTGCGATATGCCGCGCAAACGCGCAGGGTGACAGGCCGCTTCCGGCCTGTTGCGCGCGTTATTAAGTAACGGGTGAACAGTTTTTGGGAACCGAGAGTGTCAAAGGCAACCGAACAAAACGACAAGCTTAAACGAGCGATAATTATTTCAGCAGTGCTGCACGTCATTCTGTTTGCGGCGCTGATCTGGAGCTCGTTCGATGAGCATATAGAGGCTTCTGCGGGCGGCGGTGGCGGTTCGTCCATCGACGCCGTCATGGTCGATCCCGGCGCGGTCGTTGAGAACTATAATCGTCAACAGCAGCAGCAATCCAGCTCGAAACGTGCGCAAGAGCAACGTGAAAAGCAGGCTCAGCAGCAGGCTGAAGAGTTACGTGAAAAACAGGCTGCCGAACAGGAACGTTTAAAAGCGCTGGAAAAAGAGCGTTTGCAGGCTCAGGAAGCGGCCAAAGAAGCACAGCAGCAGCAGAAGCAGGCTGAAGAAGCGGCGGCAAAAGCAGCGGCCGATGCAAAAGCGAAGGCGGATGCCCAGGCGAAAGCTGCAGCTGATGCGGCGGTGAAAGCGGCCGCTGATGCCAAAGCAAAAGCCGATGCTCAGGCTAAAGTCGCGGCAGAAGCTGCGAAAAAAGCCGCTGCTGATGCGCAGAAAAAAGCAGAAGCGGAAGCAGCGAAAGCGGCTGCCGATGCTAAAAAGGTAGCCGAAGCTGCCGCCGCGAAAGCGGCTGCGGATGCCGAGAAGAAAGCGGCAGCCGAAGCAGCGAAGAAAGCGGCAGCTGAAAAAGCCGCGGAAGAGAAAGCTGCTGCTGCTGCCGAGAAGGCTGCTGCTGCCGCTGAAAAAGCCGCTGCCGATAAGGCCGCTGCTGCTGCCAAAGCGGCTGCAGATAAGAAAGCCGCCGCTGCTGAAAAAGCGGCTGCGGACAAGAAAGCTGCCGCTGACAAAGCCGCCGCCGCGAAGAAGGCTGCCGCTGAGAAAGCCGCTGCTTCTTCCGGCGTTGACGACCTGCTGGGTGATCTCAGCTCTGGTAAGAATGCGCCGAAAGGCAATACCAGCGGTAGCGCAGGTGGTAACTCTCCTGCTAAAGGTAATAAGCCAGGGCAGGGCGGTGCGTCGCAGGCTGAAATTGCGTCCTATATTGCTCAGGTTCAGGCGGCGATCAAAGGTCATCTGTATGACTGGGATACCTATCAAGGGAAGACCTGTACGTTGCGTGTGAACCTGGCTGAAGATGGCACCGTGCTCAGCGTGAAGACGGAAGGCGGCGATCCGGCGTTCTGCCAGCAGATGCTGGCAGCGACAAACCGGATGACCAAGTTCCCGAAACCGCCGTCACAAGCGATCTGGCAGACCTTTAAAAATGCGCCGCTGGACTTCAAGCCATAGTAATTATTTTTCGCGGAAGTACGCGAAAAATAATGGCGAGATCGTCGCAGGGTTTTGGTAGTTTTGTGTATTTTAGTTTGTTAACATTCTGCTAAATTATCGTGGGCTTTCCGCCTGGATAAGGGAGAAATGATGAAGCAGGCATTACGAGTAGCGTTTGGTTTTCTGATGCTGTGGGCAGCCGTGCTGCACGCAGAAGTACGTATCGAGATCACCCAGGGGGTGGACTCGGCACGCCCAATTGGTGTCGTTCCTTTCCAGTGGGCGGGGCCAGGTGCTGCGCCTGAAGATATTGGCGGCATTGTGGGTGCCGACCTGCGTAACAGCGGGAAATTTAACCCATTAGATCGTTCTCGTCTGCCTCAGCAGCCGGGCAGCGCTCAGGAAGTTCAGCCAGCCGCATGGTCTGCGCTGGGCATTGATGCCGTTGTTGTCGGGCAGGTGAGCCCTAACGCTGATGGCAGCTATAATGTCTCTTATCAACTGGTGGATACCGGCGGTGCCCCTGGCTCCGTGCTGGCACAGAACACCTACAAAGTTAACAAGCAGTGGCTGCGTTATGCCGGTCACACTGCCAGTGACGAAGTGTTCGAGAAGCTGACGGGGATCAAAGGCGCGTTCCGTACCCGTATTGCTTACGTTGTTCAGACCAACGGCGGCCAGTTCCCGTACGAGCTGCGCGTTTCTGACTACGACGGTTACAACCAGTTCGTGGTTCACCGTTCTCCGCAGCCGCTGATGTCTCCAGCATGGTCTCCAGACGGCTCTAAAGTGGCTTATGTGACCTTCGAAAGCGGTCGCTCAGCGCTGGTAGTGCAGACCCTGGCTAACGGCGCAGTGCGTCAGATTGCCTCGTTCCCGCAGCACAACGGCGCGCCAGCGTTCTCGCCTGATGGTTCTAAACTGGCATTCGCACTGTCGAAAACCGGTAGCCTGAACCTGTACGTGATGGACCTGGGCTCTGGTCAGATTCGTCAAGTGACCAACGGTCGCAGCAACAACACTGAACCAACCTGGTTCCCGGACAGCCAGAACCTGGCATTTACGTCTGACCAGGCCGGTCGTCCACAGGTGTATAAAGTTAACGTCAACGGCGGTGCTCCGCAGCGTATTACCTGGGAAGGTTCACAGAACCAGGATGCTGATGTCAGCAGCGACGGCAAGTTTATGGTAATGGTCAGCTCGGCTAACGGCCAGCAGCACATTGCTAAGCAGGATCTGGTAGCGGGTGGCGTACAAGTACTGTCGTCAACGTTCCTGGACGAAACGCCAAGTCTGGCACCTAACGGCACTATGGTTATCTACAGCTCTTCTCAGGGGATGGGATCCGTGCTGAATCTGGTTTCTACAGATGGGCGTTTCAAAGCGCGTCTTCCGGCAACTGATGGACAGGTCAAATTCCCTGCCTGGTCGCCGTATCTGTAATAATAATTAATTGATTACTAAAGGAATCATAGAAATGCAACTGAACAAAGTGCTGAAAGGGCTGATGATCGCTCTGCCTGTTATGGCAATCGCGGCATGTTCTTCTAACAAGAACGCTAGCAATGACCAGAGCGGCGAAGGCATGCTGGGTGCCGGCACTGGTATGGATGCGAACGGTAGCGGCAACATGTCTTCTGAAGAGCAAGCTCGCCTTCAGATGCAGCAGCTGCAGCAGAACAACATCGTTTACTTCGATCTGGACAAGTACGATATCCGTTCTGACTTCGCTGCGATGCTGGATGCTCACGCTAACTTCCTGCGTAGCAACCCATCTTACAAAGTCACCGTAGAAGGTCACGCGGACGAACGTGGTACTCCTGAGTACAACATCTCCCTGGGTGAACGTCGTGCAAACGCTGTTAAAATGTACCTGCAGGGTAAAGGCGTTTCTGCTGACCAGATCTCCATCGTTTCTTACGGTAAAGAAAAACCTGCAGTACTGGGTCACGACGAAGCGGCTTACTCCAAAAACCGTCGTGCCGTACTGGTTTACTAAGAGAATTGCATGAGCAGTAACTTCAGACATCACATGTTGAGTCTGTCGTTACTGGTTGGCATAGCGGCCCCCTGGGCCGCTTTTGCTCAGGCGCCAATCAGTAGTGTCGGCTCAGGCTCGGTCGAAGACCGTGTCACCCAACTCGAGCGTATTTCTAACGCTCACAGTCAGCTTTTAACCCAACTCCAGCAGCAACTCTCCGATAATCAGACTGATATTGACGCTCTCCGCGGACAGATCCAGGAAAGTCAGTACCAGCTGAATCAGGTCGTCGATCGTCAAAAGCAGATTATGCTGCAGATTGACAGCCTGAACGGCGGTGGTGGAGCAGCTCCAGCGACGGGCGACCAGAGCGGTGCAGCGCCTGCAGCGGCGGCTCCAGCAGCATCTGCGGGCGGTAATGCCCCTGCAGCAGCTTCTGGTGTGCCGGTACAGACGGGTGATGCCAATACCGATTACAACGCGGCTATCGCGCTGGTGAAGGATAACGCTCGCCAGGATGATGCCATTGCTGCGTTTCAGAACTTCATCAAAAAATACCCTGATTCAACCTACCAGCCGAATGCAAATTATTGGCTGGGGCAGCTGAATTACAACAAGGGTAAAAAAGATGATGCGGCGTACTATTTTGCGTCGGTGGTGAAAAACTATCCGAAGTCGCCAAAGGCGGCTGACGCGATGTTTAAGGTTGGGGTCATCATGCAGGACAAGGGTGATACCGCTAAAGCAAAAGCGGTATACCAGCAGGTTGTCAGCAAATACCCAGGTACCGACGGTGCAAAACAGGCGCAAAAACGTCTTAGTGGGCTGTAATGCGCGAAGTAAGACCAGAAATTGTTTTATTTCTGGTCTTGCCGCATGAAACATAAGCAGTTAAGTGATCTTTGTCGAAATATTTGTTGCGCTGAATTCTGAATTCAGTAATATATGCCGCCGTCCCCAAGGGATATCAAACATCCTGAAAGTGGCGAAAAAAGTGGGTCGTTAGCTCAGTTGGTAGAGCAGTTGACTTTTAATCAATTGGTCGCAGGTTCGAATCCTGCACGACCCACCACTTAAAGCAGTATCCAGCGTAGTATCGGGTGATTAGCTCAGCTGGGAGAGCACCTCCCTTACAAGGAGGGGGTCGGCGGTTCGATCCCGTCATCACCCACCACCGGGGCGTTAGCTCAGTTGGTAGAGCAGTTGACTTTTAATCAATTGGTCGCAGGTTCGAATCCTGCACGCCCCACCATCATTTATGGTGGGCACGGTGAAAGCAGTAGGTAGTATCCAGCGCAGTATCGGGTGATTAGCTCAGCTGGGAGAGCACCTCCCTTACAAGGAGGGGGTCGGCGGTTCGATCCCGTCATCACCCACCACTCGGGGCGTTAGCTCAGTTGGTAGAGCAGTTGACTTTTAATCAATTGGTCGCAGGTTCGAATCCTGCACGCCCCACCAATTTTAACATCGTACTCTGATGTTGAACGTGAAGGATAACGTTGCTTTAGCAACGGCCCGTAGGGCAAGACGAAGTCGAGTCATCCTGCACGTCCCACCATCTTAATGGTGGTCTCGAGTAAAAAAATCTTTCAGGCGCACCCTAATGGGGCGTTAGCTCAGTTGGTAGAGCAGTTGACTTTTAATCAATTGGTCGCAGGTTCGAATCCTGCACGCCCCACCATCCTGAAATGATTTAAGCAGTAACCCTTACCCAAGGGGTCGTTAGCTCAGTTGGTAGAGCAGTTGACTTTTAATCAATTGGTCGCAGGTTCGAATCCTGCACGACCCACCAATGTAAAAAGGCGCCCTAAAGGCGCCTTTTTGCTATCTGCGATTTGATACCTGCCTTCATTTAAATTTTAGAGCCTTCCTGGCGTCGCTGACGCTCGGCCGGGCTACGGTTGCGTTTGTCTATAGCCCGGACGAGGTGCAACGCGCCGACTCCGGGGAAGGGGGCAAAATTCACCACGACTTTTCTCATGGAATCGGCTATCTTGTTTAGCATATAAAACATATTGCCGTGGTAACGGCGAATCTTCGCCGAATAACCGTTTATTTCGTTAAGCCAGTAAAACGAGAAGCCTGATGAGCGTGATGTTTGACCCAGAAGCCGCAATTTATCCGTTCCCGCCGAAGCCTGTTCCGCTAAGTCTTGATGAGACGCAATTTTATCGCGAGAAAATCAAGCGGTTGCTAAAGGAACGTGATGCCGTCATGGTGGCACACTACTACACCGATCCCGAAATCCAACAGTTGGCGGAAGAGACCGGCGGCTGTATTTCTGATTCATTGGAGATGGCGCGCTTCGGGGCAAAACATTCTGCCTCAACGCTTCTGGTGGCAGGCGTTCGTTTTATGGGCGAAACCGCGAAAATCCTCAGCCCGGAAAAAACGGTTCTGATGCCGACGCTGAACGCCGAGTGCTCGCTCGATCTTGGTTGTCCTATTGATGAGTTCAATGCGTTCTGTGATGCCCACCCTGACCGCACCGTCGTGGTCTATGCCAATACTTCGGCGGCGGTAAAAGCACGCGCCGACTGGGTAGTGACCTCAAGCATTGCCGTTGAGCTTATCGAACATCTCGATAGTCTGGGGGAGAAAATCATCTGGGCGCCGGACCGCCACCTTGGCCGCTACGTGCAAAAGCAGACCGGTGCAGACGTGCTGTGCTGGCAGGGGGCATGTATCGTCCACGACGAGTTTAAAACCCAGGCATTGAACCGGATGAAATCGCTGTATCCGCAGGCGGCAGTGCTGGTACACCCGGAGTCCCCGCAGGCGATTGTTGATATGGCCGATGCCGTCGGTTCAACCAGTCAGTTGATTAATGCCGCCAAAACGCTGCCGCACCAGCAGCTTATTGTGGCAACCGATCGCGGTATCTTCTACAAAATGCAGCAGGCCGTGCCGGATAAAGAGCTGTTCGAAGCGCCAACCGCCGGTGAAGGGGCAACCTGCCGCACCTGTGCACACTGCCCGTGGATGGCGATGAACGGCCTGAAGGCCATTGCTGAAGGTCTGGAGAACGGCGGGCATGCCCATGAGATCCACGTCGATGAACAACTGCGTCAGGGCGCGCTGGTTCCGTTGAACCGGATGCTGGATTTTGCGGCTACACTACGAGGGTAAACCTCTAACGCGCTGGAGTTAAAATGGATTTCTTTAGTACGCAAAACATTTTGGTTCATATACCGCTGGGCGCGGGAGGCTACGACCTCTCGTGGATAGAAGCGGTAGGAACGGTTGCTGGGTTGCTCTGTATCTGGCTGGCCAGCCTTGAAAAGATCGTGAACTACCTGTTTGGGCTGATTAACGTCACGCTGTTTGCGATCATCTTTTTCCAGATTCAGCTCTACGCTAGCCTGCTGTTACAGCTGTTCTTTTTTGCGGCCAACCTTTACGGCTGGTACGCATGGTCGCGGCAGACCAGCCAGAATGAAGCTGAGCTACAAATCCGCTGGCTGCCATTGCCGAAGGCCATGAGCTGGCTAGCCGCGTGCGTAGTGGCGATTGCGCTGATGACGCTCTACATCGACCCCGTTTTCGCCGTGCTCACGCGGGTGGCGGTTAACGTGATGCAAGGAATGGGCATGAACGTGGTGATGCCGACGCTGCAGCCGGATGCGTTCCCGTTCTGGGACTCCAGTATGATGGTATTGTCGATTGCCGCGATGGTGCTGATGACCCGCAAATACGTCGAGAACTGGCTGCTGTGGGTGATCATTAACGTTATCAGCGTGGCGATTTTTGCCCTGCAAGGGGTCTACGCCATGGCGCTGGAATATCTGATTCTGACCTTCATCGCGCTCAACGGCAGCCGGATGTGGATGAATAGCGCACGTGAACGGGGTTCTCGCGCGCTGTCCCATTAATGGTGGTGATGATGCCCGTGTTCGGAATGCGCCTCGTTAAGGTGGCATTCCGGGCCGCTACAGGGCTGGTATTCCATCTGCACCGTCGCGTGATCGATTTGATAATGCTCTTCGAGAAAGTGATGAATGCGATCCAGCAACGCATCGTGATCGTGCGGCGGCACCACCTGAACGTGTAGCGTCATCAGCGGTTTCTCACCGACCAGCCAGACGTGCACATGGTGCACATCGCGTACTTCGGGCAGTGAACGGCGCATATTGCGCTTTAACGCCGCTACGTCGATTGACTGCGGCGCGCCTTCCAGCAGTTCGTTCATACTCTCTTTCAGCAGCGACCAGGCGCTACGCAGCACCAGGCAGGAGACCAGCACCGAGAGAATCGGGTCGATGGGCGTCCAGCCGGTGGTCATGATAACCACTGCTGCCACAATCGCACCCACTGAACCCAGTAAATCGCCCATCACATGCAGCGCCGCTGCGCGTACGTTGAGGTTTTTCTCTTCGCTGCCGCGATGCAAAATCCAGAAGGCCAGAATATTCGCCAGCAGGCCGGCGACCGCAATGACCATCATGGTGACGCCTGCCACCGGCTGCGGATGATAGAAGCGCTGCACAGCCTCCCAGACAATCAGGATGATGATAAACAGCAGGGCGATGGCGTTGACGAAGGCGGCGAGGGTGGTCAGACGCAGCCAGCCGAAGGTATGACGCCCGCTTGGTGGTCGACTGGCAAAGCGCACGGCCAGCAGTGCGAACAATAGCGCGGCCGAGTCGGTCAGCATATGCCCGGCATCGGCGAGCAGCGCTAGCGATCCGGAGACAACCCCGCCAATCGCCTCGACGACCATAAAACCAGCGGTTACCCCAAAAGCCAGCAATAAACGACGGGCGTTGCCATCATTCTGCGTAGTGTGCGAGTGTGAATCATGCCTATGCGCCATGACGCTCATCCTTCCCTATTTGAGTGTGACTATCTGACATCATTGCAGATCTTTGTATTTTCCGCACAGAAATACGCAACGAAAGCCCACGGGCAAAAATAGCGCGTAATGCGGCAAGTGATATTGAAATATATTATTTTTAATCTAATTTGCAGATTATTAAGTTGTTTATTGCGGTTATAACGCGGTTTTTTTGCTATTAAATTCTAAATTGTAGGGTTTTTTTAGTTATTATTCGGCTAAAGTGTAAAAGCCAGTTTACACTTTTTGACTGACGATATAGATTGAAGGGATTGCACTCAATCATATAAGTATGGCAACACTGGAACAGTCATGAATTATCAGAACGACGATTTACGCATTAAAGAGATCAATGAGTTATTACCTCCTGTAGCACTCCTTGAAAAATTCCCAGCCACTGAAAATGCCGCCAATACGGTGTCTCATGCCCGTAAAGCGATCCATCAGATCCTGAAGGGCGATGACGATCGTCTGCTGGTAGTGATTGGTCCTTGCTCGATCCACGATCCGGCTGCTGCCAAAGAGTATGCGCAGCGCCTGCTGAAAATTCGTGAAGAGTTGCAGGGCGAGCTGGAAATCGTTATGCGCGTCTATTTTGAAAAGCCGCGCACCACCGTTGGCTGGAAAGGGCTGATTAACGATCCGCATATGGATAACAGCTTCCAGATTAACGACGGCCTACGTATTGCACGTAAGCTGCTGCTGGATATTAACGACACTGGCCTGCCAGCGGCGGGCGAGTTCCTGGATATGATCACCCCGCAGTACCTGGCAGATCTCATGAGCTGGGGCGCGATTGGTGCGCGTACCACCGAATCCCAGGTCCACCGTGAACTGGCGTCTGGCCTCTCTTGCCCGGTTGGTTTCAAAAACGGTACCGATGGCACGATTAAAGTGGCGATTGATGCCATCAATGCTGCCGGTGCGCCGCACTGTTTCCTGTCCGTGACCAAATGGGGCCACTCTGCAATTGTGAACACCAGCGGTAACGGCGATTGCCATATCATCCTGCGCGGCGGTAAAGAGCCGAACTACAGCGCCTCACACGTGGCGGCGGTGAAAGAAGGTCTGGCGAAAGCGGGCCTGCCGGCGCAAATCATGATTGATTTCAGCCACGCTAACTCCAGCAAGCAGTTTAAAAAGCAGATGGAAGTGGGCACTGACGTTTGCAACCAGATTGCCAACGGCGAGAAAGCCATTATGGGCGTGATGATTGAAAGCCACCTGGTGGAAGGTAATCAGAACCCGGATAGCGGCGAGCCGCTGGTATATGGCAAAAGCATCACCGACGCCTGCATCAACTGGGAAGACACCGATACTGTGCTGCGCCAGTTAGCGAACGCGGTTAAGGCACGCCGTGGCTAGTTTGTTAACCCGGCCAAGCGAAGCGCCGCCGGGAATGCAGCAGAAATAAAAAAAGCGTGGAATATTCCACGCTTTTTTCTTTTACTACCGTTCAGCGTGAATTATTTCGCTTTACCCTGGTTTGCTACCGCTGCCGCTTTTGCAGCGATTTCGTCAGCGTTACCCAGATAGTAATGTTTGATTGGCTTGAAGTTCTCGTCGAACTCATACACCAGCGGTACGCCAGTTGGGATGTTCAGTTCGAGGATCTCATCTTCGCCCATGTTGTCCAGGTATTTCACCAGCGCACGCAGGGAGTTACCGTGAGCCGCGATGATCACGCGCTCACCGCTTTTCAGGCGTGGCAGAATGGTTTCATTCCAGTATGGAACAACGCGTTCGATGGTCAGCGCCAGGCTTTCGGTGGTTGGCAGCTCTTTATCGGTCAGCTTCGCGTAGCGCGGGTCGTGGCCCGGGTAGCGCTCGTCATCTTTGGTCAGCTCTGGTGGGGTTACCGCGAAGCCGCGACGCCACTGTTTAACCTGCTCGTCACCATATTTTTCAGCGGTTTCTGCTTTGTTCAGACCCTGCAGCGCACCGTAGTGACGCTCGTTCAGCTTCCAGGATTTCTCAACTGGCAGCCAGGCCTGATCCAGTTCATCCAGCACGTTCCACAGAGTGTGGATGGCACGTTTCAGCACGGAGGTATAAGCAAAATCAAAGCTGAAGCCTTCAGCCTTCAGCAGTTTACCTGCCGCTTTTGCTTCGCTAACGCCTTTCTCAGACAGATCAACGTCGTACCAACCGGTGAAGCGGTTTTCGTTGTTCCACTGACTTTCACCGTGACGAACCAGTACCAGCTTAGTTACAGCCATACTCTCACTCCTCAAGCTTTATTGAATGATAACAATTCTCATTATATTGCCGCGATAGGTTCGACGGCAACGCTTATGCATAACCATAGCGAAAATAGTGTCCGAGTGTAAGGTGCATGTGAACCAGGCGTTATGATTTTGTCTTTGCGTGACGTAATTTTCAGCGATATGGCTAAAACTTCGGCGGGACAGAGAAAGGGAGTCGCCCGGCTGAGCGAAGCGACGCCGGGGAAACCCCGGAGTCGGTGCTATTGCACCTCGTCCGGGCTACGGGTAAGCCACGTGATTATAATGCGGTAAACTGATATTCCGTCAGGCTGACGTACTCTTCGCCTGGGCGCAGCACGCAGTCCGGCTGCGGCCACTCTGGATGGTTCGGGCTATCCGGCAGGAACTCGCTTTCCAGTGCCAGGCCTTGCCAGGCGGCGTAAGGCTGCGGGCTGCGGGACAGCGTACCGTCCAGGTAATTACCGGAGTAGAACTGAATGGCCGGTGCGGAGGTATAGACCGTCATCTGCAGCTTTTCATCCTGAGACCAGACATGGCCTACTGGCTGAGTCGCATCGCCTTTTGCCTGCAGCAAGAATGCGTGGTCGTAGCCTTTCACCTTCTTCTGGTCATCGTCGCTCAGAAAATCCTGCGCCACGGTTTTTGGCTCACGGAAATCAAAGCTGGTGTTGGCAACGTCTTTCAGCCCATCGTATGGGATCCCGCTTTCATCGACCGGCAGATAAGCATCTGCCAGCAGTTGAAGCTTGTGGTTGCGCACATCGGTCTGATCGCCGTCGAGGTTGAAATAGACGTGGTTTGTCAGGTTCACCGGACAGGCTTTATCGACGGTTGCGCGATACTCAATGGAGATGCGGTTATCTTCGGTCAGGCGATAGATAGCCGTCGCCTGAAGTTCGCCCGGATACCCCTGATCGCCATCAGGCGAGGTGAGGGTGAAAACGGCCTCCGTTGGGTTCTGCGAGGCAATCGCCCAGCGGCGTTTGTCGAAGCCTTCTGGCCCGCCGTGCAGCTGGTTTTTGCCCTGGCTTGGCGCGAGTTCAACCGTCTGCCCATCGAGCGTATAGCGGCTGTTGGCGATGCGGTTGGCGTAACGGCCAATCGATGCGCCGAGGAACGCCGCCTGCTCGGTGTACTGCTCCGGCGAAGCGCAGCCCAGCAGCGCTTCACGTACGCTGCCGTCTTTCATTGGGATGCGCGCGGATAACAGCGTTGCACCCCAGTCCATTAGCGTCACCACCACGCCATTGGCGTTGCGTAACGTAATCAGTCGATACGGCTGGCCATCTGCGGCCAGCGCAGGCGTTTCTCTTAGCACTGTCCTGCTCCTTGTGACGGTTTGCAGACGTAGAACGTCTCTTTAATGCCGGTTTTGGCTTCGTATTGCTCGGCCACAGCCTGTTTCACCGCAGGCACCAGCGCTTCAGGGATCAGCGCCACGATGCAGCCGCCGAAGCCGCCGCCGGTCATGCGTACGCCGCCCTGGTCACCGATGGTCGCTTTCACGATATCGACCAGCGTATCAATTTGCGGCACGGTGATTTCGAAATCGTCGCGCATGGAGGCGTGGGATTCCGCCATCAGCTGGCCCATGCGCAGCAGATCGCCTTTTTCCAGCGCAGCTGCAGCTTCAACGGTACGCGCGTTCTCGGTCAGCACGTGACGTACACGCTTCGCGACAATCGGGTCCAGCTCATGAGCGACGGCGTTGAATTCATTAATGGTCACATCACGTAGCGCCGGGCGCTGGAAGAATCGCGCACCGGTTTCACACTGCTCGCGGCGGGTGTTGTACTCGCTGCCGACCAGAGTACGTTTAAAGTTGCTATTGATGATCACCACCGCAACGCCTTCCGGCATGGAGACGGCTTTGGTGCCAAGCGAACGGCAGTCGATCAGCAGCGCGTGGTCTTTCTTGCCGAGCGCGGAGATAAGCTGGTCCATAATGCCGCAGTTACAGCCGACAAACTGGTTTTCCGCTTCCTGACCGTTCAGCGCAATTTGCGCGCCGTCCAGCGGCAGATGATACAGCTGCTGGAAGACGGTGCCGACTGCGACTTCCAGAGAGGCCGATGAACTCAGGCCCGCACCCTGCGGCACGTTGCCGCTGATAACGAGGTCTGCGCCGCCAAAGGCGTTATTGCGTTTTTGCAGATGTTTCACCACGCCGCGCACATAGTTGGACCACTGCTGGGTATCGTGGCTAACGATCGGCGCATCGAGAGAAAACTCGTCGCTCTGATTATCGTAGTCGGCAGCAATCACGCGCACCAGACGGTCATCACGTGGTGAACAGCTGATCACCGTCTGGTAATCGATGGCGCACGGCAGGACAAAGCCGTCGTTGTAGTCGGTGTGCTCACCAATCAGGTTAACGCGGCCCGGAGCCTGAATGACGTGGGTAGCAGGGTAGCCGAATTTCTCAGCGAACAGGGTTTGGGTTTTATCTTTCAGACTCATTGTTATTCTCCGGACTCGCGAAAGTGGATGTCGCTGACCGCACGCAGGCGTTCAGCCGCTTGTTCTGCCGTCAGGTCGCGCTGGGTTTCTGCCAGCATTTCATAACCAACCATAAATTTGCGCACGGTAGCGGAGCGCAGCAGCGGTGGATAGAAATGGGCATGTAGCTGCCAGTGTGCGTTCTCTTCGCCGTTGAACGGCGCGCCGTGCCAGCCCATCGAGTAGGGGAAGGAGCACTGGAACAGGTTGTCGTAACGGCTGGTCAGTTTTTTCAGCGCCAGCGCTAAATCGTCGCGCTGTGCCTCAGTTAAATCGGTAATCCGCAGCACGTGCGCTTTTGGCAGCAGCAGCGTTTCGAACGGCCACGCCGCCCAGTACGGCACCACCGCCAGCCAGTGATCGGTTTCTACCACCGTACGGCTGCCGTCTGCCAGCTCACGGTTAACGTAATCAACCAGCATCGGCGATTTCTGCTCGGCGTAGTACTCACGCATCAGGCGGTCTTCACGCTCGATTTCGTTCGGCAGGAAGCTGTTAGCCCAGACCTGTCCGTGCGGGTGCGGGTTGGAGCAGCCCATCGCTGCGCCTTTGTTTTCGAACACCTGTACCCACGGATACTGCTGGCCGAGTTCAGCGGTCTGTTCCTGCCAGGTTTTCACTACTGATTTCAGGGCGTCAACGCTCAGTTCCGGCAGCGTTTTGCTGTGGTCCGGCGAGAAGCAAATGACCCGGCTGGTGCCGCGCGCGCTCTGGCAGCGCATCAACGGATCGTCGCTTTCCGGCGCGTCCGGCGTGTCGGTCATCAGCGCGGCAAAGTCATTGGTGAAAACGTATGTGCTGGTGTAGTCGGGGTTTTTATCGCCCGTCACCCGGGTATTACCTGGGCATAAAAAACAATCCGGATCGTGCGCGGGCAGCGTCTGTTTTGCTGGTGTCTCTTGCGCCCCTTGCCATGGGCGCTTTGCACGATGCGGTGATACAAGGATCCACTGACCGGTTAACGGATTAAAACGGCGGTGTGGATGGTCGACGGGGTTAAATTGCGTCATGACAAAATCCTTAGTCTGGATATCCCTGAGGATGACGGGACTGCCAGTTCCAGGTGTCCTGCGCCATTTCGTCAAGGTTACGGGTTACGCGCCAGTTCAGCTCGTTGTCGGCTTTGGTCGCATCGGCCCAGTAGGCCGGAAGATCGCCGTCGCGACGTGGAGCAAAATGGTAGTTAATGGGTTTGCCGCAGGCTTTGCTGAACGCGTTGACCACGTCCAGCACGCTGCTGCCGACGCCTGCGCCCAGGTTATAAATATGCACGCCGGCTTTGTTCGCCAGTTTTTCCATCGCGGCAACGTGGCCGTCGGCGAGATCCATTACGTGGATGTAGTCGCGCACGCCGGTGCCGTCAGGTGTAGGGTAGTCGTTGCCGAAAATGGCCAGTGATTCGCGGCGGCCCACGGCGACCTGCGCGATATACGGCATCAGGTTGTTCGGGATGCCCTGCGGGTCTTCACCCATATCGCCGGACTGATGTGCGCCCACAGGGTTGAAGTAGCGCAGTAACGCGATGCTCCACTCCGGCTGCGCTTTTTGCAGGTCAGTCAGGATCTGTTCAACCATCAGTTTGCTTTTGCCGTACGGGCTTTGTGGCGTACCGGTAGGGAAGCTTTCGACGTAAGGAATTTTCGGCTGATCGCCATAGACGGTTGCGGAGGAGCTGAAGATGAAGTTTTTGACGTTGGCGGTGCGCATCGCGGCAACCAGACGCAGAGTACCGGTGACGTTGTTGTCATAGTACTCCAGCGGCTTTTGCACCGACTCGCCCACGGCTTTCAGGCCCGCGAAGTGAATCACCGCTTCAATGGCGTGATCTTTGAGGATCTCAACCATCAGCGCTTCGTTACGAATATCGCCTTCGACAAAGCTCGGCTGTTTGCCGCCCAGGCGGGCAATGACCGGTACGACGCTGTGCTTGCTGTTGCACAGGTTATCGAGGATGACGACATCGTGGCCCTGTTGCAGCAGTTGCACACATGTGTGGCTTCCAATGTAACCGCTACCACCTGTAACCAATACTTTCATTTTTAGCTCCGTTAAGCTTATGGCATGGAATAACCTTAGCATAACAGAGAAGCCAAAAGTGTGACATGGGCTAAATTAGTGGAATCGCTTACACTAGCGAGATCAACATGATGATTTCAGAATTTTTCATTATAAATCAAAGTGGTTAACGGTGAAGGCTGAAAATAGTCTGAAAAAGGAGGTGTGGTCGCGGGGGCGTATTGTGTAAACCCGGCGGCACTTCGCTTGGCCGGGCTACATTCAGAGAGTACGCCTGACCATCTTAAATTGGGCCGACCTCATAGCGATAACCGTCGCCGTTAGCGACAAATTCCAGACGATGGGTGATGCACTCCGGCGCATCTTCCGCATGGTGAGATACGAACAGCAGTTGCGTTTTACCTTCGCTAATCAGCACATCCACAAAGCGGCGAACCACCTGGCGGTTGAGCGGGTCCAGCCCTTGCAGCGGTTCATCGAGGATCAGCAGCGTCGGGTGTTTCACCAGCGCGCGGACGATCAGCGCCAGACGCTGCTGCCCCCAGGAGAGGCTGTGGAACGGTGCATCGGCGGTGCGCGGGTCCATGCCGAGGATTTGCAGCCATTCATCGACCAGCTTGCGCTGCTTATCCGAAACGGCCTGGTAAATGCCGATGGAATCAAAGTAACCAGAGAGGATCACATTGCGCAGCGTGGTGCTCACTCGGTAATCCAGATGCAGGCTGCTGCTGACGTAGCCGATATGTTTTTTAATATCCCAGATGGTTTCACCGCTGCCACGGCGGCGGCCAAACAGCGTCAGGTCGTTGCTGTAGCCCTGCGGATGATCGCCAGTGACCAGGCTTAGCAGGGTGGATTTCCCCGCGCCGTTCGGGCCAACAATTTGCCAGTGTTCGTCCGGGGCGACCGTCCAGCTTAAATGGTTGATGATCGCGCGATCGTTATAGGAGACCACGCCGTCGTTCAGCACGATGCGCGGTAGATCGTCGGCAATGGACAACCGCGCGGACGGTGCATCTGGCTCTGGCAGGGTCATACCGGAGAGCTTTTCGCTGTGTGCCAGTTGCGCAATCAGCGTTTGCGCAAGCAGCGTTTTTTTCTCGCCGGTTTCCGTCAGGGTACAGTCGGCCAGCACCCCGGCAAACGGCACAAACTCAGGGATATCATCAAAGCGATTGAGCACCAGCACCAGCGTATAACCCGCTTTATGCAACTCTGCCAGATGTTCCGCCAACTGACGGCGAGAGGCCACATCCAGGCCATCAAAAGGCTCATCGAGGATCAACAGATCCGGCTGCGCCATCAGCGCCTGACAGAGCAGGGTTTTGCGAGTTTCACCGGTGGAGAGGTATTTAAAGCGGCGATCCAGCAGATGGCTGATGCCAAACTGCGCGGCAAGCCGGGCGCACAGGGCCTCGTCTTTGACTTCATCCAGGATGATTTGCGCGGTGGTGCGGCCGGTATCGTCTTCGTCCGGGCTCAGCATATCGGTGTTGTTACGCTGCCACTCGTCGCTGACCAGCTTTTGCAACTGTTCGAAGGAGAGGCGAGCAATGCGGGTGAAGGTGGCGTCGCGGCTGCCAGAAAGCAGCGGCAGCTCGCCTGCCAGCGCGCGGGCCAGCGCCGATTTGCCGCTGCCGTTGCTGCCGACAAAAGCCCAGCTTTCTCCGGCACGCAGCGTCAGATGCTCAATTTTTAATGTTTTTGTGTCGCTAAGACGAAACGTGCCTTGCGAAATTTGCAATGATGACATGATGTATCCCGTTTTTTGCAGCGATGTGCATCAGGGATACGTCTTCCTCAGCGCAAAGTCAATGCCATCAGCATAACGTGGCAAGAATGATGCGATCGGCGTTAAAGAATGCTGTGACGTCAGCACCTTCTTCCAGCCCTGCGGCCTCTGCCAGCGGCAGAGTGGCACACAGAGTCTGCCCATCCGGCAGCGCCATCAGCACTTCACACTGCTCTTCGCCTCGCTGGATATGGCTGATACGGCACGGAAGCTGGTTGTCTGCCGCTGCCGCAACCTGCGGATCGCGAGTGACGCTGACCCACGGCGCTTTCAGCAAAACCAGCACCTCTTTGCCTTCATCCAGCCCTAAACGCTCGCCGCTCTGGGCGGTGATGGCCACCTTGAGGCGCGTGGTGCCGTCGGCCAGCAGAATATCCACGTGCTGCTGAACCTGCTGGTGGTCGCGCTGGGTCACGGTGCCAAACCACTGGTTACGGGCGCTGGTTTGCAGGGAGAAGCGCGAAATGGCGGCGAGCAGGCTGTCTAGCGGCAGCGCGTCGTCGTCGCTCAGCACATCAAAGGCTTTTTGCTGGATCTGCGCCAGCAGGTCGTAGAGCTGAATCAGGCGCTGACCGTAACGGGTCAGCACCGCACCGCCGCCGCCTTTGCCACCGGTGGCGCGGTCGACCAGCGATTGCTCGCTCAGCTGGTTCATTTCATTAATCGCATCCCATGCGCTCTTATAACTGATACCCGCATTTTTCGCTCCCTGGCTGATGGAGCCGGTCTGTGCTATTTGTTTGAGGAGTGAAATGCGGCGCGGATCGGCGAACAGGCGCTGCTGGAGCTTGAGGGTAAGAAGGATTTCAGCCTGCATAAGAGTATCCTGGCAATAAAAAGGGTATTTTGACCCAAATGTTAGCAAGCGGAAAGCACACCGCACAAAAGGGAGTGTATTTCTGCGATATCCGGTTACAATAACCGCATCACAATGTCTGGAGTAAACCATGTTAGAGCTGTTGAAAAGTCTGGTTTTTGCCGTAATCATGGTACCCGTAGTGATGGCGATCATCCTGGGGTTAATTTACGGTCTGGGTGAAGTATTTAACATCTTCTCCGGTGTCGGTCACAAAAACGGCAACCAGCAAAATCACTGATTTCCCCCAAACGCCCGGTTTAACCGGGCGTTTTGCTATGAAGTTCTTCACACTCCTGCCGATAACACCCCGTAAACACAGCAATAATTCATGTATCTGTAATGCATTAATCTGAGAAAGCCCCTATACTCTGCGCTGTATTTTTCGATATACAACGGCACACACAGGAGTTTCAAATGACAGGTTCATGGTTACGTTTGTTTGCAGGAGCGACTTTAACGCTTTCCGTTGCAGGTCACGCGTTGGCGGACGAAAGCAAAATCACCGTATTTGCGGCAGCATCGCTGACCAACGCAATGCAGGATATTGCGAAAGAGTATAAAAAAGAGAAGAACGTTGATGTGGTTTCTTCTTTTGCTTCCTCTTCTACTCTGGCCCGCCAGATTGAAGCAGGCGCTCCGGCTGACCTGTTTATCTCCGCAGACCAGAAATGGATGGACTATGCGGTAGATAAAAAAGCCATCGACACCGCGTCTCGTGAAACTCTGCTGGGCAATAGCCTGGTCGTTGTGGCGCCAAAAGCTAGCGCACAGGGCGATATCACTATTGATGCGAAAACCAACTGGACCAGCCTGCTGAAAGGCGGCCGTCTGGCGGTGGGCGACCCGGACCACGTACCGGCGGGCATCTACGCGAAAGAAGCGCTGCAGAAACTGGGCGCATGGGACACCCTGTCACCGAAACTGGCTCCGGCTGAAGACGTGCGCGGTGCGCTGGCATTGGTTGAACGTAACGAAGCCCCGCTGGGTATCGTCTACGGTTCCGACGCAGTCGCAAGCAAAGGTGTTAAAGTGGTGGGCACCTTCCCGGAAGATTCGCACAAGAAAGTGGAATACCCAATTGCCATTATCGATGGCCATAAAAACGCAACCGTCTCGGCGTTCTACGACTACCTGAAAGGGCCGCAGGCATCCGAAATCTTTAAACGTTACGGATTTACGACGCACTAATGATATTGACCGATCCCGAATGGCAGGCGGTTCTGCTGAGCCTTAAAGTGTCATCCCTGGCCGTGGTGTTTAGCTTGCCGTTTGGGATCTTCTTCGCCTGGCTGCTGGTCCGCCGCAGCTTCCCCGGCAAAGCGCTGCTGGATGGCCTTATCCATCTGCCGCTGGTGCTGCCACCGGTGGTGGTGGGATATCTGCTGCTGATTGCGCTGGGGCGTCGGGGGTTTATTGGCTCCTGGCTGTATGATTGGTTCGGCCTGACCTTTGCTTTTAGCTGGCGTGGCGCGGTCATTGCCGCTGCGGTGATGTCTTTCCCGCTGATGGTTCGCGCGATTCGTCTGGCGCTGGAAGGCGTAGACGTCAAGCTGGAGCAAGCGGCTCGTACGCTGGGTGCTGGGCGCTGGCGAGTGTTTTGCACCATAACGCTGCCGCTGATGCTGCCCGGTATTATCGTCGGCACCGTGCTGGCCTTTGCCCGCTCGCTCGGCGAGTTTGGCGCGACCATTACCTTTGTGTCGAATATTCCAGGCGAAACCCGTACCATCCCATCCGCAATGTATACCCTGATTCAGACACCCGGCGGCGAAAGCGCGGCGGCGCGTCTGTGTTTGATTTCTATCGTGCTGGCGCTGATTTCCCTGATGATCTCTGAATGGCTGGCGAGCATTAGCCGTCGTCGGATGGGGGCGTAACCATGCTGGAGCTGAATTTTAGCCAGACGCTCGGTACGCACTGTCTGCAAATTGATGAATCGCTGCCGGCTTCCGGTATTACTGCCGTATTTGGCGTCTCCGGGGCGGGCAAAACCTCGCTGATTAACGCCATCAGCGGTCTGACCAAGCCGCAGCAGGGGCGCATTGTGCTCAATGGCCGTGTGCTGAACGATGCGGAGCAGGGCGTCTGTCTGGCACCGGAAAAACGCCGCGTCGGCTACGTGTTTCAAGATGCGCGACTGTTCCCGCACTATAAGGTGCGCGGTAACCTGCGCTACGGCATGGCAAAAAGCATGGCCGACCAGTTCGATAAGCTGGTGGCGTTGCTGGGCATTGAACCCCTGCTCGATAGACTCCCCGGTAGCCTCTCCGGCGGCGAAAAACAGCGCGTGGCGATTGGCCGTGCGCTGCTGACCGCCCCTGAGTTACTGCTGCTTGATGAACCGCTGGCCTCGCTTGATATTCCGCGTAAACGCGAGCTGCTGCCGTATCTGCAGCGTCTGGCGCGGGAAATTAACATCCCGATGCTTTACGTCAGCCACTCGCTGGATGAAATTCTCCATCTGGCGGATAACGTGCTGGTGCTGGAAAGCGGTAAGGTGAAAGCCTTTGGCCCTCTGGAAGAGGTGTGGGGCAGCAGCGTGATGCACCCGTGGCTGCCGCAGGATCAGCAAAGCAGCATTCTGCGTGTGACGGTGCTGGAACACCATCCACACTATGCCATGACCGCGCTAGCGCTGGGCGACCAGCATATCTGGGTCAACAAGCTGGATAAGCCGCTGCAGAGCGCGGTGCGTGTGCGTATTCAGGCCACCGATGTATCGCTGGTGCTGCAACCGTCGTTACACACCAGTATCCGTAACGTGCTGCACGCGAAAGTGGTGCAGTGCTACGACGATAATGGGCAGGTAGAAGTCCAGTTGGACGTGAGCGGGCGCACGCTGTGGGCGCGCGTCAGCCCGTGGGCTCGCGATGACCTGGCGATTAAACCAGGCCAGTGGCTCTATGCTCAGGTGAAAAGCGTGTCGATTACCGCCTGATTACAACAGGTGTTTATTGATGTAGTCGGCGATGGCATCGGTGGTGTTGTCGCCAATCACCACGTTGGCGCGGGCTTTTACCGCGTCATCGGCATTGCCCATCGCCACGCCGGTTCCGGCAGCTTCCAGCATACTGATGTCATTAAAGTTATCGCCAAACGCCACCACATCCTGCATCGACCAGCCCTGGCTGGTGATAAACTGCGTCAGGCGTCTGCCTTTGCTGTTACCCTGGCGGGCGATATCGACCTGATCGTGCCACGACCATTCGCACTCCAGCTGCAGCGTTTTTTCGACATGCTCGGCGAATTCACGCAACTTCTGCCCATTTTCGTCGGTCAGCGCGAACTTCCAGACGTTCTCGACTTCGTGAGCGGCCTGCGCCAGTGAATCGACCTGGGTGAACGACGGGCGCTGGGCTTCCGGCAGACTCTGCGCCCAGTTGCTGGTGCGTATCACGTGGCCGGTTGGATACTGATACATCATGGTATCGTCTACGTACATCAGGCCGTGCACCTGATGTTCATCCAGCAGCGTAATCAGTTGCTGGGCTTTTTCGACCGGCATCGGGTCGGCGGTCAGTACTTTTTTATTTTGATAATCATAAAGATAAGTACCATTACAACAAATTGCAGGTGTATCTAACGCCAGTGCCTGATAAAAAGGATGAATGGCAACGTGATGTCGACCGGTAACAATCATTAATTGATAGCCAGCCGCTCTGGCACGATTCAGCGCTTCCAGTGAAGAGGGAAGCAGAGTTTTCTTTGGCGTCAGGAGCGTTCCGTCCAGATCCAGGGCAATCACACGTGCAGTCATAGTGTTGTCTCGAGTTAAAGAGAAAATTCGCTGTTCAGGATGGTACACCGAGATACCTGTACGGCAAAATTGTGTGGACCAGGCCGCGACTCGTCGCCGCCAATTCAATGTTTTCAGAAAGGAGTAGTCATGAAACAGACCGTTTATACCGCCAGCCCGGAGAGCCAGCAGATCCACGTCTGGACGCTGAACCATGACGGCAGCCTGACGCTGGTTCAGGTGGTGGATGTCCCGGGTCAGGTACAACCCATGGTTGTCAGCCCTGATAAACGCTTTCTGTACGTCGGCGTACGCCCTGAATTCCGCGTGCTGGCTTACCGCATTGCCCCAGACGACGGTGCACTGACCTTTGAAGCCGAAGCGCCGCTGCCGGGTAGCCCAACGCATATCTCCACCGATCGTAAAGGCAACTTCGTCTTTAGCGCCTCCTACAACCAGGCCAACGTCAGCGTGATTCGTCTGGAAGATGGCCTGCCGCGCGACACCGTGACGGTTGTGGAAGGGCTGGACGGTTGCCACTCGACGAACATCTCCCCGGACAACCGCACCCTGTGGGTACCGGCACTGAAGCAGGATCGCATCTGCCTGTTCACGCTGAGCGATGATGGTTTCCTGTCCGCGCAGACTCCGGCGGAAGTGACTACCGTAGAAGGCGCTGGCCCGCGCCATATGGTGTTCCATCCGAACGAACAGTACGGCTACTGCGTCAACGAACTGAACGGTTCTGTCGATGTGTGGGAACTGAAAGATCCGTACGGCAAAATTGAATGCGTGCAGACGCTGGACATGATGCCTGCTGATTTCACCGATACCCGCTGGGCGGCAGATATTCATATCACCCCAGACGGCCGTCACCTGTACACCTGCGACCGTACCTCTAGCCTGATTACCATCTTCAGCGTGTCAGAAGACGGCAGCGTGCTGTCACTGGAAGGCTTCCAGCCAACCGAAACGCAGCCGCGCGGTTTTAACGTCGATCACAGTGGGAAATACCTGATTGCCGCCGGGCAGAAATCGCACCACGTTGCGGTGTATGAGATTGCCGGTGAGCAGGGGCTACTGCAGGAGAAAGGGCGTTATGCGGTAGGCCAGGGCCCGATGTGGGTGGTGGTTAACGCGTATTAATCGACGTCGCCATTCGGTAATGTTGGCATGATGCCTGATGGCGCTACGCTTATCAGGCCTACGTGATAAAAAAAGGCCCATGATCTCATGGGCCTTTTTCACATCATCACGAATTACTTCTTAGGTTCAGTCACTACGTGACTTCCCACGCCGCGGTTGTTGTACTCCCACATGCGGTTGAAGTTACGGTCGTTCAGATCGCGCTTCAGCTGACCTTTCTCGTCCTGCGCGCCGGTATTACCGCTGAATGGACGTTTAGATACCGCGGCATCAGCCCACGGTTTTGCCACGTTGAAGCCTTCGTTAATCACGCTATCGCGAATAACGACCTGACCGTTGGTGTTGCCATCTACGTCCAGAGAACGGCCCAGTTGCGCTACGCCGTCACCGGTAGCGGTGAAGCGGCTGTCGGTCGCCAGGAAGCCGAAGTTGATGGTGGACAGGGTCGCTGGAGCGAACACGTAACCCTCCTGCTGGGTGCGGGAGTTCACCACGCGGAAGTCGGTGTTCTCAAATACCACTGCGCCGCGGCCGGAAACGATATCCACGTCGCCTTCCAGATAGCTGTCGGTGACCAGCGTACGGGTCTGACGGTTATTCTGCAGACGGTTATCGACACCGCTATTCGTCACGAAGAAGGTGTTCTGACGGCCCAGGATGTTCACTTTGTTAATCTGGGTTTTATCGCCATCGGTACGCAGGGCCACCGCCTGATGCGTTCCGGCATCCACGCTATCGCCGAGGTTATTTTCGATGGTCAGGTTCTGCAGTTGCAGACCGTTGTTCTGTGACCAGACAACCGCGGAACACATCACGCCGACGGTGGCGGTGCGTTTGCTCTGGCAGCTATCGAACATGTACCACGCCGGTTTGCCTGGCATGTATTTGCCGCCTGGGTTTACCTGACGACGCCAGCTGGTTGGGTCCATTTCGGAGTCGATAGCCAGACCGATTTTCACGTCGGCGGCTTTTTCGCCGGTACCGTAAATGGTCACGCTGCCCGGTGCCGCAGGAATATAAACGGTGCCAGGGTATTCGCCCGGCAGAACGGCGATGAACAGACGTGAGCTGCTGTGGCGAGCAATGGCGGCATCAACCGCAGCCTGAATGGTGGTGTGGGTAACGCCCTGCGTACCCGCAGGACCTACTACGAAGTCTGCTTTGGCCGGAACGGCGATGGAAGACGGAGACCAGGCGGCAGCGTTAGGATCAAGCGATGAGAAATAACGCGCGGCGACAAAGTTCTGCGCTTCATCAGCTGACAGCACCGGACGAGAGGCCGTACCAGGGGCTGCCTGGTCAGAAGGACGTTGATCCGCTGGGGTTGAGCTGCAAGCCGTCAGTGTCACGCCAAAAGCCAATGCCAGCGCCAGACGAGAAACCGAGAAAGTGTTCATGTTGCTCCAGGCTAATTTAAGTGAATGTGAATCCCGTAAAAGCAGCCTTTTTATACTAAGTTGAGCGAAACGGGAAGATGTGCTGGCAAAAAAATCGCCTGTTTTTTTGCCGACTTACCGTGATGGAAGGAAAGGGGAGGTCTCTGGCGGAGATGACCGCCATTTGTCAGGGGCGTTCGTAGAGACAATGGATGCGCCATCGTCCTGCTAGAACGCTTTTTTGTGGGCCAGACGGGTAATTAAATCGGTAATGCTTAATACCAGCGCCGACCGCACCATTTGCTGATAGCGCTGCTCCTGCATGGTTCTTAGCGCATCATCCACCACATCCTCCGGCATATGCAGCGTTGGAGGGGGCGGCAACGCCGTCATGCTGTGCAGCATGCTAATCGGGCCGAGGATTTCATCATCGGTAAAGCTGTAAACGGTCTTCTCCTGCTCCAGCTCGTTGTTCAGTGCTACCAGTAGCTCCACGTCTTCATATTCATCGCGGCTGATCACGCCGAGCGCGTAAATGAGCTTGAGACGGACCGACAGATTCGCTAATGGGCCGCTACCTTCGAGCAGCGGTTCGACGGCGTACTTAACGGCATAATCGTCTTTGCGAAAGGCCTGAAGAATCAGCTGATCGACCGCTTCAGCCAGCAGCAAGACGGCGGTCTGAATAAAACCGCTGAGCGTCTGGCGCGCGTTGAGCTTTTCCAGCACGCGGTTCTCTGCGGCCTGGTTTTTATAAAGGTCAGATTCGTCCATTGTCGCCATCATGGTGGTTTCATTGACCGAAGGGCGCGGCTTTAGCGGCGTCGGCTCCTTCGGATGATGTCCTTGTATCTCTGGTTGCGTCGTCAAACGCAGTCGATTTTGTTTCATCTTACCTTCTTATTCTGGAGCTGCTGCCGGGACAGCAGCTCCAACCCTATGGGCAACAACATTATTTCCGTTGCATGGCGTTATACACATTCGCTATCTGGGCGACAAGCGTTGGCTGGTCCTGCAGACCGCAGACCTGGGTAACGGTGTGGGCGACGCCATTATCGCGCAGCAGGCTCGCCATTTCTTGCGCCTGCGGGTCATCGCCGCTGCGATAGCTTAACGCTGCCGCAATGCCCATCACCAGGTTGTTATGAGGCAGGCCGTATTCCAGCGTGCCGCGCAATGGTTTGATCAGACGGTCGCCTTCGCTGAGCTTGCGCAGCGGCTGACGGCCCACGCGCTCCACGTCGTCGTGCAGGTACGGGTTTTCAAAGCGAGTCAGGATCTTCTCGATATAGGCCGCATGCTGCTCAGGGTTAAAGCCGTAGCGTTTGATCAGCACATCGCCGCTCTCCACCATCGCGCCTTTCACCACATCGCGAATGGCCGGGTCCAGAATGGCATCGCGAATCGTTTTATGCCCGGCCAGTTGACCAAGATAAGCGGTGATGGCGTGACCGGTATTGAGGGTAAACAGCTTACGCTCGATATAGGCCATCAGATTGCTGGTGGACTCCATACCGGCGATTTCCGGCAGTGCGCCTTTGAACTGCGTGCTGTCGACAATCCACTCGCTAAAGGTTTCCACGGTCACGTCCAACGGATCGTCGTTCGCCGCCGAACCCGGCGGTATGATACGGTCTACCGCAGAATCGACGAATCCAATATGTTCTTCCACCCAGCCGTGCAGCTCGGCGGGCATCGCCTGCAGCACGTGCTGTTTGAGCTGGCTGGTGCCGCGCACCATATTCTCGCAGGCGATGATATTCATCGGTTGATGATTACCGTTGTCATGACGGGCAATCAGTCCCTGCGCCAGCGTACTGGCGATTTTGCTCAATACCTGTGGGCCCACGGCGGTGGTGATGATGTCGGCTTCAGCAATCTGCTGGATGGCATCCGGGCTGTTGCTGTGGATAGCGCTGACGCGGTTAACCTGCTCGATGCGGGCATTTTCACCCACCACGTTGACCTGATAGTGCTGCTGATGCGCCAACTGATCGACCAGCGGCTGGTTAACGTCGGCAAAGGTTAACTCTGCCTGGGCATCGGCCAGCAGTTTACCGATAAATCCCCGACCAATATTCCCTGCACCAAAATGAATCGCTTTCATAAATCTGACCTCGAGAAAAACTTTCCATGTCAGGGGCGGCTCGCCCCTGAAGCCTTATGCTGCTTGTTCGCCGGACAGGATTTGTAGAATTTCCTGCACGCTGCTGGTCTGTGTCAGACGCTCAATCACGTCTTTATCATCCAGGGCGTTCGCTAAGCGGGCGATAACCTGTACGTGCTCGTTGTTGCGGGCGGCAATGCCGATAACCAGGCGGGCAATATCGTCCGGCTCATCGCCGAATCGAACGCCTTCCGGGTACTGGCAAATGACAATCCCGGTGCGCAGCACGCGGTCTTTGGCTTCTACGGTACCGTGCGGCACCGCGATGGATTCTCCCAGGTAAGTGGTGGTCAGCGCTTCACGCGCCAGCATGGCATCCACATAGTCCGGCTCAACGTAGCCGCCGGAGACCAGCATCTCACCGGCAAAGCGGATAGCCTGAGCCTTATTTTCAGCGGTCAGGTTGAGGAAAATGTTGTCCGCGCTGAGCTTAAACAGATTCTCATCGCGCTCGGTGCCGTCAAAAGCGTCATCGTTCGCCGCGATAATCGTCTGGTTAATGAGACGGCCGTCGTTCGCGGCGGCAGGCAGTTTGGCCGCCAGCAGACGGGTGGTCAGGTCGGTATATAGGCCGCTATCAAGGAAGTTGGAGAGCGACATGTGCATCGCCTGTGGCGCAAAGCGCATGGCGCGTTCGGTTAAGTCCTGATGGGTAATCACCAGGTCAACGTCGTCAGGCAGGCTGTTAATGGCGCAGTTGCTCACCGAAATGTGGGTCAGGCCCGCATCTTTCACCTTTTTACGCAGCACGCCTGCGCCCAGGGCGCTGGAGCCCATACCCGCATCGCACGCCACGATGATTTTACGCACGTGGTGCAGATCTTTAGACAGGTCGAGCGTTTCGCTACGCATCGCTGGCTGCGGCAGTTCGCCGGAGGATTTACCGCCGGATTTAGACTGCTGCTTCAGGCTCTGCATGCGACGGGTGGCTTCCGCCAGGCCGTTGCTCTCTTCATCGCCAACGCGAACGCGTTTCAGCAACATGGAGGCGGTCAGGAAAGAGACCAGCGTTGAGGCCAGAATTGACAGTACCACGCCAATAATGGAAGCCTTCGGCGTCATCAGCAGCACGGCAAAGATAGAGCCAGGAGAAGCCGGGGAGACCAGACCAGCGTTGAACAGCGTCAGGGTAAAGACGCCGGTCATGCCGCCCAGAATCACTGCCAGCAGCAGGCGTGGGTTCATCAGCACGTACGGGAAGTAGATTTCGTGGATACCGCCGAAGAAGTGAATAATCGCCGCACCGCCTGCAGACTGCTTGGCGCTGCCTTTACCAAAGAACATGTACGCCAGCAGTACACCAAGGCCTGGGCCTGGGTTCGCTTCAATGAGGAAGAAGATAGACTTACCGGTTTCGGTGGCCTGCTGAATGCCCAGCGGTGAGAAGATACCGTGGTTAATCGCATTGTTGAGGAACAGAATTTTTGCCGGTTCAACAAAGATAGAGGTCAACGGCAGCAGGTTGTTCTGCACCATGACGTTAACGCCGGTTGCCAGCGCTTTAGAGAGCAGCTCAACCATCGGGCCAATCGCCAGGAAGGCGAGCATCGCCAACAGCATGCCGATGATACCGGCTGAGAAGTTGTTTACCAGCATCTCAAAGCCGCTTTTGATTTTACCGTCAACCCAGCGGTCGAAGCGTTTAATCGCCCAGCCGCCCAGTGGACCAGCAATCATCGCGCCCATAAACATTGGCATATCGGCGCCAACGATAACGCCCATGGTAGTAATGGCACCGACCACGCCGCCGCGCTCGCCGCCGATAAGACGGCCGCCGGTATAACCGATTAACAGCGGCAGCAGATAGGTGATCATCGGGCCGACCAGTTTGGCTAACGTCTCGTTAGGGAGCCATCCGGTGGGAATAAACAGTGCAGTAATCAAACCCCAGGCAATGAATGCGCCAATATTGGGCATCACCATATTGCTGAGGAAGCGGCCAAAATTCTGTACCTTGACCTTGATATCTGGTGATAACATAAAAACACCCCTCGTGGTGCGCGTCTTAGATGCTGCGCGTCGTCATAGTTGTGATGGTTTCGCCAAAAACCATCCAGTCGTTCAGTATGCAAAATCGACTCTATCACGGCGTTTTCGTCTCGCGTACCCCGAGGGGTGTTTGTGATCTTGATCACTCTCACCACCCTATCAACAGGTCACTTTTGGTGATCGTTGTCACATAAAGTGGCTGTAAGTTGGCTACAAAGCGAAATTATGTCCTTTCCTGCCCTGTTTTTTGTGATTTAAATCACCTTTTTTATTGACGTGTTTGTTTTTAAATTGTGATCAAATTCACAAGATAAATTTACATTCCCCTCACACTCCTGCGCTTTCCTGTTATGCCCTGGCGTTTACGTTAGAAAATTACAGCGCTTCGCCATCAGCGACAAAAAAGCCCTGCGAGGTTTCCCTGGCAGGGCGTGAACGGATTAGGGGGCGATTAGCTGAACAGGGCGGTGATGGATGCGCTGCCGAGGCTATGGAAGTGCACGTTGAAGCCGACCATCGCGCCGCTGGCACCTTCATCAACGTCAATGCTTTCAACGTCCATCGCGTGGACGGTGAAGATATAACGGTGGGTTTCGCCTTTCGGCGGTGCCGCGCCGCCGTAGCCCGCTTTACCGAAGTCGGTCCGGGTTTGCAGGGCGCCTGCCGGTAACCCGACCAGACCAGAGCCCGCACCGGTTGGCAGTTCACGGGTGTCGGCTGGAATATTGGCAACGATCCAGTGCCACCAGCCGGAGCCGGTTGGGGCATCCGGATCGTAGCAGGTTACGACAAAGCTTTTGGTGCCCGCAGGAACGTCATCCCAGGCCAGATGGGGAGAAAGGTTTTCGCCATCGTAGCCCATGCCGTTGAACACCTGGCGATGAGGGAGCTTTTCACCGTCACGCAGGTCGTGGCTGACTAATTTCATCAACTGCCTCCTTTGTTAATCAACTGATTAACAAAGGAGTGTAGCGGTAACGTGGGGAGATTACCGCAGCTTATTGGATAAAAAATGTTTCCTGCTCAACCGCGAGACATATCGCCCGCGTCAGACGCGTCAGCTGCTGCGGCGTAATAGGGTACGGTGGCATCAGATAAATCAGGCGGCCAAACGGACGGATCCACACCCCTTGTTCGACGAAGAAGCGCTGGAGCAACGCCGGGTTCACCGGATAGCGCGTCTCGACGACGCCAATAGCCCCCAGCACGCGGACATCGGCGACCAACGGCGCGTCGGCGGCCGGGGCGAGTTCGCGCTTGAGCTGACGTTCAATTGCCGCCACCTGCGTTTGCCACTCGCCGCTCTCCAGCAGCGCCAGGCTTTCTGTCGCGACGGCGCAGGCCAACGGGTTGCCCATAAAAGTGGGGCCGTGCATAAAGCAGCCCGCTTCGCCGTTGCTGATGGTCTCGGCAACCTCACGGGTGGTGATCGCGGCGGAGAGGGTCATGGTACCGCCGGTTAGCGCTTTTCCGAGACACAGAATATCGGCGCTGATGCCCGCATGATCGCAGGCAAAGAGCTTGCCGGTACGGCCAAAGCCGGTGGCAATTTCATCGGCAATCAGCAAGATCCCTTCGCGATCGCACATCTTACGAATCCGTTTGAGCCACTCCGGATGATACATCCGCATGCCGCCCGCGCCCTGAACCACAGGCTCAAGAATAACGGCAGCAATTTCGTGACGATGCGCGGCCATCAGACGGGCAAAGGCCACCATATCGTACTCGTCAAACTCCCCGTCAAAGCGGCTATGCGGCGCGGGCGCGAAGAGGTTCTCCGGCAGGTAGCCCTTCCACAGGCTGTGCATCGAGTTATCCGGGTCGCACACCGACATCGCGCCAAAGGTATCGCCGTGATAGCCGTTGCGGAAGGTCAGGAAACGCTGGCGCGACTCGCCTTTGGCTTGCCAGTACTGCAACGCCATTTTCATCGCCACTTCCACCGCCACCGAACCCGAGTCGGCAAGGAACACGCACTCCAGCGGCTCCGGGGTCATCGCCACCAGTTTACGGCACAACGCCACGGCGGAAGGGTGGGTAATACCGCCAAACATCACGTGCGACATCTGGTCGATCTGCGTCTTCATCGCCGCGTTCAGACGTGGGTGGTTGTAGCCGTGAATGGCTGCCCACCACGAGGACATGCCGTCCACCAGATGCTCGCCGCTGGCGAGGTGCAGCTCGCAGCCCTCGGCGGAAACTACCGGGTAGACCGGCAGCGGTTTAGTCATTGAGGTATAGGGATGCCAGATATGGCGGCTATCGAAGGCAAGATCGTCCGTTGTCATAATCGACTTGTAAACCATTTTGAAAAGTTTTAGGTTTACGAGTATAAACCGAACCGAAAATTAACAAAACCCCGGAGAAGCCAATGGCTAACCCTTTACGCTGGACAATGTCGCAGGTCACCGCTCTTTTCGATAAACCGCTGCTCGATTTACTGTTTGAAGCTCAACAGGTTCACCGCCAGCACTTCGACCCTCGGCAGGTGCAGGTGAGCACGTTGCTGTCGATCAAAACCGGCGCGTGCCCGGAAGACTGCAAATACTGCCCGCAGAGCTCACGCTACAAAACCGGGCTGGAAACCGAACGCCTGATGGAAGTGGAGCAGGTGCTGGAATCGGCGCGCAAAGCCAAGCTGGCGGGCTCGACCCGTTTCTGCATGGGCGCGGCGTGGAAAAACCCGAACGATCGCGATATGCCGTACCTGGAGCAGATGGTCCAGGGCGTGAAAGAGATGGGGCTGGAAGCTTGTATGACGCTGGGCACGTTGTCCGATAGCCAGGCGAGCCGGCTAGCGACGGCGGGGCTGGATTATTACAACCACAACCTCGATACCTCGCCGGAATTCTACGGCAATATCATCACCACCCGCAGCTATCAGGAGCGCCTGGACACGCTGGATAAAGTGCGTGATGCCGGGATTAAAGTCTGCTCCGGCGGCATTGTGGGCCTTGGTGAAACCGTCACCGACCGCGCCGGGCTGTTGCTGCAGCTCGCCAACCTGCCAACGCCGCCAGAGAGCGTGCCGATTAACATGTTGGTGAAGGTGAAGGGTACGCCGCTGGCGGATAACGACGATGTTGATGCCTTTGATTTTATTCGCACCATTGCCGTGGCGCGCATCATGATGCCAACCTCCCACGTCCGCCTCTCCGCTGGCCGTGAGCAGATGAACGAGCAGACCCAGGCGATGTGCTTTATGGCGGGCGCGAACTCCATTTTCTACGGCTGCAAACTGCTGACGACGCCGAACCCGGAAGAGGACAAAGACCTGCAGCTATTCCGCAAATTAGGTCTTAATCCGCAGCAGACCACGGTGACGGCGGGTGATAACGAACAGCAGCAGCGTCTGGAGCAGGTACTGATGACGCCAGACACCGAGGATTATTACAACGCGGCGGCGGTATGAGCTGGCAGCAGCGCATTGAACAGGCATTAAGCGAACGTCGGGAGGCCCAGGCTTTCCGTTCTCGTCAGCCTTTGGAGCAAGGTGCAGGCCGCTGGCTGGTGCGCGGTGAGCGTCGCTACTGCAACTTTTCCAGTAACGACTATCTCGGCCTCAGCCAGCATCCGCAGGTGATCCAGGCCTGGCAGCAGGGCGCGCAGCGGTATGGCGTGGGCAGCGGTGGGTCCGGGCATGTGACCGGCTACCACCAGGCCCATCAACGCCTTGAAGAGCAATTGGCTGACTGGCTGGGCTATGACCGCGCGCTGCTGTTTATCTCCGGTTTTGCTGCCAATCAGGCGACGATCGCCGCACTTGCCGGGCGCGAAGACCGGATCGTTGCCGATCGTCTCAGCCACGCGTCGTTGCTTGAAGCCGCTACGCTAAGCCCGGCGCAGCTGCGCCGCTTTCAGCATAATGACAGCCAGCATCTCTCCAGGCTGCTGGCAGCCCCCCTCGACGGCCAGCAGCTTGTGGTGACGGAAGGGGTATTCAGCATGGATGGCGATAGCGCGCCGCTGGCGGATATCGCTGCGGCCGCGCGCGACGCTAACGCCTGGCTGATGGTCGATGATGCGCACGGCATTGGCATCAACGGCACAAACGGGCGGGGGAGTTGTCAGCAGCAGGGCGTTCATCCTGAGCTGCTGGTGGTGACCTTTGGCAAGGCGTTTGGCCTGAGCGGTGCGGCGGTGCTGTGCAGCCATGACGTGGCGGATTACTTTGTGCAGTTCGCCCGCCATCTCATTTACAGCACCGCCATGCCGCCCGCCCAGGCGGTTTCGCTACAGGCGGCGCTGGCAGTGATTCAGAGCGATGATGGTCAGCAGCGACGCGAAAAACTGGCGCAGCACGTGGCCGCGTTCCGTCACGGCGCACAGGGGTTGGCTTATACCTTAACCGACTCGCAAAGTGCGATTCAGCCGCTGATCGTCGGTGATAACCAGCACACTCTCAACCTGGCCGAACAACTGCGCGAGCAGGGCTGTTGGGTGACGGCGATTCGCCCGCCGACGGTACCCGCCGGGACGGCACGCTTGCGCTTAACGCTGACCGCCGCGCACGAAGCGCAGGATATCGACAGACTGCTGGAGGTGCTGCATGGCAACCGTCAATAAACAGGCGGTGGCGGCGGCATTTGGCCGTGCGGCGGCGCACTACCATCAGCACGACGAGTTACAGCGCCTGAGCGCACAGCAGCTGCTGTCCCAGCTGCCGTCGCGGGCGTTTGACCGCGTGCTGGACGCAGGCTGCGGGCCGGGCAGCTACAGCCGCTACTGGCGTAACAAAGGTAGCCACGTAACGGCGCTGGATCTCTCGGCTGAAATGCTTGAGCAGGCGCAGCGTCAGCATGCAGCCGACCGTTATCTCCAGGCCGATATCGAAGCTATTCCACTGCCGGAAGGCGGCTTTGATCTGGTGTGGAGCAATCTGGCTATTCAGTGGTGCAGCGACCTCCACGTGGCGCTGGAGGGGTTGTATCACCAGCTTAGCCCCGGCGGCACGCTGGCCTTTACCACGTTGACGGCAGGCTCACTGCCAGAGCTGAATCAGGCCTGGCGCGCCGTTGACCAGCGTCCACACGCCAACCGTTTTCTTCCCGAGACGGCGCTACAGGAGGCGCTGGTTGGCTACCGCAGCCTCAGCGTTGCTACCTCCATCACGCTGGCCTTTCCCGATGCGCTGAGCGCCATGCGTTCCCTGAAAGGCATTGGCGCGACGCATCTCCACGAGGGGCGCAGCCAGCAGCCGCTGACGCGCAGCAGGCTCCAGCAGCTTCAACTGGCGTGGCCGTCTCAGGCGGGAGAATTCCCGCTGACTTATCATCTTTTTACAGGAGTGATCTCGCGTGACTGAACGCTTTTATGTAACCGGCACCGACACCGAAGTCGGAAAAACCGTCGCCAGCACCGCGCTGCTCCAGGCCGCAGGTTCGCTTGGGCGGCGTACGGCGGGGTACAAGCCGGTGGCTTCCGGCAGCGAAATGACCGCCGACGGTTTGTGCAACAGCGACGCACTGGCGCTGCAACGCAACAGCGTGCTGCCGTTACGCTATGAGCAGGTGAACCCGTATACCTTTGCCGAGCCGACCTCTCCACATATCGTCAGCGCCGACGAGCTGCGGCCTATCGAGGCCAGCGTGCTTTCCGCTGGGCTGCGCGCGCTGGAGGCCGAAGCCGATTGGGTGCTGGTGGAAGGGGCTGGCGGCTGGTTTACGCCGCTCTCGCCAACGCTGACCCTGGCGGATTGGGTGAAAACGGAACAGATGCCGGTCATCCTGGTGGTGGGCGTGAAGCTTGGTTGCATCAACCACGCGGTGCTGACCGCGCAGGCAGTACAGCAGGCAGGGCTACGGCTGGCGGGCTGGATTGCTAACGATGTGACGCCGCCGGGGCGTCGCCACGCAGAATACCTGAGCACGCTCCAGCGGATGCTTCCCGCGCCGCTGCTCGGTGAGATCCCGTGGCTTGGCGATGAGGTTGAATCCCAACCGCTTGGGCAATACCTTGACCTGAGCGCTCTGTAAGCTGCTTTTCTGGCACGCCTTTTCCATCTTCATTCGTAAGCGCTAACCCGCAGATAACGTAAGGAAATCGCCCATGTTGATGGACAAAATGGGCGTGCTTTTTCGCTGATAAATATCAAAATCGGGGATAAAATATTTTTTTGCTTTCTCGTTGACACGCCGTTGCGCAAATCGCCGGGTGCCGGGGGATAGGGGCTAGCGGCAGTTATCCACTATTCCTGTGGATAACCCTGTGTATTAGAGTTAGAAAACCTGCGGTAAACGAGAGAACATGCGGCCTGCGCCTGAATTGATGCGAAACGCGGCTTTTCGATGTTTTTTATAAATTTCAACAAGATAAATAAAAGCAATGGCGTAATAAAAAGTGCTGCGGATTGCCATAAAACTTTCATGACCTATATTGACAAATGTTAAAAGAGAAAAAATTCTGGGGATAACCTTATCTGGCTGGTGTTTTATCTTGTCAGAGGATAAATTTCAGCCGCTCTTGCGTGCCGTTGCCCCTGGAACACGAAATACAGTAAGTGATTACTGTTTTTATATCCAGTATTTTTTATTGGCAATTCGGCAGGCGGCGAGTAGAATTAATCTCCAGCCCGGCCCATTCGTCATCAGGTAGCGTTGTCCATGAGTAAACCCTTCAAATTGCATTCTGCGTTTAGTCCTTCAGGCGACCAGCCTGCTGCCATTTCACGCCTGAAAGAGGGGCTGGAAGACGGCCTGGCGCACCAGACGCTTCTGGGCGTAACGGGGTCGGGGAAAACCTTTACCGTCGCCAACGTCATCGCTGACCTGCAGCGCCCGACAATGGTGCTGGCGCCGAACAAAACGCTGGCGGCCCAGCTGTACGGCGAAATGAAAGCGTTCTTCCCGGAAAACGCGGTGGAGTACTTCGTCTCCTACTACGACTACTACCAGCCGGAAGCGTACGTCCCAAGCTCGGATACCTTTATCGAAAAAGATGCCTCGGTGAACGAACATATCGAACAGATGCGTTTGTCCGCCACCAAAGCGCTGCTCGAACGCCGCGACGTGGTGGTGGTGGCCTCGGTGTCCGCTATCTACGGTCTGGGCGACCCTGACCTGTACCTCAAAATGATGCTGCACCTGACGGTGGGCATGATTATCGATCAACGCTCCATTCTGCGCCGTCTGGCTGAATTGCAGTACACCCGCAACGATCAGGCGTTCCAGCGCGCGACTTTCCGCGTGCGTGGCGAGGTTATCGACATCTTCCCGGCAGAATCTGACGATCTGGCGCTGCGCGTTGAACTGTTTGACGAAGAGGTGGAACGCCTCTCGCTGTTTGACCCGCTGACCGGCCACGTTGATTCGACCATTCAGCGCTTTACCATCTACCCAAAATCGCACTACGTGACGCCGCGCGAGCGTATTGTGCAGGCGATGGAAGAGATCAAAGTGGAGCTGGCGGACCGCCGCAAGGTGCTGCTGGCGAATAACAAACTGCTGGAAGAGCAGCGGCTGAGCCAGCGTACCCAGTTTGACCTCGAAATGATGAACGAGCTGGGCTACTGCTCCGGCATTGAAAACTACTCGCGTTTCCTCTCCGGGCGCGGGCCGGGCGAGCCGCCGCCGACGCTGTTTGACTACCTGCCAGCTGACGGCCTGCTGGTGATTGACGAATCCCACGTCACCATTCCCCAGATTGGCGGCATGTACCGTGGCGACCGCGCACGCAAAGAGACGCTAGTGGAATACGGCTTCCGCCTGCCGTCGGCGCTCGACAACCGTCCGCTGAAGTTTGAAGAATTTGAAGCGCTGGCGCCGCAGACAATTTACGTGTCGGCAACACCGGGCAACTACGAGCTGGAAAAATCCGGCGGCGATGTGATTGACCAGGTGGTGCGTCCAACCGGGCTGCTTGACCCGCTGATTGAAGTGCGTCCGGTTGGCACGCAGGTAGATGACCTGCTGTCGGAAATTCGTAAACGTTCGGTGATTAACGAGCGTGTGCTGGTGACTACGCTCACCAAACGCATGGCGGAAGACTTGACGGAATATCTGGAAGAGCACGGCGAGCGGGTACGCTACCTGCACTCTGATATCGACACCGTGGAGCGTATGGAGATCATCCGCGACCTGCGTCTGGGCGAGTTTGACGTGCTGGTGGGGATCAACCTGCTGCGTGAAGGCCTCGATATGCCGGAAGTCTCGTTGGTGGCGATTCTGGACGCCGATAAAGAAGGCTTCCTGCGTTCCGAACGCTCGCTGATTCAGACCATTGGTCGTGCGGCGCGTAACATCAATGGTAAAGCGATTCTCTACGGGGACAAAATTACCCCGTCGATGGCGAAAGCGATTGGTGAAACCGAGCGCCGTCGCGAGAAACAGCAGCGCTATAACGAAGAGCACGGCATCGTGCCGCAGGGGCTGGTGAAAGACGTTGTTGATATTCTGGCGATGGGTGAGGGGCTGGCGAAAACCAGGGCCAAAGGTCGCGGGAAGTCGAAAAACGCGGTCACCATCGTCGAGCCGGATGTTCAGGCGCTGACGCCAAAAGCGCTGCAGCAGCAGATTACCTCGCTGGAAGCGCAGATGCTCAAACACGCACAGAACCTGGAGTTCGAAGAAGCGGCAGAGATTCGCGACCGGTTGCATCAGCTGCGCGAACTGTTTATCGCCACGTCCTGAGTGGGTGCCGCCCCGGCGGCGCTTCGCTTGGCCGGGCTACAGTCTGGTGCGTGAAAATTAAGAAGGCCTGATAAGCGTAGCGCCATCAGGCGTTTGTGTAGCCCGGGCGAGGCGTTAACGCCGACCCCGGGGTGGCTCGAACGCCGCCCTGGGCACTATTTCTCTAAAATTGCGGCAGCCATCACGGGCCGGGAACCAGCCTTAAGGTTCGCTTAATATAATCTACTGATACTATCCGTAAAATTATTGAGGGTAGTGTTATGTCGAATCTGAACGTCCAACAGCTGTTCACCGTGCTCGTCTCTGTTGCCATCGTTGCCGGCTTTGTTTGCCACTGGATGCTCACCTTCTGAAGCGCCTTAGCGCTTCGTCGGTTGAAACTCTACCCATGCCCGCGTCCCGGTTGCGGTGTCGCGGTTTTGTAAAAAGAACGCCGCCTCATGTAGCTGAGCGATGCGCGTAACGATACTCAACCCCAGACCAATACCGCCATACCGGCTGTCCATGCGCACAAACGCCTGGCTCAGTTCGCCCACCTTCGACTCATCAATCCCCGGACCTTCATCTTCCACGACCAGCATCGGTCGCGCGCCCTGAACCAGCGACAGCGTAATCGCTGACGTTTTTGGACTATAGCGATGGGCATTCTCAACCAGATTTCGCAGCAGCAGGCGCATCAGCGTGGCATCGCCGGGAACGGTCACCGTCGGTGTCGGTTCTGCAATCACCAGCGTTTGCGCGCGCGTTTCCAGCATCGTTTCCAGCTCGCCCTTCAGTGGCTCAATCACGTCGCTCAACAGATTTACCTGCTGATAGCTCCCCGCGGAGAACGACTGGCCGACGCGAGCGAGCAGCAGCAGTTGCGCCACGCTATCGGTCATCTGGTCCAGGCGCTGTACTAACGGGGACAGGTTGAGCTTCTGGGTTTTCTCCAGCAGCTCAAGGTGCAGCTTTAATCCCGCCAGCGGCGTACGCAGCTCGTGGGCGACGTCGGCGGTAAACAGGCGCTCTCGGTTAAGCGTCTGCGTCAGGTTATCAACAAGCTGGTTGATAGCGTTGGTCACCGCCTCAACTTCGACGGTGGTCTGTTGAAGAAAGATGGGTTGCAAATTTCCCGGCGTCCGTGAATCCAGCTCTTGTTGCAGGTCGGCCAGAGGGCGGGTGATCCGCTTTACCGCCTGCAGGCAGAGGAAGAGCGCAAGGCCAATGATCAGCAGGCTGGGCACCAGCAGGCTGGCAATCGCTTCACGCACCTCGTGGCGGATGTGTTTGGCGTTATTGTGGTTATGCATCAGCATCGCCACTTCCAGCTCAATCTGCTCTTTGCTCTCATGCCAGAGCCAGAACACGCTAATGAGCTGACACACCACCAGAATCACGCCGATGGTGAGCAACAGCTGATGCCGCATTGGCCACTTGCGGATGGAAAATAGCGCCATGCCTTACTCCGCTTTACTGATTGCGTTAACCAACTGGTAGCCAAACCCGCGCACGGTGCGAATCCGCGCTTTACCCACCTTGTCACGCAGATTATGGATATGCACTTCCAGCGTATTGGTCGCCGGTTCGTTATCCCAGTTGTAGATATCGTTGTAGAGGATCTCGCGGTGCACCGGGCTGCCCGCTTTCAGCATCAGCCGTGAAAGCAGAGCGTACTCTTTCGGCGTCAGCTCCAGCAACTCTTCATCAAGCCAGACCTGACGGCGGGTGACGTTAAGACGCAGATTCTCGACCGTAATTTCGTTATCGCCCTGGTTCAGGTTACGTCGCAGCAGGGCGCGAATGCGGGCATTCAACTCTTCCAGCGCGAATGGCTTCACCAGATAGTCATCGGCGCCGGTATCCAGCCCCATCACGCGGTCTTCCAGCGTATCGCGGGCAGTCAGAATCAGCACCGGCACGCTCATTTTTTCCTGCCGCATGCGGTTTAAGAAGTGCAGGCCGTCTTCGTCTGGCAGACCTAAATCCAGCACTACCAGGCTGTAATGTCCGTTAGCCAGGCTCAGCGCTGCCTGCTGTGCGGTTTCTACACCATCACAGGCGTAGCCTTCGCTCTGCATTGCCAGAATCAGCCCCTGTAATAATAGGGTGTCATCTTCCACGACTAATATTTTCATCTGCTGGCCTCTATTTACAGGTGGCTAATATATCATCCGCTGCGCGATATTCCTGAGTCTCTACGCCCGTTAATCCCAGCATTGTAGAGAACAGATTATCCTGCGAGTAGTCATTTTCTTTGGCCTTTTGCTGCAGGCAGGCGTAATTAACGCCATAGCGCTTCTGATAATCATCAGATAACCATAACAGCATTGGCACATGTTTTTGCGTTTCCGGGGCAATGGAATAAGGCAGCCCGTGTAAATAAACGCCATTTTCACCCAGAGATTCACCGTGGTCGGAAAGGTAAACCAGGCTGGTGGTGAATTTATCCTGTTTTGATTGCAGCAGTTTTATCGCTTTATCGACAATATGGTCGACGTACAAAATCGTGTTGTCGTAGCTATTTTTCAACTGCTCCTGAGTACAGGACTGGATTTCGCTGGTATCACAGGTTGGCGTGAAGCGGCGGAATTCCGGCGGATAACGGTTGTAATAGGTCGGGCCGTGGCTGCCGATGGTGTGCAGCACGATGACGCCGTCACCCTGCATACTATCAATGGTTTTTTCCAGGTCGTGGAACAGCACGTCATCGTAGCATTCGCCGTTGATGCACTGCCCTGGTAGGTTCAGCGCGGTGACATCCTGGTGCGGCACGCGGTCGCAGGCGCCTTTACAGCCGCCATCGTTATCGTTCCACTGCACCTGAATCCCGGCCCGCTGAATGATATCCAGTAGCCCTTCCTGGTGGTGCGCTAACGACTCGTCATAACCAGTGCGCGGCATATTAGAGAACATGCACGGAACCGAGACCGCCGTGGCCGTCCCGCAGGAGGCTGTTTTCGGGAAATAGACGACGTTATCTTTTGCCAGCAATGGGTTGGTTTCACGTTCGTAACCGCCCAGTGAGAAGTTAGCGGCGCGTGATGTTTCGCCGACGATTAATATCGTCAGATTTTTACGCGGGCCGTTTTTCATCACCGCTTTTTGTTTGGCATCTTCGCCAATTTTCACCAGCGGCAAGTTATCCATCTCATGGTGAAAATACCAGGAGTTCATCGCCACAATGCTGTTCGACGGGTTAAGCGATTTCACCAGCTCTTTATTATTGCGGAACAGCGACGCGTAATCTTTATAGAACAGGCCGGCGACCAGAAGAATTAACAGCGCCGATACGAGAACGGTGCCCGCACGCATTATTGTGCCGCGCCACACGCTTGCTGCCGGTTTAATTTTGATCCACCAGGCCAGCGCAATAGAGAGCAGAGCGGTAAAGGCAAATACCATAATCATCTGCCCGGAGAGCAGGGCGTAGCTTTCCGCAGGGGTGGTATCGAGAATATTGGTAATCATCGAACGGTCGACAATGATGCCGAAGTTCATCATGAAATACTGCGCGCTGGCGCTGAGCAAAACAAACAGCGTCGCGGCAACTTTCTCTAAGTGAATCACCGAAGCCAGGGTCAGCAAAATAGCCATCACCGCGAAGGCGACTACCGGCATGGACAGGAACACCAGCGCGTTGTGCAGGCCATCGACCGGCAGCAGCGTAAAGGCCTGGCGATAGAATACGATGTTCAGCGCCAGAGCGATGTACAGCGAAAACAGGATGATGTAGGTCAGTCGGCTGACGGCAGGACGATGGCGAAACAGGCGAAGCATAGCGTTGAACCCAAATAGATTGATGTTCGCTATGCTGCCCGACGTTTTTTAAGACAACCTTAAGATTTTAAGGAAACGCGACCAAAAGCCTGAAGCGCCTCTTCTAGTGCAGCACGTAACAGATGGCGATCGTGGCGATACGGAATGTCGCTGGCCTCCAGCGGTTGCTGGATCACCAGTTTCCCTTCTACGCCGCTGATATCGGTTTTGGGGCCAGCAATTACGGCATCGATAACGGGTTTACCAATGTAGTGCTCCAGCAGCGCAAGGCGGTCGCTGAGGGTCAAGTGGCCTGCGGGGCTATGCTCCCGACCCAGGTTTTCAATGTAAACCATTTGTGCCGGGGTGCGGCGCAGCGCCTGGGCAATCTCTGGCAGCAGCAGAATAGGCAGCAGGCTGGTGTAAAAACTGCCGGGGCCAATCAGAATCAGATCCGCCTCGGCGATAGCCTGCACCGCCTCGCGGGTCGCGGAAACCGACGGCGTTAGCATCAGCTCCTGCGGCGGCAGCGCAAGCTGATCGATATTCACTTCGCCGTAGATTTCATGCCCCTCGCTATCGATCGCCATTAAATCGACCGGCTGCTCGGACATGGGAATCAGTGAAGCCTCAACTTTCAGCAGATTTCTTATTAAATTGATCGCCTCTAAAGGCCGTACGCTCAGGTGGTCGAGCGCTTTTAACATCAAATTTCCGAGGTTATGTCCAGAAAGTTCGCCGTTACCGCCAAAACGATACTCAAACATCGTCGAAGCAACGCTGGGTTCGGTAATTAACTGATTAAGACAGTTGCGCATATCGCCCCAGGCGATGCCGCCTTCCGAACGACGGATACGCCCCGTTGAGCCGCCGTTATCGGTGGTGGTGACAATGCCGGTCAGGCGAGAACCAAGGGAGGAGAGAGACGACATCACGCGTCCAAGTCCGTGCCCGCCGCCGAGCGCCACAACGCGGTCGAGATCGGCAAAAGTGCGATTGCGCATACAACTTCCTTATGTCTGAAAAACCTGCTTACATTAGCCTAACTACCTCTAAAAGACGATGCTCCACCCCCAGCAAAATGACGTATATCAATGCAAAAACGTGATTTTTACGTATTCTGTAGGGAAAGTGCACGATAGGCTCGCTATATACAAGTTTATATAGCGAAAGCGAAAATGGCGAAACCTTTATTCTCGCGCTACTATTCGGCATAACATGGTTCAGTCATCCTGCCATGCAGGTTGAACAACACACTCTAGCCTCTGTGCCTAAGTTGAAAAATAGGGCGCTTTGGCCGCAACAGCCAACGCTGTTGCCAGGGCGAAGGAAGAAATGATCTCGCCTCCCGTATTTGGAAAGGTGTCTATGGCTTCACAACTCACTGATGCGTATGCACGCAGCTTCTACTATCTGCGTTTGTCGATTACCGACGTATGCAATTTTCGCTGCACCTACTGCCTGCCAAACGGCTACCAGCCTAACGGAGTCACCAATAACGGATTTCTGTCTCTGGACGAAATTCGCCGGGTGACGCGCGCCTTCTCGGCGTTGGGTACGGAAAAAGTGCGTCTGACCGGCGGGGAACCCTCGCTGCGTCGCGACTTTACCGACGTTATCGCCGCTGTGAGAGAGAATGCCGCTATCCGCCAGATTGCCGTGACCACCAACGGTTACCGTATGGCGCGCGACGTCGCGGGCTGGCGCGATGCGGGCTTAACCGCGATTAACGTTAGCGTCGACAGTCTGGACGCGCGTCAGTTTCATGCCATCACTGGTCAGGATAAATTCCGCCAGGTTATGGACGGCATCGATGCCGCCTTTACCGCGGGCTTTGAAAAAGTGAAGGTCAACACCGTGCTGATGCGCGATGTTAACCATCATCAGCTCGACACCTTTCTGGCGTGGATCAAACCGCGCCGCATTCAACTCCGCTTTATTGAACTGATGGAAACCGGCGAAAGCAGCGAGCTGTTCCGCAAGCACCATATCTCTGGCATGGTGCTGCGCGATGAACTGCTCAAACGCGGCTGGATCCATCAAATCCGTCAACGCAGCGACGGCCCGGCGCAGGTCTTCTGTCACCCCGACTACGAAGGGGAAATCGGCTTAATTATGCCGTATGAGAAAGACTTCTGCGCCAGCTGTAACCGTCTGCGCGTATCGTCCATTGGGAAGCTGCATCTGTGCCTGTTTGGCGACGGTGGCGTTGACCTGCGTGAACTGCTGGCGGATGACGCTCAGCAGCAGGCGCTGGAAGCGCGTATTGCCGAAGCGTTAACCCACAAAAAGCAGACCCACTTCCTGCATCAGGGCAATACCGGAATTACGCAGAATTTGTCCTATATTGGTGGATAATTCCAAATCAAGGAGCACGTAAATGAGTCAGGTGAGCGCTGAATTTATCCCGACACGCATTGCTATTCTTACTATTTCCAACCGTCGCGGCGAAGAAGATGACACCTCCGGCCACTTCCTGCGCGACTCTGCCCAGGAAGCCGGGCACCAGATAGTCGATAAGGCCATCGTCAAAGAGAACCGCTATCAGATTCGCGCCCAGGTTTCCGCCTGGATTGCCCGCGACGACGTACAGGTGGTGCTGATTACCGGCGGTACCGGTCTGACCGATGGCGACCAGGCCCCGGAAGCGCTGTTGCCGCTGTTCGACCGCGAAATTGAAGGCTTTGGTGAAGTGTTCCGCATGCTCTCCTTTGAAGAGATTGGCACCGCGACGCTGCAGTCCCGCGCCGTCGCCGGTATGGCGAACCGGACGCTGATTTTCGCGATGCCGGGTTCAACTAAAGCCTGCCGTACCGCGTGGGACAACATTATTGCCCCGCAGCTGGATGCCCGTACGCGTCCGTGTAACTTCCACCCTCATCTGAAGAAATAAACGATGTCGCAACTGACCCATATCAACGCGGCGGGTGAAGCCCACATGGTGGATGTCTCCGCCAAGGCGGAAACCGTTCGCGAAGCGCGCGCTGAAGCGTTTGTTACCATGCAGCCGGAAACCCTGGCGATGATTATCGAAGGCAGCCACCACAAAGGTGATGTGTTCGCCACGGCGCGCATTGCCGGTATTCAGGCGGCCAAGCGCACCTGGGATCTTATCCCGCTGTGCCATCCACTGATGTTGAGCAAGGTGGAAGTTAACCTGCAGGCCGAACCAGAACATCACCGCGTGCGCATTGAATCGCGCTGTCGCCTGACCGGGAAAACCGGCGTTGAAATGGAAGCGCTGACGGCCGCCTCGGTCGCCGCGCTGACGATTTACGACATGTGCAAAGCGGTGCAAAAAGATATGGTCATTGGCCCGGTTCGTCTGCTGGCGAAAAGCGGCGGAAAATCGGGCGATTTCAAGGCGGATTCCTATGATTAATGTGCTGTTTTTTGCTCAGGTCCGCGAGCTGGTGGGCACCGATTCGCTGGCGCTGGCGCCTGAGTTTGCAACGGTTGAAGCGGTACGCCAGCATCTGGCGGCGCAGGAAGGGCGCTGGTCTCTGGCGCTGGAAGAGGGCAAGCTGCTGGCGGCGGTGAATCAGACGCTGGTGAGCTTCGACCATCCGGTTGCAGACGGCGACGAAGTGGCATTTTTCCCACCGGTAACAGGAGGTTAAGATGAGCGAGACCCGAATTATCGTCCGCCACGAACGCTTCAGCGTTGGGGATGAATACCCGTGGCTTGCCGAGCGCGATGAAGATGGCGCGGTCGTGACCTTTACCGGCAAGGTGCGTAATCACAACCTGGGCGATAGCGTCAAAGCGCTGACCCTGGAGCATTATCCTGGCATGACTGAAAAAGCGCTGGCGGAAATCGTTGATGCCGCGCGCGAACGCTGGCCGCTCGGCCGCGTTACGGTCATCCACCGTATTGGTGAAATGTGGCCTGGCGAAGAGATTGTGTTTGTCGGAGTGACCAGCGCGCACCGCAGCAGCGCGTTTGACGCCGGCGAATTTATCATGGACTACCTGAAAACCCGTGCGCCGTTCTGGAAGCGAGAAGCCACGCCGGAAGGTGAGCGCTGGGTAGAAGCCCGCGACAGCGATAAACACGCTGCCGAGCGCTGGTAAGCCGTGAATGTGATACGCTTAGAATAAGTTCTACTCACACTCAGGAGAAAGTCATGGAACGATTCCCTCGGTCCGATTCAATTGTGCAGGCGCGTAGCGGCCTGCAGACCTATATGGCTCAGGTATATGGCTGGATGACCTGCGGGTTGCTGCTGACGGCGTTTATCGCCTGGTATGCGGCAAACACTCCCGCGGTGATGATGTTTGTCTTTTCCAGCAAAATTACCTTCTTTGGGCTGATCATCGCACAGCTGGCGCTGGTGTTCGTGCTTTCGGGCATGGTTCAGCGTCTTAGCGCAGGCATGGCGACCACGCTGTTTATGCTCTATTCAGCGCTCACCGGGCTGACGCTATCGAGTATTTTCATCGTCTATACCTATTCGTCCATCGCCAGCACCTTCGTGGTGACCGGCGGGATGTTCGGTATTATGAGCCTGTACGGCTACACCACGAAGCGCGACCTGAGCGGCTTTGGCAACATGCTGTTTATGGCGCTGATTGGTATCGTACTGGCGTCGCTGGTGAACTTCTGGCTGAAAAGCGATGCGCTGATGTGGGCGATTACCTACATCGGGGTGATTGTGTTCGTTGGCCTGACCGCCTATGACACCCAGAAGCTGAAAAATATCGGCGAGCAGATTGACGTTCGCGATTCGTCGAACCTGCGCAAATACGCCATTCTCGGCGCGCTGACGCTGTATCTCGACTTCATCAACCTGTTCCTGATGCTGCTGCGTATTTTCGGTAACCGCCGTTAAATACCTCCTCGACGTCGCTGCGCTCGGCCGGACTACAGACTCGAATTTGTAGCCCGGCCGAGCGCAGCGACGCCGGGAATCTCACCTAATCCCCTGCATTTTCCTCTTCGTTAAATGAATGTTTAGGCACAATTCATCACTCTGTTGGTGAAAATAGTGACAACAGCGTCACAAAAAGCACCACTATTACGGAATTTTCCGTAGACTTGAGTACTCTGAATAAGCGAATAAAATTCTTCAGGAGAGAAGCCATGAAGTGGCAACAACGAATTCGTGTCGCAACGGGACTCAGTTGCTGGCAGATTATGTTGCATTTACTGGTCGTCGCCGCACTGGTGATGGGCTGGATGGGCGGCGCGCTGGTACGCGTTGGCCTCGGGCTCTGCGTGCTGTATGCCGTGACCGTCGTATTGATGCTGGCGCTGCAGCGCCACCCTGAGCAGCGCTGGCGTGCCTTCGCCGACGTGCTCGAAGAGTTAACCACCACCTGGTATTTCGGCGCGGCGATGATTGTCGTCTGGCTGTTGTCACGCGTGCTGCACAATAACTACCTGCTGGCGCTGGCCGGGCTCGCTATCCTCGCAGGCCCAGCCGTGTTCTCGCTGCTGGTGAAAGAGAAAGCCTCAGGCGATCTTGCGGCGAAACATCGCGTACGCCACTGATCCCGTCGTGGCCGCTATAAACAGTAGCGGCCACAAACTCCCCCAGATAATCGACAAACTCGCATCCTTCAAATAGATCTGCTTGGTGATATCGGTAAAGTGACGAATCGGGTTTATCCACGTCAGATGCTGCAGCCACAGCGGCATGTTCTCCACCGGCGACACGTACCCTGAAAGCAGAATCGCGGGCATCATAAAGACGAATACGCCGATAAACGCCTGCTGCTGCGTCGAGCACAGCGACGAGATAAGCAGCCCAAAGCCCACCAGCGAGAGTCCGTAAATCACCATCGTAAAGTAGAACAGCGCCAGCGACCCGGCGAAGGGGATCTGATAGGCCCAGATCCCGACTGCCAGCACGATGCTTGCCTGGAAGGTCGCCACAATCAGCGCGGGCACCGCCTTGCCGACGAAAATTTGCCAGGTGGCGAGCGGGGAGACCAGCAACTGGTCAAGCGTGCCCTGTTCGCGTTCACGCGCCACCGACAGCGAGGTCACGATCATCACGCCGATGGTGGTGATCATGGCGATCAGCGATGGCACTACAAACCATTTGTAATCGAGGTTGGGGTTATACCAGTTACGCACCACCAGCTCGCTGTTATTGGGCTTCGCTTTCCCCTCCAGCAGCTCCTGCTGATAGTTTTTGACGATCTGCTGGAGATAGTTAGCGGCAATCTGGGCGCTGTTCGAGTTACGCCCGTCGAGCAGCAGCTGCATCGGCGCGGTCTGGAACGTGTCGAGGTTACGTGAGAAATCAGCCGGGAAGCGCACTAATAGCAGCGCCTTCTGGGTGTCGATGGTCGGTTGGATCTCCTGCGGGCTTTGCAGCAGCAGAACGTGGGTAAACGCTTTGGCGCGGGCGAAGCGCTGGGTCAGCTCTACCGAATGTTTACCGTTATCCTCGTTATAGACGGCGATGGTGGCGTTGGTCACCTCTAGCGTGGCGGCAAAGGGGAACAGCAGTACCTGGATCAGCACAGGCATGATCAGAATGGCACGCGTCTGCGGCTCGCGCAGCAGCGACTGTAGCTCTTTGCGGATAAGCGTCCATAAGCGGTACAGCATGTGAATTCTCCATTGTCCCCGGGCGAGCGCAGCGACCCCGGGAAAGCATCAATCCAACCGACGTTTGGTTTGCATCCACGTCAGACCAATAAACATCACCGCCGAGGCAATCAAAAACAGCGTGTTGACCATCAGCACCACCGGAATATTCCCCGCCAGAAACAGGCTTTGCAGGGTGCTGACGAAATAGCGCGCCGGAATGATATAGGTCACCACGCGAATCGCCGCTGGCATACTGTCTATCTGGAAAATAAACCCGGACAGCATAATCGACGGCAGAAACGCGGCGTTGAGCGCCACCTGCGCGGCGTTAAACTGGTTGCGGGTGATAGTCGAAATCAGCAACCCCATTCCCAGCGTGCTGAGCAAAAACAGGCTGGTGATGAAAAACAGAATCACCAGCGAACCGCGATACGGCACGCCGAGCACAAACACCGACACCAGCATACAAAGCAGCATCGCCAGCATGCCGAGGAAGTAGTAGGGGATAAGCTTGCACAGCAACAGTTCGACGCGGGTTACTTCGGTGGAGAGCAACGCCTCCATGGTGCCGCGCTCCCATTCGCGGGCGATCACCAGCGAGGTCAGGATCGCGCCGATGACCGTCATAATGATGGTTACCGCCCCCGGAATAATAAAGTGCTGGCTGATGGCCGCCGGGTTAAACCAGTAGCGGGTTTGCACGTCGATAAGCGGTTCGAAGCTTTGTCCGTTGTCCTCGGCGCGCTGTTTCTGCCACAACTGCCAGATCCCCTCGACGTAGCCCTGCACAAAGTTGGCGGTATTAGGTTCGCTGCCGTCGGTGATCACCTGAATCGGTGCATCGTTGCCTGACCGGACCATATTTTTGTCGAAGTCGACCGGCACCACCACGAGGCCACGAATGCGCCCGGCCTGCATCATCTCAATCAGCTGCTGGCGGTTGTCGCTAATAGTGGCGTCGATATAGGGCGAGCCGGTGAGGGTATGGGTGAAGTCCAGCGCCTCTTTGCTCTGCTGTTCGAGCAGCACGCCAACCCGCAGCTTGCTGGAGTCGAGGTTAATGCCGTAGCCAAAAATAAACAGCAACATCAGCGGGATCACTACCGCAATCAGCCAACTGCTGGGATCGCGGACGATCTGCCGCGTCTCCTTCACGCACAGCGCACGCACGCGCCGCCACGATAGCCCTTTAGCGCTCATCGGCATGCTCCTTATCCCAGTCGTGGATGAGGGTGATAAACGCCTGCTCCATGGTGGGGTCAGGCTGTTGCTCATCCGCGGCTTTGGCTTTCAAATCGTCCGGCGTGCCGCTGGCAATCAGCTTGCCGCGATAGACCAGGCCAATACGGTCGCAGTACTCCGCTTCATCCATAAAGTGAGTGGTCACCATCACGGTGACTCCTTTTTCCACCATGCTATTGATATGCAGCCAGAATTCACGGCGAGTGATGGGGTCAACGCCCGAGGTGGGTTCATCGAGGAACAGAATATCCGGCTCGTGCATCAGCGAGCAGGCCAGCGCCAGACGCTGCTTAAAGCCCAGTGGTAAGGCGTCGGTGGTGTGGCGAGCAATCTCCTTCAGGCCAAACGCCTCGCTCATCCGTTCGATTTTGTCGTTCTGCACCCGACCGCGCAGGCCATATACGCCAGAGAAGAAGCGCAGATTCTGCTCGACGGTCAGGTTGCCGTAGAGGGAGAATTTCTGCGCCATATAGCCCAAATGCTGGCGAGCTTTGCCTGAACCGGTTTTCAGATCCATATCCAGCACTAACGCATTGCCGGATGTTGGCACCAGCAGGCCGCACATCATCTTGAAGGTGGTGGATTTTCCCGCGCCGTTTGGCCCGAGCAGGCCGAAAATCTCGCCGCGCTTGACGGCAAAATTCACGTGGTCAGTGGCGGCGAAATCGCCAAATTTCTTGGTGAGCTGTCTGGCTTCGATCACCGTCTCATCCGCCGTGCCCTGAACGGTGTGCAGAATCGCCCCCAGCGGAGACTCTGAGGTGCCCGCACCGCCGAGCAGATCGATAAACGCATCTTCAAAGCGTGGCGTCGTTTCTTCAATCTCCAGTTCCGGCATCCCCGGTGCGCGCTTAAGATCGTCCGCCGTTGCCGATTTCTTCAGGATAACCCTTACCGAGCGCCCTTGAATCATGCCGTCGCTGACCATCTCCTGCTTCAGCGCATGCTGTAGCAGCCGGCGGTTATTCTCCACCGGGCTATGCATTAAAAAGCTGCGCCCGGCCATGGTGCGTGTGAGGGCGGTGGGTTCGCCCTGATAGAGCAGCTCGCCTTCGTTCATCAGCAGCACGTCCTGGCACTGCTCGGCTTCATCGAGATAGGAGGTGCTCCAGAGGATCAGCATCCCGTCGCCTGCCAGTTCATGCACCATCTGCCACAGCTCGCGGCGGGAGATGGGGTCAACGCCAACGCCGGGCTCATCGAGCAGCAGCACCTTCGGTTCGCCAACCAGCGTACAGGCGAGCCCCAACTTCTGTTTCATACCGCCTGAGAGCTTACCGGCTAGCCGCGAGGTGAACGGGCCGAGCGCGGTAAACTCCAGCAGGCGAGCGAAGGTTTTCTCACGCGCTTCGCCGGTGACGCTGCGCAGGTCGGCGTAGAGGTTGAGGTTCTCCATCACCGTGAGGTCTTCGTAAAGACCGAACTTCTGCGGCATGTACCCCATCACTGAGTGCAGGGCGCTATCGTCTCGAATCGGGTCGAGCCCCAGCACCACAGCGCTGCCGTCGTCAGGCTTCAATAAACCCGCCAGCATGCGCATCAGCGTGGTTTTCCCCGCACCGTCCGGGCCGACCAGCCCGGTGACGTAGCCGGCGTTAATCGTGCAGTCCAGCTTCGCCACCGCCGGTTTATTCATGCCTGCGAACTGTTTAACCAGCCCGTGCAGCTGAATCTGCTGGTCACTCATGGCGCGACCCATCGCTAAAACGCAGGGTGACTGGCATCCCCTGGCGCAGGCTATCGTCGGCATCGGTCACGATAATGCGCAGACGGTAGACAAGGTCGGTACGCAGGTCCGGCGTTTCAACGGTTTTCGGGGTGAATTCTGCGGTAGGCGAAACAAAGCCAATTTTACCGTGGTATGGCTTATCAGGGCGACCGTCGGTATAGAGCAAGATTTCGCGTCCCGGCTGCGCCTGACTGAGATTTTTTTCATCGACATAGGCGCGAACCCAGACCGGGCGAGTCAGGGAGAGCGTCAGCACCGTGCTGCCTGCGCTGAGCATGCTGCCGGGTTCCACGGCGCGGGTGAGCAGCGTACCGTCGGAAGGGGCGGTGAGCACGGTATCCTGTAAGTCCAGCGTGGATTGCGCCAGCTGCGCCTGCGCTTGTTCCAGATTGGCTTTGGCTTGGGCGATTTCCTGCGGACGGTTACCGGCGCGGTACTGGCTCAGTTTATCCTGCGCAGATTTCAGCGTTGCCAGCGCCTGGTCACGTGAGGATTTCGCGTTTTCCAGATCGTTTGCCGACAACAGCCGTTTGCTCCACAGTCCCTGCTGGCGCTGCAAGAAGCTCTGCGCGTAGTCATAGGCGGCCTGCGCCTGTTTGACGGCCGCTGCCGCCTGCGCAATCTCTTCGGCCCGGTAGCCCGCCATCATCAGGTCGTACTGCGCCTGGGCGGTGGCGACGTTGGCTTTTGCCTGCATCAGCGCGTTTTCAAACGGTGCTTTATCCAGTTCGCCCAGCGTCTGCCCCTGTTTGATGGCGTCACCCTCGTCAACCGATAGTGACTGTAGGCGGCCGCCGACGCGGAAGCTCATATTGACGGTGCGGATATCGACGTTCCCGTACAGGGTCAGGCCGTTATTTTGCCGACTCTGATACCACCATGTTCCGCCGCCAATCAGGGCGACGATGACCACCACGACCAGAATAAGCGCTACCGGTTTTTTCATGACTTCAGGCTCCTTTGCGTCAGTCCTTGCAAAATCAAATCGATGTGGCAGGTCACCACCTGGAAAATCTGCTCGGCCTTGTCGGCATCAAACTGTGACCAGCCGGTACGCATCAGGATGGTTTCCCGTCCGAGGCGAAAGGCCAGCACTTCGCCGAGCAGCGCGTGGGTATGGAGGATCATCTGTGTACTGTTGGCGTCGCAGCCAGTATAGGCGGCAATCAACCGGGTGAGGTGCGCGTGCAGCGGGGCGATGACCTGATCGTGGATCCGCTGGTAGGCGGCGGTCGGCGAAAGCTGCTCGCGGGAGATAAACTTGCTGAGGTTCAGGGTATCGTCCTGGGTCAGCAGCAAAATCATGTTCTGGCAGGCATGGAGGATCAGCGTGCGCATGGCGTCTCTGTCCGGCTCTGGCTGGGCAAAGAGCTGTTCTGCCGCTTCGGCATGCGATCGGAAATTCTCACCGATAAAGTCGGCAATCCACTGCGCGCAGGCCTGGTATAAATCTTCTTTTGAGCCAAAATAGTAGGTAATCGCCGCGATATTCTGCCCGGCCTGGGCGGCGATGTCTCGGGTGGTGGCATGGAGCCCGTACTCGCCAAACTGGGCGAGCCCCGCGGCTATCAGCTGGCTTTTGGCCTGTTCACCTTTGCTGGTTATTGGCGTTGTGCTCATGGCGTCACCAAAATTAATCAAACGATTGATTAAGATTATGCCGCGTTTTTAAACTTGTCCAGTCTGGTGAATAATCTTGTTTTCTCCCCCGGAGGGGATAATTTATGCGGTGCATCACAAAAACTGCTACACTCCGCCCCTTCATGACATTGTGGTTTTTGTCATTCCCCCGTTTTTTATCCCCTCGAAAACTACACCGCGTGCGGTCGGGGTGGGTGTGGAGTATGTATGTCTTTTGATTCCCTCGGACTGAACCCCGATATTCTGCGTGCCGTTGCTGAGCAGGGCTACCAGGAACCCACTCCTATTCAGCAGCAGGCGATTCCTGCTGTACTGCAGGGCCGTGACCTGATGGCGAGCGCGCAGACCGGCACCGGTAAAACCGCAGGCTTTACCCTGCCACTGCTGCAGCTGCTGGTTTCCCGCGAGCCGCACGTTAAAGGCCGTCGCCCGGTGCGCGCGCTGATCCTCACGCCAACCCGTGAGCTGGCCGCCCAGATTGGCGAAAACGTCCGTGAATACAGCCGCTACCTGAACATCCGTTCGCTGGTGGTTTTCGGCGGCGTGAGCATTAACCCGCAGATGATGAAGCTGCGCGGCGGCGTTGACGTGCTGGTGGCAACGCCGGGTCGACTGCTGGACCTCGAACATCAAAACGCCGTGAAGCTGGACCAGATTGAAATTCTGGTGCTGGACGAAGCGGACCGCATGCTGGATATGGGCTTTATCCACGATATCCGTCGTGTGCTGACTAAGCTGCCAGCCAAACGCCAGAACCTGCTGTTCTCCGCGACCTTCTCTGACGACATCAAAGCGCTGGCTGAAAAGCTGCTGACCAACCCGCTGGAAATCGAAGTGGCGCGTCGCAACACCGCTTCCGAGCAGGTGACGCAGCATGTGCATATGGTCGATAAAAAACGTAAGCGCGAGCTGTTGTCGCAGATGATTGGCCAGGGTAACTGGCAGCAGGTGCTGGTTTTCACCCGTACCAAACACGGTGCGAACCATCTGGCAGAGCAGTTGAACAAAGATGGCATCCGCAGCGCGGCAATCCACGGCAACAAATCGCAGGGTGCGCGTACGCGTGCGCTAGCAGATTTTAAATCCGGTGATATTCGCGTGCTGGTGGCAACCGACATCGCGGCGCGTGGCCTGGATATCGAAGAACTGCCGCACGTGGTGAACTACGAGCTGCCGAACGTGCCGGAAGATTACGTGCACCGTATTGGCCGTACCGGCCGTGCGGCGGCCACCGGTGAAGCGCTGTCTCTGGTGTGTGTTGATGAACTCAAACTGCTGCGTGACATCGAACGTCTGCTGAAGAAAGAGATCCCACGTATCGCCCTCGATGGCTATGACGTCGATCCGTCAATCAAAGCAGAGCCGATCCAGAACGGTCGCCAGCAGCGTGGCGGTGGCAACGGCGGCGGTCGCGGTCGCGGCCAGGGTCAAGGTCAGGGGGCCGGTCGCAGCCAGCAACAGCCGCGTCGTAACGACGGCGGTGCGCCGAAAGCCAAACCGCGCAGCGCAGAGGGCAAGCCGGCTGGCGATAAGCCACGCCCACCGCGCCGTCCGCGTAAACCTGCAGCAGCGCAGTAAATTGCGAGCCCGGCCGAAAGCCGGGCTTTCTTTTTTGCGGCGGCGTACAGAAAATGCCACAATAGTGGCTGTTTATACAGTATCTCAGGTTTTCTCATGGCTTTGACCGCTGCGCTAAAAGCGCAAATCGCCGCCTGGTACAAGGCGCTTCAGGAACAGATCCCCGACTTTATTCCCCGCGCGCCGCAGCGGCAGATGATTGCGGACGTCGCCAAAACGCTTACCGGAGAAGAGGGACGGCACCTGGCGATTGAAGCGCCGACCGGCGTCGGGAAAACGCTCTCGTATCTGATCCCCGGTATTGCCATTGCCCGCGAAGAGCAAAAAACGCTGGTGGTCAGTACCGCCAACGTCGCCTTGCAGGATCAGATCTACAGTAAAGACCTGCCGCTGCTGCGCAAAATTATCCCCGACCTGCGCTTTACCGCTGCTTTTGGCCGTGGGCGCTACGTCTGTCCGCGTAATCTGGCGGCGCTGGCCAGTACCGAGCCGAACCAGCAGGACCTGCTGGCGTTCCTCGACGACGAACTCACGCCAAACAATCAGGAAGAGCAGAAGCGCTGCGCGAAGCTGAAGGGTGACCTCGACGGCTACAAGTGGGACGGCCTGCGCGATCACACCGATATCGCCATTGACGACGATCTGTGGCGTCGCCTGAGCACCGATAAAGCCAGCTGCCTGAACCGTAACTGCCACTACTACCGCGAATGCCCGTTCTTCGTCGCTCGCCGCGAAATTCAGGAGGCGGAAGTGGTGGTTGCCAACCATGCGCTGGTGATGGCCGCGATGGAGAGCGAAGCGGTGCTGCCAGAGCCGAAAAACCTGCTGCTGGTGCTGGATGAAGGCCACCATTTGCCTGACGTCGCCCGTGACGCGCTGGAGATGAGCGCGGAGATTACCGCGCCGTGGTATCGGCTGCAGCTCGATCTCTTCAGCAAGCTGGTGGCGACCTGCATGGAACAGTTCCGCCCGAAAAGCACGCCGCCGCTGGCGCTGCCGGAACGGCTAAACAGCCACTGCGAAGAGCTGTACGAACTGATTGCCTCGCTCAACAATATTCTGAATCTCTATCTGCCGGTCACTCAGGAGGCTGAACACCGTTTCCCGATGGGGGAACTGCCCGACGAGGTGATGGAGATTTGCCAGCGTCTGGCCAAGCTGACCGAGATGCTGCGCGGGCTTGCCGAGCTGTTCTTAAACGATCTGAGTGAAAAAACCGGCAGCCACGACATCGTGCGGCTGCACCGCATTATTTTGCAGATGAACCGCGCTCTGGGCATGTTTGAATCCCAAAGCAAGCTGTGGCGGCTGGCTTCGCTCTCTCAAGCGTCAGGCGCGCCGGTCACCAAGTGGGCGACGCGTGACATGCGCGATGGGCAGATGCACGTCTGGTTCCACTGCGTGGGCATTCGCGTGAGCGATCAGCTCGAACGTCTGCTGTGGCGCAGCGTGCCGCATATTGTGGTCACTTCGGCAACCTTGCGTTCACTGAACAGCTTCTCCCGTCTGCAGGAGATGAGTGGTCTGAAGGAGAAAGCTGGCGATCGCTTTGTCGCGCTGGATTCACCGTTCAACCACGTCGAACAGGGCAAAATCGTTATTCCACAGATGCAATATGAACCGCTTATCGACAACGAAGAGCAGCATATTGCTGAGATGGCGGCCTACTTCCGTGAGCAGGTTGAGAGTAAAAAACATCACGGCATGCTGGTGCTGTTTGCTAGCGGGCGCGCGATGCAGCGTTTCCTCGAGTACGTCACCGACCTGCGGCTGATGCTGCTGGTGCAGGGCGATCAGCCGCGCTATCGGCTGGTGGAACTGCACCGTAAGCGGGTGGAGAACGGCGAGCGCAGCGTACTGGTTGGCCTGCAATCTTTTGCCGAGGGTCTGGATCTAAAAGGTGACCTGCTCACCCAGGTCCATATCCACAAAATAGCCTTCCCACCGATTGATAGCCCAGTGGTGATCACCGAAGGGGAGTGGCTGAAAAGCCTCAACCGCTATCCTTTTGAGGTGCAGAGCCTGCCCAGCGCATCGTTTAACCTGATTCAGCAGGTTGGGCGCCTTATCCGTAGCCACGGCTGCTGGGGCGAAGTGGTTATCTACGATAAGCGGTTGTTGACCAAAAACTACGGTAAGCGTTTACTGAATGCGTTACCGGTTTTCCCGATTGAACGCCCGGAAGTGCCGGAAGTGAAGCAAAAAGCCCCCACGGCGAAACCCAAATCGCCGCGTCGTAAAAAACGGTAGCCCGGTCGAGCGTTGTGCCGTCGGGACGAAGCCGCCGAATGAGCATGTAAAAGGAGCAGCACATGGATTATCGCAAAATCATCAAAGAGATCGGGCGCGGTAAAAATCACGCTCGTGACCTGGACCAGGAGACCGCGTGCGGCCTGTATAGCCACATGCTGGATGGCGACGTGCCGGACCTGGAAATGGGTGCGATTTTGCTCTCCATGCGTATTAAGGGCGAAGGTGAAGCGGAGATGCTTGGCTTCTACGACGCGATGCAGCAAAAGACGCTGCGCTTAACGCCGCCGGCAGGCAAGCCAATGCCTATCGTCATTCCGAGCTATAACGGTGCGCGTAAGCAGGCCAACCTGACGCCGCTGCTGGCGATGCTGTTGCACAAACTGGGCTTCCCGGTGGTGGTGCACGGCGTGAGCGAAGACCCGACCCGGGTCATTACAGAAACCATTTTCGCCCTGATGGGCATTGAGCCTACCCGTCACGCCGGTCAGGCGCAGGCGAAGCTCGAAGGCCATCAACCGGTCTATATTCCGGTTGGCGCGCTGTGTCCGCCGCTGGAACGGCAGTTGAATTTCCGCTGGCAGCTTGGCGTGCGCAACAGTGCCCATACGCTGGCGAAGCTTGCCACGCCGTTTGAAGAGAATGCCGCGCTGCGACTGTCCAGCGTGTCACATCCCGAATATGTAGGGAAGGTGGCGAAATTCTTTGCCGATATCGGCGGACGCAGCCTGCTGATGCATGGGACGGAAGGTGAGGTGTACGCCAACCCACAGCGTTGTCCGCAGATTACGCTGATTGATGCGGAGGGGGCGCGAGTGGTCAATGAACGTCAGAGCGAGCAGCCGGAGACGGAAGTGGTGCTCCCGTCGAGCAAAGATCCTGAAATCACCGCTCAATGGATTGAACGCTGTGTGGCGGGCGTTGAGCCGGTGCCGCATTCGCTGAAAATTCAGCTCGCGTGCTGCCTGCTGGCGACGGGTGAAGTGCAGAGTATTGAAGAGGGGCTGGCGCGAGTGGCGCAGTCGTATTGAGCCGTAGTGCTTTCCCAGGGGCACAGTGTTCGCCCGGACGGGTAATGTAGCCCGGGCGAGGCGTTTACGCCGACCCCGGGAAATCACCATTCTCAAATTCCACGCAAAAAAAGCCCGGCGTGGCAGCCGGGCAAACAAGGGTATCAACAAGTTCAATGAGGGTTGGAGCACCCGTGAGAGGTTAGGCTCACGGGGTATTGCATCGGTTGGTTATTTGTAGATAACTGCGGTGCCGCTAACTTTGTTGTTGGTGTTAGCGGAGGTGATGCTGTAACCGGATGCGCCAGCGTCAGCAGCTTTCTGAGCCAGTTTTGCTTCCAGACCATCCAGCGTGCTTGCACCGTTCGCAGATACCACACCAATTTCATTCATTTTTTGCGCTTGTTCCTGAGTGACCGGTTGTGCAGCGAAAGCACCGAAAGACAGGGTAGAAAGGGCAATAGCAGCAACAGCATATTTAATCGTTTTCATCATTAATCTCTCGCAGGTGATGTTGTTCGGATGACGTTGTTTCCGTCGATGTGAGAAGTATCACGTTTTTTTTCGACGGAATAAATCGAAGAGAATTGATGTCCATGCTCAAAAAAATTGAATGATTATTAATGTATTGATTATTAATAAAATATTCATGAAATGAATGTGTTTGCGGAGAGTCTAGCGGTAAGAGCGCGATCTAGCGCACAATTTGCCACTTTATTTGCCAAAAAGCGTGCTCGTAAAGATAACCGATTGCTCTGTATATTCAGGTATAGATTTGTCACCAGGGCTGGGTTAATCGCCTTTAATTAGCATTATATTCCAATAAATGAATTAGACGTAAACTTTTGTCATGAGTTTGTTTTTTGATGGAGCGGTTTACCGTTGATAGCCACTGATAGCCGTATCATCCGCTGATCCCGTTTATCTCCATCATAAAATTTGAGAAATATTTTGGGCTAAATTTCCGACCATTCCCGCAGCAGGTTATGGTAGAGATTAAGCAGCGAAAGCGCCTCGTCCGACTCACCGTAACGACGTTTTAAAGACTGAATATTGCCATCAAGCTCAAACAGCATGGCGCGACGTTTGTCATCGCGAATCATTGACTGAATCCACATAAAGGAGGCAATGCGGACGCCTGAGGTCACCGGCGTGACGCAGTGCAGGCTGCTGGAAGGGTAGAGCACCAAATCGCCCGCCGGAAGCTTCACCGCGTGCTGGCCGTAGGTATCGTTAATGGTCAGTTCGCCGCCCTCATAGCTCTCTGGGGCGGACAAAAACAGCGTGGCCGAGAGGTCGGTGCGCATCCAGCCGCTTTGCGGATGCTGGCGTACCGCGCCATCGACGTGAAAACCGTAGGTCTCCTGCTGCTGATAGCGGTTGAACAACGGGCTGGAGATCGTTTTGGGCAGCGCTGCGGCAAAGAACAGCGAGTGGCGATTCACCGCCTCCAGCACTTTCGCCTGCAGGCGGACATAGCGTTCGCTGCGAGTGTCGACCTGCTGATTTTGCTTAACCTGCGCCCCCTGCGCGCCGACGGTCGCTCGACCGTCTACCCACTCCGCCTGGTCCAACTCTTCAACAAGCAGGCGAACCTCGTCAGCGTTCAACACGCCAGGAATGCGGTACATCATGGGAATCTCTCCTTAAAAAAAGTGGGGCTTGCGCCCCACGATGATACTTAGAAGTGTACGTTAGCCGTTAACACGAAGGTTCTCGGCTCGCCCGGATGATAGCGATAGCCGCTCTTGTTAATCGAGGCAACATAGTTGGTATCAAACAGGTTGTAGGCGTTCAACTGCAGGTCGAGCGTGCTGTTTACGCGATAGCCAATCTTGGCATCGGCAACCCAGTAGCTGTCGGTGGAGTCTGGCGTGCCGACGGCACCGTCTTTGCCGCGGTGCATGCTACCAATATAGCGTGCGCCCGCGCCGACGGAAATGGCATCGGTTGCCTGATATTGGCTCCACAGGGTGAACGCATGCTCCGGCGTGTACGGGAGCGAAGATGAACCGTCCTGCGCGACATCGGCACCCTGCTGGACGGTTGCGCGCTGCTGCGTAAAGCCGCCAATGACCTGCCATTCTGGGGTGATGTTGCCAGCAACGGAGATCTCATAGCCTTCTACGCGCTTGGTGCCGTACTGCGAATAGGTGCCGTCGTCGTTGGCTTCAACATCATTTTCAATATCGGTGCGGAACAGGGCTGCCGACAGCAGCAGGCGTTTATCCAGTAACTCCCACTTGGTGCCCGCCTCGCTGGTTTTGGCTTTCTGCGGCTTAAAGTCGGTACGGTTGGCGTTGTTACCCGTGCCGCCAGCAGCCAGCGCGAAGTTGCTGCCGCCCGGAGGCTGCTGGGAGATGGCATAGTTGACGTAGACGTTGCCGTTCTGCGTCAGGTGATACAGCGCCCCCGCTTTCCAGTTGACCAGATTACCGGATTTGGTCGCATCGACGGTGGTAACCGGCGTATTTTTGGCAACGCCCGCTGGGCAAGCAACCGCGCCACGTCCCGTACCGCCACACAGTGAGGCGCTGTCATATTCGGTGTGATAGCTATCCAGGCGAATGCCGCCGTTCAGCTCGAAATCACGGGTAATTTGCAGCGTGTCGAAGGCGTAGACGCCAAAGGTATCGGTCTGGCCGTTAGCGTTAGCGCCGCTACGACTCAGGTTGCCGATGTTGACGTTACTGTTCGGATTATACAGATTCACCGCCGGGGCGGTCATCGGATAGACGCCGTAGTTGGTCTGCTGCTCGTGGGTAAACTCAACGCCGGTGCTGATATCGTGGCCGATAGTGCCGGTGTAGAACTTCGAGGTCAGGTTGGTCTGGTTGGTCAGGATCTTGTTGCTGACGTCTTTGGTGTTGACGTTGCGCGTCCAGGTCCAGGTACCGACATCGTTAGGGTTTGGTTGATCGATGTTAGTTGCCCCGCCCATCACCGCCGTCATCAGATAGTCCTGCTTAATCTGCGACCAGCGGGTGGTGTTGCGGAGGGTGGTGGTGTCATTGAAATCATGTTCAAAACGCATCGTCACCGTATCGGTAGTGGAGTCGTCGTAGTCTGAGTTGGTACCGTAGAAGTTGTGCGTATCCACCTTGCCCGAGCTATTGAGCGCCGATGTCGCCGCATTTGGCGCGGAGTAGCCCGGCAGACCCACGGTTGGTACACCACCATCCGGCGTGTTGTGCTGGGTGACGTGCAGATAGTTCAGGTACAGACGGTTTTGCGTCCCGAGACCAAAGGCGATGGAAGGGGCAACGCCGTAGCGCTCGTTTTTCACGTTATCACGCCCGGCGTCGTGGGTCTTTTCCCCCATCAGGTTTAAGCGCACGGCGGTGGTGTCGCCGATGGCTTCGTTCAGATCCAGTGCGCCACGGCGATACCATGCGCTGCCTACGCTTGCTGAAGCATCGATACCAGAGTCCAGGCGCGGCTGCTTGCTGATCATGTTGATCGAGCCCGTCGGCGCGCTGCGGCCATAGTCTGAACCAGACGGGCCTTTAATCACTTCTACCTGTTCGGTGTTGAAGGTGTCACGCGTCACGCTGCCGATATCACGAATGCCGTCGATGTAGATACTGTTCGACGTATCCGCACCGCGCATATAGATGGTATCGCCAGTCGATGAACTGCCGTTTTCACCCGCAAAGAATGCGCCCACACCTGGCACGTTTTTCAGCGCGTCGGTCAGGTTAGTTGCACCCTGATCTTTAAGGACCTGCTCGGAAATTACCGTCACAGTACGCGTGGTGTCGGCAATTGGGCGGCTGAATTTCGGATCGGCTGATTTTGTCGGGGCATATAGCGACGGGGCTTGCGCTTCAACAACCAGCGTATCTCCCTGGCCTTTTTCTTTACTGTCCGCAGCCTGGGCAGCAGGCGTCAGGCCAATGCACAGTCCGGTAAAGAAGGTGAGCGAGCCAAAGCTGCTGAACGGGGTAGTGCGATTTTTATCCATATCAATGAGCGTCTTATAATTTTTAAAAGCGATGTTTAAGATGACAACCGGGCACACCATGTCCCCTTTGCCACTGCAGGTTGCTTAATTTTTTTAAATGATGTTGATAATGATTGTGAGAAGCATTATCAAAACGCGTAACTTTTTATCACTCATTGAGCTAAAAATAAATACATTGCTTTACAGTTTCTTCATTTTTTATACATAAGAATTACACATTAAGGGGGCTCTCGGGCGACAGGTTCATAGCCCGAACGAGGCGTTTACGCCGACTCTGTGGCGGCTCGGCGATAAAATTTGCGTGCTATTATCCACAAGAAAAACTGATGATTTGTGCCATACAGCGTTGAGGATTATGTTGTCGCAAGTGTGATAGGCAAGGCGCTATAACGGTACAAACCGGAAACATAGGTAACACTTTAGCGCGTAGCCCGGGCGAGGTGTTTACGCCGACCCCGGGGAGGTATTGCTCAGGCCTGACGGGCATCCGGGCGGATTAAGTCAAACCGATGACGCTCATCAATGGTGTAATAGGCCGACGGGCCACCGGCGCGGAGCACCGGCTGCGCTTTGGCGGTTTGGTAGATACCATTTTCCAGCAGCGATTCGTCAATGTGAATGCCGACCACTTCGCCGAGCACCAGCCAGGTTTCGACGGCGGTACCGTCCGCACCGGTGAGCTGAATGCACTGCGACAGGCGGCACTCGAAGTTAACCGGACTTTCAGCCACACGAGGCGCTTTCACCAACCGGCTGTCGATGGCCGTGAGCCCGGTGCGGGCAAACTCATCCTCGCCGTGCGGCAGCGAAGCGGAGGTTTCGTTCATGGCGATGGCTAAATCGCGCGTGGTCAGATTCCAGACGAACGCTTTGGTTTCGACAATATTCTGCACGCTATCTTTCCAGCCGCTGCTGGCGAAACCGATGATCGGTGGGCGATAGTTAAAGCAGTTAAAAAAACTGTAGGGCGCAAGATTGCGCCGCCCCTGCGGGTCGACGGAGGAAATCCAGCCGATAGGTCGTGGCCCGACGATGGCGTTGAGCGGGTCGTGGGGCAGCCCATGTCCGTGGGAAGGCTCATAAAAATACATAGCGCACCTGTTATTTAGAAGCAGGAATCCAGACTCCCTTATTTACCGCACCGTCGTCAACGGGTATCTTACGCCGCATTACGACAGGAGAAAGTCATGAGTACCCAAAAACCGGGTTTACACCCGCGTAACCGTCATCATAGTCGCTACGATCTTGAGGCGCTGTGCCAGGCCGTTCCCGCACTGCGCGATTTTATTACCCTCAGCCCGGCGGGCGAGCAGACTATCAACTTCGCTGACCCGCTGGCGGTGAAGACGCTGAACAAAGCGCTGCTGGCGCATTTCTATGCGGTCAAAGAGTGGGATATTCCAGAAGGTTTTCTCTGCCCACCGGTACCGGGGCGCGCGGATTATATCCACCACCTGGGCGACCTGCTCAGCGATGAGAGCGGTAACGTAGTAAAAGGAGCCAACATTCTGGATATCGGCGTCGGCGCGAACTGTATCTATCCGCTGATTGGCGCGCATGAATACGGTTGGCGCTTCACTGGCAGCGAAACGCACGCTGAGGCATTTACCAGCGCGCAGGCTATTCTGAGCGCGAATCCATCGCTGAACCGCATGATCCGTCTGCGTCGCCAGAAGGATATGACGGCGATGTTCAACGGCGTGATCCACAAAAACGAACAGTACGATGCCACCCTGTGCAACCCACCGTTCCACGACTCTGCGGCTGCGGCACGTGCGGGTAGCGAGCGTAAGCGTCGTAACCTGGGTCAGGACCGTGACGATGCGCTGAACTTTGGCGGCCAGCAGCAGGAACTGTGGTGTGAAGGTGGGGAAGTGGCCTTTATCAAACAGATGATCGCGGAGAGCAAAGGTTTTGCTCGCCAGGTGATGTGGTTTACGTCGCTGGTATCCAAAGGCGAAAACCTGCCGCCGCTGTACCGCGCTTTGACCGATGTAGGTGCGGTGAAGGTCGTCAAAAAAGAGATGGCGCAGGGGCAGAAGCAGAGTCGCTTTATCGCCTGGTCGTTTATGGATGACGAACAGCGTCGTCGTTTCCTGGCGCGCAAACGCTAAGAAAAAACGCCGTTTATCCCAAGGGAATAAACGGCGTTAGCATCAGGAGACGTGCTGCAGGAATTCTTGCAGACGCTGGCTTGGTGGGTTCTTCACCAGCTCCTGCGGGTTGCCATCCTCGGCAATCCGGCCTTTATCAATAAAGATCAGACGAGATGCCACTTTCTCGGCAAAACCGATTTCATGGGTCACGATGACCATCGTCATGCCTTCTTCCGCCAGATCCTGCATCACCTTCAGCACCTCATGGCGCAGTTCCGGGTCAAGCGCCGACGTAGGCTCATCGAACAGCATCATCTTCGGTTTCACCGCCAGCGCACGGGCAATGGCTACGCGCTGCTGCTGGCCGCCGGAAAGCTCAGAAGGGTAGTGATGAGCACGCTCGGCAAGGCCGACCTTCGCCAGCAGATCTTTGGCCAGCGTCTCCGCAGCGGCCTTATTAAGACCACGCACGCGGGTTGGGCCAAACATCACGTTCTCCAGCGCTGTCAGGTGTGGGAACAGATAGAACTGCTGGAACACCATGCCCGCTTCCTGGCGAATCAGGCGTTCGTCCACTTTCGGGTCGTTGACCTTCAGACCATCGACGATCAGGTCACCGCTGGTTATCTCTTCCAGCTTGTTGATGCAGCGCAGCAGCGTCGATTTACCGGAACCGGATGGCCCGATAATCACCACGACTTCACCCTGCTTGACGTTGAGATCGATGTTATGCAGCACCTGGGTTTGGCCAAAGTGCTTAGAGACGTTTTTAAATTCAATCACAGGATTTTCATCCTTCTTTCAAGAACGCGGAGCACGATGTTGAGTACCTGCGTGATAATGAGGTAGATAACGCCAACAGCGGTCCAGATTTCCAGCGCGCGGAAGTTCCCGGCGATAATTTCCTGACCGCTGCGGGTCAGCTCTGCGGCACCGATAACGATAAACAGCGAGGTATCTTTGATACTGATGATGAGCTGGTTGCCGAGCGCGGGCAGCATGCGGCGCAGGGCCAGCGGCATAATCACGTGACGAATGGTTTCGCGGCGGGAAAGACCAAGCGCGAGACCGGCTTCGCTGAAACCTTTATGGATCGACAGCACCGAGCCACGGGTGATTTCGGCAATGTAGGCGCCGGAGTTGATCATGATGGTGATCACCGCTGCGGTGAAGGTGTCGATGCGAATATCCGGGAAGGCCATCGGCAGGGCGAAGTAGATATACATCACCTGCACGACGATCGGCGTACCGCGGATCACTTCAATGAACACGAGGGCAATGTGGTTAGCAATCCAGCCGCCGTAGGTGCGGGCCAGGCCCGCCAGCAGACCGATAATAATACCGCCTGCCAGGCCAAGGATCGAAATCCACAGAGTCATTTTGGCGCCGTCCAACAAAATTGGAATGGCTGGCCAGATGACGCTCCAGTCAAACTGCATGATGTATTCCTGTATACCGTGGTGAAAATAAAAAATGAGTCAACGTGTGCTGACTAAAATTGTAGGCCCGGTAAGCGCAAGCGCCACCGGGCGTTACAGAACCTGAACAGTCAGGTGGGTTTATTTAGGTTCAGTACCGAACCATTTTTTGTAGATTTCGTTGTAGGTGCCGTTCTCGCGCAGCGTTTTCAGCGCGCCGTTAACTTTGGTGCGCAGCTCGTCGTTGCCTTTAGAGAACGCAATACCGTACTGCTGCGCTTCCAGAGATTCGCCTACCGCTTTGAACTGACCGTTACCGGCAGTTTTGATGAAGTAGAGAATGTTTGGCGTATCGTGCAGCACCGCGTCAGCGCGGTTGGTGCCTAATTCCATGTACGCGTTATCGATGTTCGGGAACTGACGCAGGTCTTTGGTTTTGATGTTGGCTTTCGCGTAATCAACAGAACCGGTACCGCTCTTCACGGCAACCACTTTGCCGTCGAGATCTTTCACGCTTTTAATGTCGTTGTTGTTGGCTTTCACCATCACCAGCAGGCCGCTTTTGTAGTAGCCGTCGGAGAAGTCGACCGCTTTTTTACGTTCGTCGGTAATGGTAATGCCTGCCAGCGCCAGGTCGATATTTTTGGTCTGCAGCGCGGGGATAATGCCGCTAAAGTCCATTGGCTTCAGGGTGTAATCCAGCTTCAGTTCTTTCGCAATCGCGGCCCACAGATCGATATCAAAGCCGACGTACTTGTCGCCTTGTTTGAATTCAAACGGAACGAACGCCGTGTCCGTTGCCACAACCAGTTGCTTGTCTGCAGCATGAGAAGAAACTGCAAAAGCCAGGGTGAGTGCAGCCAGTGAAACTTTAAACATAGACTTCATAGCATTTCCTTTTATATCCACGGGGCGATCCCCTGCGAGAACAATCGGTATATGAAAAAATCGTGCCAACATTACAATTCATTGTTTATCAACAAATAATGCTTTTGGCTTTGCACAATTTCGGCAGGATAAATGTCCATATGCACCATAAAGGGGCACCAAAGTAGTGCGTGAAAAGGATGTTGTTAAGTATGGTGATTTTTAGCGCAAACGTAGGGGAGAAAACAATCTTTTATTAACGATTGTGTGAGGTGATTATTACAATTGATTTACTTTGGCGGGGTTTATAACCGTTGTTGTGCACTTTTTTGGTGCGAAAGCCTTCCCGCCGGGCGACGGGAAGGAGACCGGTTTTCCTTAAGGTTATTCAATATTCGCTTCGATGAACCACAGGAATTTGTCGAGATCGCGAGACGCGGCGGTGAAAATGTCTGCGGTATCTTCATCTTTTGCTTCGCTAATGGCTTTACGCACGTCGTTAGCCACGATGGCGTAGCGTTCGGCCAACGCTTTCAGGTGGTCCTGCACGCTGGTGATATCCAGCGGATAGCTTTTCAGCGGGGTCTGGGCATTGATAACCTGAGTGGTCCCGAGCGCAATACCGCCGAGCTGCACGGCACGTTCTGCCATGGTGTCCAGATGATCGGTCAGTGCAGTACGGAAGCCGTCGAGCATCTCATGAACGGCGATAAAGTTGGCGCCGCGCATGTTCCAGTGCGCCTGTTTGGTAATCAATGACAGATCGATAAACTGCAGAACCTGACGATTGAGTAACGCAACGGTCGCCTGTTTTTCGCTATCCGGAACGTCGTTACGCGTATAGAGCAGATGGGCATTTTTCGTTTTAACCAGTTTTGCAGTACTCATAATCATATATCCTCTTGATCTGATACACCTATAAAGTCGTGTGTATCTGCGTCCTCATGAATTAACGAAAACAAGTATAGCACCGTCACCGGAACGGTATTTTCTGATTCTGCCTATAGGTTTGATAGTAACGGCAATGGATTTAATATTCTTCATTTAAAACAGATGGTTATAATATTTATTGCGGGGTGGTAATATTTTTAGGACTGTTTTATTGATATGAAATAAAAAATTATGCAATCGCATGGGGTTATTATGCATAGTGGCGTGCACTATGCATAATATAAAAAACTTAACTGACATCGACCTCTTTAATTTTACTTTCCTGCCGCATGGTTAGCGTTGAACCCATCGACGCAATAATAATGGCACCCATCGCCAGCGTCTGATTGAAGGTCAGCATCTCGCCGAGAAAAACCATCCCGGAGAGAGCGGCCAGCGCCGGTTCCATGCTCATCAACGTCCCGAAGGTTCGCGTCGGCAAACGGGTGAGGGCAATCATCTCCAGCGAGTAGGGCAGCGCTGTGGAGAGCACGGCGATAGCAAGCCCCAGCGGTAATATCGACCAATGCCACAGCGCGTCCGTTGCCTGCAATGCTCCCAGCGGCACAAACACGATGGCCGCAATCAGCGAGCCCATGGCCACCGTTGCCGGGCCATGCTCTTCACCGGCACGTCGTCCGCTCAGAATATACACCGCCCAGCCTGCACCGGCACCCAGCGCCAGCAGTGCGCCGGTTAAATCAACGTGCGCCACATCCTGGCCCAGCGGCAGCAGGAACCAGAGACCGGCGACTGCCAGAATCACCCAGATAAAGTCGATCGGGCGACGCGAGGAAAAAAGCGCCACCGCCAGCGGGCCGGTAAACTCCAGCGCCACCGCGATACCCAGCGGAATACGCTGCAACGATAAATAGAAGAGGTAGTTCATGGCGCCTAGCGAAAGGCCATAAAAGATCAGCGGCAGTCGCTGTTCTTTGGCAAAGCGCAGTCGCCAGGGCTTAAACACCACGACGAGGATTAGGGTGCCTAACGCCAGACGTAACGCGGTAACGCCAGGAGCACCGATCAGAGGAAACAATGATTTAGCCAGCGAAGCTCCGCTCTGGATAGAGACCATTGAGATAAGAATAACGAGTATGGGTAACCATGACGGTACCTTGCGGGGCGTGCCGGGCATCTTCTTCCTGTCAGCTTTTGTCAAAAGAGGTAAAACCGGCAGTGTAATTGAAATAGTCGGCTACGGTTGAGGGATTGTTGAAAAAAAAGTGTCATGGAAGGGGTAGAATTTCTTCAGTCGAGGACATTTTGGCCTGTCAAACCAGGAATAATCTGGAAAAATTAACCTGGATTTTACCGACGTAGAGATAAGACTTAAGGTAAAAATATGTGGTTAATGAAAGGGATAGCGATAGATGGAAACAAAGTGTTACATCATTGATGCCCTTAGACAGCGTTTGGCCGAAAGAGTTTCTTAACAATTTTTGATATATTTAAAACTTAGGATTTATTAGAAGCACATTTGAGGTGGTTATGAAAAAAATTGCATGTCTTTCAGCACTGGCCGCTGTACTGGCTATCTCCGCAGGTACTGCCGTAGCTGCAACTTCTACCGTTACTGGTGGTTACGCTCAGAGCGATATGCAGGGCGTTGCTAACAAAGCGGGCGGTTTCAACCTGAAATACCGCTACGAAGAAGACAACAGCCCACTGGGTGTGATCGGCTCCTTCACCTACACGGCTAAGAGCGACACTCAGAACGACTTCTACACTAAAGGTCAGTACTACGGCATTACTGCTGGTCCTGCTTACCGCATCAACGACTGGGCTAGCATCTATGGCGTAGTCGGCGTTGGTTACGGTAAAGCACAGTACAACCAGTTCCCAGAAAACAACAACAGCACCAGCGACTACGGTTTCTCCTACGGTGCTGGTCTGCAGTTCAACCCGATCGAGAACGTCGCTCTGGACGTATCCTACGAGCAGTCTCGCATTCGTAGCGTTGACGTAGGTACCTGGATCGTGGGTGCAGGTTACCGCTTCTAATCACTTCGGTGATGTAAAAAAGGGGTCTTGATGACCCCTTTTTTTATGTCCATTTTTCAGCAGGCTAGCAGCCTGCCGCGATGTAATCCCCGTTAGCGCTGATAGGAATGACCGTTAAAAACAGCACGGTTGCAAAGAGAATCAGCATCACGCCTCCGGCCACTTTAATTGCCGGCATCACCCAACGCTGTCCCGCCGCGCCGCCAAAAAAGGCGACCGTCCGTTCGCGCGCATAGCGTACGGCAAGCGATAGCCCAAGAATAGACAGCGCTGTACCAAAGGCCATTGTCATCACTGCCGCAATCCCCCAACTGACAATACCGAGCGCATTGGCGAACATCAGAATCATAATCGCGCCGCTGCACGGTCGGGCACCGATCGCCAGAATGACCCCCAGACGGGTTTTCCAGTCGCTTTGCGTCAGCGCGGCCCCCACGCCGTGGTGCCCGCAGCCGCACTGTTCATCGTGCTGGTGCAATGGTTTGAGCGATGAGATGGTCATTTTGCGCGGGCGCAGGCTTTTCAGCGCCTGATAGATAACGAATAACCCAAACGCACCAATCATGACCGCGCTGATTTTTTCAACGTACCAGCGACTGGTGCTGAGATCGCCGGAGGCCAGGTTAAAGCCCACCGCCAGAATAAAGACAAACAGAATCGCGCTGATGCCCTGCATCAGGCTGCCGATAAAGGGCACCACGCGGGCGGCAACCAGGCTCTCACGGTTGGTACTGAGATAGGTCGTGACGATAAATTTGCCGTGTCCTGGCCCAACCGCATGCAGCACGCCATAGAAGAACGCGCCGGTTAAAAGCCATAACCCACCGCTGTATTCGTGATTATTGAGCTGGAGTAAATACATCACCAGATAGCGGTGTAGGGTGATTTGCGTCGCCAGACACCACTGAATAAAGGCGTTCCAGTGGGTGTGCAGGCTGAATGCGGTAGCGAGGAAGAGCAGCAGCATCAGCCCGGCAGTAGGAATACGCCAGTCGCGCGTAAGACGTTGTGCGATCATCATCAGGCTCGCGGTGAGAGGAGTTGAGAACAGTATAGTAATGCAGAGTCTGGCGGGTTTGCTATCCGCCCGCAGGATTTCACAGCGAGCGGATAGCAAGAGCAGGGCAGGAGTGAATTAGCTTTTGGGATCAAATAGATCTGTTTTCAGCGTGTCGTAGTCTACTTTTTGTAACTGGAAGTTGGTGATGTAGACCTTGCCAGCTTTCTGCGAAGAGACGAAGCGGTACTTCGGCACGATCTCCTGGGTCTGGATCCCCGTCCACTGGGAGAAGAAGCTTAGGAAATCATTAGCAGAACGGCGCGCCTTGATGACGTTGTGCTTTTTGTCATCGCTGGACAGCACCATAAACGGCACCTGGAAGTTCTGCTGGTACTTATCATCATGCGCCAGATACTGCACCGCTTTACCGCGCTCTTTAAACGCCAGCCCATGGTCGGAGAAATAGACCATGGAGAAGCTATCCGTATTGCGACGCAGCTGATCGTACAGTTGGCTGAGCAAGCTGTCGGTTTGTGTCATGGTATAGAGGTAGCATGATGTTTCTTTTGACTGCACAAACTGCGCATATTTGCCCTGGGTGCGGTCGCAGGCCTGCGGATGGGAACCCATCAGGTGCAGCACAATCAGCTGCGGCTGGCTACGGGCGGTCGACAGAACCTGCTCGGTCATTTTCAGCAGCGCTTCGTCGCGAGTATTTTTGTCCGCTTCGAAATCACCGTTTTTCAGGAAGTGCACTTCATCCGCGCGTTTGGCGATACTGGCAATTGCCGTATCGTATTCACCAATCTGCCCCTGGTTGGAGAACCACCAGGTCTGGAAGCCCGCACGGTTGGCGAGGGTGACGAAGTTATCCTGGTATAGCGGTTTACCATCCACCACGCGGTTCAGGGTCAGCCCCAGCGATTTCTGCGTTGAGCCGCTGGCGGCAATATAGTTGGTGAACAGGTTGCCGTTCACCGAACTGGCAAACGGTGTATTGTCCCAATGGCCGCCAAACGCGCCCAGCGCATCGCGGCGCGCGCTTTCGCCAATCACCACCACGTAGGTGTGATATTTCGGCTTCACGGCGAGCACATTCCAGGTGTCTTTCATATTGGAAAGCTCAGCCATGCGCCGCTGCTCGTCAATCACCTCGTTGTTGTTCACGATGATGTCTTTGACGAAACGGAAGGCCGGGTAGCCGGTATCTCTTAGTTTAAAGCCCCAGCCGGTCATCTGGTTTTGAATCGGCTGGACGAAGAACACACCGATGCAGAACACCAGGCACAGCGTTTCCATCATTCCCCAGCGCTTTTTGTCGGTGACTTTACGGCGAACGGCAATGACCCCGAGCGCAAAAATAAACAGGCCAACGAGGTAGCTGTACCACGGGAAGATGGTGAAGATTTCCGTCGACTCTTCGACGTTGGTGGAGTGCAGCGCCAGCAGGGTGTTGAAGTTCGGTGCGCCATAGGCCTGGCTAAAGGGGAAATAGAGCGCCCCTACCAGAGAATAAACCCCCAGAATGACCTTCTGCGTTTTCGGCACTGTGCACCACAGCAAATGCAGGACGCCGGTAAAGGCGACGGCATAGAGCAGGCTAAAGGGATAGCCCAGCGCCAGGTTAATCAGGATCGATTGTAAAAAATAAAATCCCGTCCACGGGCTCAGGGCAAGCCCACGTGCAGCGAGGGTTTCTTTCAGGGTTAGATTCATAGATAGCAACTATAAAAACGCCATGCGCATCCCCTGGCGTCAAGGGGTCTTTATTGGCCAGACAATGCGTGAAGAGGGGGAAGCAAAGTACAGGGCTGCGCAAAGATAAAGCGTGCTTATTATTGGGTCAACTACTGATAACGAATTGTTTTGGGAGGAGGATTGCAAAACCAGAAAATAATCGGGGTTTTTGGGCGAAATAGGGTAGGTTGCCACCGAATTGTGACGGAAAGATGAAGCGGCGATGCGCTCGCCGCTTAGCGGGACGGAGTGTCCTGTTGCGGTTTATTGTTGAACAGGTCGCACAGCATACCGATCAACATTAACCGGACTTTAAAAGGAGAATGACTAAACACGCTAATACACCTCTTGAATTCGTTCATGGTTCCTCCTGCGATTTGGCCCGTCATTCCGTGATGGGCGTTTGCATTACATACAGATATAGCACAGGCTATATTTTATAGCTATGGCTAAAACGTTAAATTTTTGTGCTCGGGTCACAATCCATTACAATGGGCCCACTTGATATGACGCGTTCAGGCGTCACACAGATGAGGAAGTGCTATGAGCCGCCGCGCAGGTACGCCAACAACAAAAAAAGCGACGCAGCTGGTTAACGTTGAAGAACACGTCGAAGGGTTCCGTCAAGTGCGTGAAGCGCATCGTCGGGAGCTGATTGATGACTATGTTGAGCTAATTTCTGATTTAATCCGCGAAGTAGGGGAAGCGCGACAGGTGGATATGGCCGCCCGTCTTGGCGTCTCGCAGCCGACGGTGGCGAAAATGCTTAAACGTCTTGCTGGCGTAGGGCTGATTGAACAGATCCCATGGCGTGGTGTATTCCTGACGCCGGAAGGGGAGAAGCTGGCGCAGGAGAGCCGCGAGCGTCATCAGGTGGTGGAGAACTTCCTGCTGGTGCTGGGCGTCAGCGCCGATACCGCCCGCCGCGACGCGGAAGGCATTGAACACCATGTCAGCGAAGAGACGCTGGACATGTTCCGCCAGTTTACCCAGAAACACGGGCAATACGTGGAATGAACCTCCCTTTTATACGGTCGCTCGCCCGCGACCGTTTTCTGCATCTGCTGATTATCGTCGGCGTACTGCTGAGCTTTTTCGTTCCCTTCACGCCATCACGCTGGCCTGCGGCCATTGATTGGCACACCATCATTACCCTGAGCGGCCTGATGCTGCTGACCAAAGGGGTAGAGCAGAGCGGTTATTTTGATGTCCTCGGACGCAAAATGGCGCGTCGCTTCGCCACCGAGCGGCAATTGGCACTGTTTATGGTGCTGGCGGCAGCGCTGCTCTCAACGTTTCTCACCAACGACGTGGCGCTGTTTATCGTGGTGCCGCTGACCTTAACGCTGAAAAAATGGTGTGCGTTGCCGATTAATCGGCTGATTATTTTCGAAGCGCTGGCGGTTAACGCCGGGTCGCTGTTAACGCCTATCGGTAATCCGCAGAACATCCTGTTGTGGGGGCGCTCTGGCCTGTCGTTCCCGGCGTTTACCCTGCAAATGCTGCCGCTAGCGCTGGCGATGATGGCTACGCTGCTGGCGCTATGTTGGTTTTGCTTCCCGGCGAAAAGGCTGCAGTTTCAGAGCAGTGACATCACACCGAGCTGGCAACCGCGGCTGGTGTGGAGCTGCCTGGCGTTCTACCTCGTCTTTCTTACCGCACTCGAAATGAAGCAGGAGCTGTGGGGCCTGGCGTTTGTGGCCGTCGGATTTTTGATTCTGGCGCGACGCGTCGTGTTCGGTGTGGACTGGACGCTGCTGCTGGTGTTTATGGCGATGTTTATCGACGTACACCTGCTGACCCAGCTTCCCGCGTTGCATCAGGTGTTGAGCGGGGTGAGCGGGTTGTCTGATGCGCCGCTCTGGCTTACGGCGATTGGGCTGTCGCAGGTTATCAGTAACGTCCCATCAACCATCCTGCTGCTCAACTACGTGCCGCCGTCGCTGCTGCTGGCGTGGGCGGTAAACGTCGGTGGCTTCGGGTTGCTGCCCGGCTCGCTGGCGAACCTGATTGCCCTGCGCATGGCGGCGGACCGACGCATCTGGTGGCGCTTCCACCTGTACTCTATTCCGATGCTGCTGTGGGCGGCGGCGGTAGGGTACGGGCTGCTGTTGATCCTTCGCTGATCTTTCCCCGGCGGGCCGGGCTACATTTGAAGCGCCGCCGGGAAAAAACCTCTCCGACTCACAAAAAACGATCTCCAGGGTTGCGCGCTTTTTCATCTTTGCGTTATATGACTAGTCATGAAATTTAAATGACTAGTCATATAGGAGCCGAACCATGAAACCATCACTGCCCGCCAACTTCCTTTGGGGCAACTCTGTTTCCAGCATGCAAACCGAGGGCGCCTGGAATGAAGGCGGCAAGGGGATGTCGGTATACGATATTCGCGAACCGAAAGAGTTCGCCTCTGACTGGAAGGTGGCGACGGATTCTTATCATCGCTATGAAGAAGATTTCGATTTAATGAAAGACCTGGGCATGAACTGCTACCGCTTCCAGATTGCCTGGAGCCGCGTGTGCCCAACCGGCGACGGCGAGTTCAACGAAGAGGGCCTTGCCTTTTACGATCGTTTTATCGATGCCCTGATTGAACGCGGCATTGAGCCGATGATCTGCCTGTACCACTTTGATATGCCGCTGGCGATGGCAGAAAAATACAACGGCTTTACCGACCGTCGCGTGATGGACGCGTTTATCCGCTACGGCAAAAAAGTGATCGACTGCTTCGGTGACAAGGTGACCTGGTGGCTGACCTTTAACGAGCAGAATCTCTACCATATGCCGGAAACGTTCCTGATCTCCGGCTATATGCGCGGCGACAAAACCCTGCGCGAGCTTTATGAAATCCAGCACCACGTGATGATGGCCCACGCGCATCTCACCAATTACTTGCATGAGACCAAACCGGGCAAGCTGATGGGTGGTATGCTGGCGCACGCTCAGGTTTATCCGGCCACCTGTAAGCCGCGCGATGTGTTCTGCGCCCAACAACTGGATGAGTTCTTCAACCAGAACCTGCTGCGTGCCTTTGCGGGCGAGGGCTACAGCCCGGAAGTGATGCACTTCGTTAAGCAGTCCGGCTTTGATGACATCTATCGCGAGGAAGACCTGGCGGTGCTGGCGACCATGAAAAACGATTACATGGCCTTCAGCTACTACGCCAGCCGCACCCTCAACAGCGACGCTGTTCCGGAAGGCACGGCGGTGAACAATTATATGCTGTTTGGCGACACGCCGAACCCGCACCTGAAAGCGACGGAGTGGAACTGGCAGATAGACCCGCTCGGTTTTCGCAGTATTATTACGCGCTATTACAATGACTGGCGTCTGCCGGTATTCCCGATTGAGAACGGCATTGGGGTGATCGAATCCTGGGACGGCGAACATATCATCGAAGATGACTATCGTATTGCCTATCATCGTGACCATATCAACGCCATGAAAGCGGCGATGTTTGAAGATGGCGCGCAGGTCATTGGCTATCTTGGCTGGGGGCTGATTGATATTCTGAGCTCGCAGGGAGATATGCGTAAACGTTACGGCGTGGTCTACGTCAACCGTGAAAACCACGATTTAAAAGACCTGAAGCGTGTGCCGAAGAAAAGCTATGAATGGCTGAAAAAGGCGATTCATAGCAACGGCGAAGAGATGTAATAACAGGAGTGGGTCATGGCGGCGAAATACATCGCGATAGCGCGGGAAATTAAAAAACGAATTATCAGTCGGCAGTATTCCGCCTCTGAACCATTGCCCGACCAGTTTGCACTGGCGGCGGAGTTCGGTACCAGCCGGATGACCATTCAGCAGGCTATGCGCCAGCTGATCGTCGAAGGGCTGGTGTATACCCGTCAGGGCCAGGGCACGTTTGTGCGTAAGAATTTCCTACAGCTTTCACAGTGGGACGTTCCCGGCGCCGACTACTCCGGGGCCACCGAAACCTGGGAGCATCTTGGCACCGTGGAAAGCCAGGTCATTCGCTTTGAACTGCGTTTTCCTACGGAAAAAGAGCAGGCTTCGCTGCTGGTTAACGCCGATGCGCCGGTCTATGACTTTGTCCGTCTGCGTCAGCTCAACGGCGAGCCGCTGTCGCTGGATATGACCGTGATGCCGGTGTCGCTGGTGCCGGGGTTAAGCAAAACGCATCTTGAAAGTTCGGTGTTTCGCTATGTGCAGGAAAATCTGGGTCTGAAGATGATGGGATCGTATCGGGTGGTGCGGGCAATCAAACCCGATGCGCTCGATCAGCAGCATCTAAGCTGCGAGCCCGGCGACCCGGTGCTGGAGGTGGAGCAGGTTATTTACCTGGATGACGGCACGCCGCTGGAGTACGCGCACTGCCACTATCGCTACGATCATGGCGGCATAGTGATAGTGAATAACGGATAAAAAAATGGCGGGTAATTAACCCGCCATTTTTATTTCGTCAGGCAATTAGTTCAGACGAACTGGCATACCGGAACGGTTTTTAACCGCCTGGTCAACGATGCTCTGGTCAACGTCAGCCTGGCTGGTCACGCTCTGCACCGCTTTAGTCAGCACAACCGGAACGGTTTCGCCGCCTTCAAACTGGGCTTCGGTGGTAGACAGTGGGTTGTGAACTTCCATAAAGCGGCTGCCGTCTGGTTCGGTGGTCACTTTTACAGGCTCATCAATGAACTGTACGCGAGTACCGACCGGCACGTTCTGGAACAGGAACTTGATGTCTTCGTTACGCAGACGTACGCAGCCGTGGCTTACGCGCAGGCCAATACCGAAGTTGGCGTTGGTACCGTGGATAGCGTACAGACGGCCGATATACAGCGCGTACAGACCCATCGGGTTATCCGGGCCAGCAGGAACGACGGCTGGCAGCGGGTTACCGGCTGCGGCATATTCAGCGTGCATTTTCGCCGTTGGGGTCCAGGTTGGGCCCGCTTTCTTACGTTCTACCTTGGTGGTCCAGTTGATAGGCGTATCTTTGCCCAGCTGGCCGATACCGATTGGCAGCACGATCACGGTGTTGGTGCCCTTCGGATAGTAGTACAGACGCATTTCTGCGCTGTTAATGACGATACCTTCATGCACGGTGTCCGGCAGGATCAGCTGCTGAGGAATGTTCAGCACGCTACCGCCTTTCGGCAGGTAGGTATCCACGCCAGGGTTAGCTTCCAGCATGTTAGACAGACCCATCTGGTACTGGGCCGCGAAGTATTCCAGCGGTTGCTTATTGTCTTCAGGAATGGTGATTACCTGATTCTGACCGACAATGCGGCTTCCATCGGTTGGCAGCGGGTAGGTTACCGCCGATGCCGAATTACAGAAGCCTACGACAGCAAGCGCCGCAGCGAAAAGCGTAGTTAATTTCATGTTCATGTTGTGCGAGGTATCAGTGCCATTACAGCGGTTGTTTGAGAATTCAGACTGTTGGTAGGAGCGCATTATATGTGCATTCCTCCCCGCAGGGAATTCGGATGTGTACGAAATCACATTTTTTTCACTTGAGTTACAGTTTAGTCACTGGCGAAGGCGGGCGCTTTTTATTCGGAATTGTGGCAGAATAGGCGGTTTGTCACATTCTTCAGGATACTCCCGTGTTAGTTACCAGCAACGTTACCATGCAGTTTGGCAGTAAGCCGCTGTTCGAAAATATCTCCGTCAAATTTGGCGGCGGCAACCGTTACGGCCTGATTGGCGCAAACGGGAGCGGCAAATCTACCTTTATGAAAATCCTCGGCGGCGACTTAGAACCGACGCTGGGCAACGTTTCCCTCGATCCGAACGAACGTATCGGTAAGCTGCGTCAGGATCAGTTCGCCTTCGAAGAGTACTCCGTACTCGATACCGTGATCATGGGTCACGGCGAACTGTGGGAAGTGAAGCAAGAACGCGACCGTATCTACGGTCTGGCTGAAATGAGCGAAGAAGACGGCTACAAAGTGGCTGACCTCGAAGTGCTTTACGGCGAAATGGACGGTTACTCTGCGGAATCACGTGCGGGCGAACTGCTGCTGGGCGTGGGCATTCCGCTGGAGCAGCACTATGGCCTGATGAGCGAAGTGGCTCCGGGCTGGAAACTTCGTGTGCTGCTGGCGCAGGCGCTGTTCTCTAATCCAGACATTCTGCTGCTCGATGAACCGACGAACAACCTGGACATCGACACCATCCGCTGGCTGGAGCAGACGCTGAACGAACGCGACAGCACCATGATCATCATTTCGCACGACCGTCACTTCCTGAACATGGTCTGCACCCACATGGCTGACCTCGACTACGGCGAACTGCGCGTGTACGCCGGTAACTACGACGAATACATGACCGCAGCGACCCAGGCGCGTGAACGTCTGCTGGCCGACAACGCCAAGAAAAAAGCGCAGATTGCTGACCTGCAGTCCTTCGTGAGCCGCTTTAGCGCCAACGCCTCTAAATCTCGTCAGGCGACCTCTCGTGCCCGTCAGATTGACAAAATCAAGCTTGACGAAGTGAAAGCCTCCAGCCGTCAGAACCCGTTCATCCGTTTCGAACAGGAGAAGAAACTGTTCCGTAACGCGCTGGAAGTCGAAGCGCTGACCAAAGGTTTTGATAACGGCCCGCTGTTTAAAAACTTCAACCTGATGATGGAAGTGGGCGAGAAGATCGCCATTATCGGTGCCAACGGCGTCGGTAAATCCACCATGCTGAAAACCCTGGTTGGCGAACTGGCACCAGATAGCGGTACCGTGAAATGGTCCGAGAACGCCAACATTGGCTATTACGCGCAGGATCACGCCGAAGATTTCGATAACGATCTCTCCGTGTTTGACTGGATGAGCCAGTGGAAACAGGAAGGCGACGATGAGCAGGTCGTGCGTGGCTTCCTTGGCCGTCTGCTGTTCAGTCAGGACGATATCAAGAAGCCTGCGAAGGTGCTGTCCGGTGGTGAGAAGGGCCGCATGCTGTTTGGTAAGCTGATGATGCAGAAACCAAACATTCTGGTGATGGATGAACCAACCAACCACCTGGATATGGAATCTATCGAATCTCTGAACATGGCGCTGGAAATGTATCAGGGCACCCTGATCTTCGTTTCCCACGACCGTGAGTTCGTGAGCTCGCTGGCGACCCGCGTGATTGAAATTACCCCTGAGCGCGTGGTGGACTTCAGCGGCAACTACGAAGATTACCTGCGTAGCAAAGGCGTGGAGTAATCTTTTCGTCGGCGCCATCCCGGCGTCGCGATGCTCGGCCGGGCTACAATAAACGTAGCCCGGCCGAGGCGTTTACGCCGACGCCGGGGACTCTCCGGCGCGGGTATTACTGCCATTCATTTCCTTCTTCGCCGTTAATCAACAGCCGACGTTTTTCCCCTTCCGGCAGCGTTACCTTCAACGCCTTCCACGCCGGACGATAATCGCCGCGCGCATTGACCTTCAGATCAATGGTACTGCCGGTGCAGACCATCTCCCACTCCAGCCACAGCGCGTTGCCCTGCTGGTATCCCCACGACTCGCCGTCATCCTCAAACAGCAGACCGGACGAACTGCCCACGCCTTTCAGCGGGTACAGCTTCAGCTCGCGCTGCGTATCCTCGGCGGCGTTAACAAAGGTAATGCGTTCGCTCATGGGAATACCTGCCCCGGCGCGAACCAGCAACGGCAGTTTCTCCAGCGGTGCATCAACCGTTATCCACTGACCGCCGCTGAACCACTCGCTGGTGTAAAAATCGTACCAGCCGGTCTCGTTATCCGGCAGCCAGACGCGGCGCTCGCGCTCGCCTGCTTCGACGACGCTGGCGACCAGAATATCGCGACCGAGCAGGAAATCGTCGCACTCCGCAAACGTCTGTTCATCGTGCTCGTGATCGAGGAACGTAGGGCGCAGCATTGGCTCGTCGTCGGCGTGCGCCTGCCACAGCAGGGTGTAGAAGTAGGGCAGCAGGCGGTAGCGCAGTTCAATGGCGCTGCGGATGGCTGGCGTGATGGCGGGGTACATCCACGGTTCGTTGACGGTATGGTCATCGTTCCAGGAGTGGATGGTAAAGCGTGGGTGCATCACGCCGTTTTGTACCCAGCGCACAAACAGTTCCGGGTCTGGTTTATCGCCGGAAAAACCACCGACGTCATGACCGAGGTTGTAGAGGCCAGATAGGCTCATGCCCAGCCCCATGCGGGTGTTGTAGCGCAGGGTATCCCAGTTGGTGCGGTTATCGCCGCTCCAGGTCTGCACGTAGCGCTGCATCCCGGCGCAGCCAGAGCGGGAAATCAGGTATGGTCGCTTGTTCGGTGCAAAGCGCTGCTGGGCTTCCATTGAGGCTCGAATCATCAGCAGCGGCATTACCGGGCGAATATGCTTGATGGCAATCTCTTTGCCAAATCCGTGGCAGCGCGCTTCGCCGTCCCAGACTTCAAACTCGTTGTTATCGTTCCAGGTGGAGTCGATGCCCATCTCCAGCAACTGGTTGGTGACGCCGTTCTGCCACCAGACCACGGTCTGCGGGTTGGTGAAGTCGAGGTGTGAGCCTTCGTCATCCCAGAAGCTGGAACGTTCCGGGCCGTCGCTTTCGGAATCGCGAATAAACAGCGACTGTTCCGCCACCTCGCCGTAGCGCGGGTGATCCTGCAGCAGACACGGCTTAATGTTCGCTGCCAGGTGCAGCCCGGCGTCGTGGAACGCCTGGCTCATCACCTTCGGCTGCGGCACCTTATCGTCGTTCCAGTTGAACACGTAGCGCTTGCCGTTAATCGAGGTGTAGCCGGAAGAGAGTTGGAACGAGTCGCACGGAATCGCATGCTCGTCGCACAGCCGAATAAAGTTCATCAGCTGATTCTGCGCGTCCGGCGCGTCGGTGTAGTGCATGGTGGAGCCGCTGTAGCCGAGGCTCCATTTTGGCCCGAACAGCGTTTTACCGGTTAAGCGGACGAAGGCTTTGGTCACGTCGAGCACGCGTTCGCCGGTAAACAGGTAGTAGTCGATATCCCCGGCCTCGGCCTGCCAGCGGCGGTAGGCGGTGTGGTAGTTGTCGATCTCGTTGCCGAGATCCAGCCAGCAACTGCTGAGGTTGTCGTAAAACAGCCCGAAGCTCACGTCATCGCGACGGGTGATGGTAAACGGAATGTGTTTGTACAGCGGGTCGGTGCTGACCGCGTTATAGCCCATCGCATCGAGGTTACGCATCTCATAGCGTTTGCCGGTGCGCTGCAGGTCACCCGCTTTATCGCCGAGGCCATAAAAACGTTCGTCCTTGCGGCGGCTCTGGTAGTGCGCTACGCCGTCGCCGTGGGCGTTGACCAGGTAGGCGCTAGTCGGGCGGTCATTCACCAACGGCTGCCACTCGCCCTCGGCGTTACGGTAATGCCATTCGATCCACAGCGGCTGGTGGACGGTAGCACGCAGGGATTCGGTCGCCACCTTCACGGTGTCGTCCTGCTGGCTCAACGTCCAGGCCGGTAGGGTAAAACCGCTGAGATCCTCACGGTCACGTCCTTCCCACGGCACATCCTGCGCTGGCGCGATACTCCAGGTGCGGTCCAGCGCCAGCTCGCCTTTGCGTTTTAACAGCACGCGGAACAGATTCTCCTCCAGCACGTACAGGCACAGCGTGTGCTGGCCGTCGACCAGCAGCTCGACGTGATGGGTTGACTGTTTTTGCAGGGTCCAGTTTTTCAGCGTTTTCATATCTACATCCACTCTCAGGCGCGTTTTGCGCGACGTTCAGCAATAAAGGAAACCAGGAAGATGGCGCCAATCAGGTCGAAGAAGCCCATGGCGATAAACAGCGGGTTGAAGCCGATTTTGTCGGCGGTCACCCCGATAATCAGGGAAAAGATGAAGCTCGCGATCCACGCGGCGGATCCACGCATGCCGTTCACGGTTGCCATCTGGCCCTTATCGAACGACTCCACCACTAGGGCACTCAACATGCAGGAGATGATCTGGTGGCCGAAGCCGCCAATCGACATCAGCACCACGGCGACGATAGGATCTTTGGTCAGTGCGACCACGGCGAGTGACACCATCAGGAACGCGCCGGTCACGGAGCTTGCCACGGTGGAGTTGACGCGTGAGCAGCCAAACAGACGGACATACAGGCGGGTTAAGTAACCGCTGGCGACGCTGCCGAGGTCGGCGGCGAGGAACGGCAGCCAGGCGAACAGGGCGATCTGCTTGAGATCCATGTTGTACTGTTTGGCGAAGTAGAGCGGCATCCAGAAGCTGAATACGGCCCAGGCCGGTTCCGCCATAAATGCCGGAATGGCAATACCGTAGAAGCGTTTGTTTTTGCCGACGGTTTTCAACGCGGTGAGGAACGGCAGCTTGACCGGCGGCGCTTCGTTATCCTGGCGGATATAGTCCAGTTCGGCCTTGCCCAGGTTCGGGTGTTTGTCCGGGTTATGGTAGAACACCCACCACAGCACCACCCACGCCGCTGCCAGCACGCCGGTAAACATAAATGCGCCCTGCCAGCCGAAGGAGGCATGGGCAAAGTAGATAATCGGTGGCGCCAGCATCGCGCCGATAGAAAAGCCTACGCCCGCCCATCCTGCCGCTACCGGGCGCTCGGATTTCGGGAACCACTCGCCAATCGTCTTGGCGTTTGCCGGGGTTGCCGCCGCTTCCGCGCCGCCCATAAAGAAGCGTAACAGCGCCAGATGCACCCAGTTACCGGCTCCCGCATGCAGCAGGCAGGCCAGTGCCCACAGACTGGCGCAGATCATAAAGCCCAGTTTGAGGCCAATTACGTCAATCAGCCAGCCGCACAGCGGCTGGAACAGGGTGTAGGCAATCTGGAAGGCCCCGACAATCCACGAATACTGTTCGGTGGTGATCCCAAGGCTGGTTTTCAGCTCCGGGGCCAGAATACCCAGCGAGTTGCGGGTGATGTAGTTGACGGTCACACCAAGTAAAAAGAGGACCAGCATCCACCAGCGCAGGTTTTTCACTACGCGGCGCGTTTTGCTGACGGCCATATCATTATTGATACCCTGGCTCATAGGGTTCTCCACAGGATGATGTAGGGGACGGTGCGCCAACTGCGTGGGGGGAGTTGTCACACCACTTTTATTAAGATTTTGATTGTTATCGTTTTTGTTTTTGTTCACTTCCACCGTTCTTGTATGGAAGTTGTTCTACCAATTCACAGTAGGAGACAATAAAAGCGGGGGAAAGCGGGTTTTGTGCACGTTTTTTCATAACTGGCTGATATAGATTACGTACAAGCATTCAAATCCCGTCAGCGTGCGGTTCTTATGTCATGAAAATTCTTTCATTTCTGAATTAGAGGCGGATCACATAATGGAAAAGAAGCTAAAAATCGCGGAAATTGCCATGCGAACTGGGCTCTCCGCCAGCACCGTTTCGCGGGTATTAGCAGGGAAAGCCAACACCAGCGACCGTGCCCGAGAAAAGGTGCTGGCCTGTGCGCGTGAACTGGGGGTAATGGACGGCATGGCAGCAGGCCGCATGTTGCTGAACAACCTGATAATTTTTGCGCCGCCAAGGGCGTTTGACGAGCGTTCGGATATCTTCTACTACCGTGTGATTCAGAGCATCAGCAAGGCGCTGGCGCCGCACGAGGTGCGCCTGCGCTATTGCCCGCTGGAAGAGAACGACGGTGACCCGATGCTATTTTTGTCACGTATGAATGAACCGGAGACGCAGGCGGCCATTCTGTTGGGTATCGACGATCCGCATATTCACGATCTGGCGGCCGATCTCGGCAAGCCCTGCGTGCTGATCAACTGCCGCGACGATCGTATGCGATTACCTGCTATCGCGCCGGATCACCGCACGATCGGCGCGTTTGCCGCCCGTTATCTGTTTGAAATGGGCCACCGCGAGGTGATGAACGTGATGTGCCTGCGCCGCTACACTATGGAGCAGCGACTGGCGGGCATTAAAGAGTCGTGGCGGCAGCACAACCTCGTTTTTCAGCATGAGCGTGACCTGCTCAATATCGGCAGCTTTAGCGCCAAAGGGGCGGAGGAAAAGGTGGGGGCGTGGCTCGACGCGCTGGGCAGCCGTCCGATGCCAACGGCGTTCCTGGTCGGCGGTGATTTTATGGCGGCGGGCACTATCAACGCGCTGCGTCAGCGCGGGCTGCGCGTGCCGCAGGATGTTTCGGTGATGAGCATCGACGGCTTTAACCTGGCGGCGATTGAAGATGTGCCGCTAACGGCGGTTCACGTTCCGCGTGATGAGCTGGGCGTTGAGGTGGTGCAGATGCTGCAACAGCGCTTAATTCGCCCGAATGCACCGGTGGGTTCACTGCTGTTGCACGGGCGGCTGGCGGTGCGGGAGTCGGTCAGGCGGGTGCGCCCCGGGAAAGGGCACACCGCCGTAGAGCGGGAAGGGCTGTACGACAATCAGCCGTCGATACCGAGCGCCCGTTTACCGTGAATGTTAAGGTCGGCGAGGGTGAAACGCCCTTGCCAGTCGGCTTCGTAATCTTCGCGCGGGAAGTCGCCAGGCGAGGCACCGCGCTCCAGCGCAGCCTTCACCTTATGGGCGTAGGCGAGGTTTTTCGCACACATCGGTGCCGCTGGAATATACATCACGTTGCCCCAGCCTTGCTGATTCTCGACCGGTGCTACCGAGTGAATCACGTCGCAGTGCCACCATACTGAATCCCCGGCCTCAATGGCAGGAATGGCGGTCAGCGCGCTGATTAACAGCGGGTGCCACTTCTCGGAAATCGGCAGTACTTTCCCCGGCGCGACGCCGCACAGTTCATCGTCCGGCACGTCATCCAGCAGTGGACGTAGCAGCACATAGGCCATCGCTTCTGGAATCGGCACGACGTGCAGCAATCCCTGATCGGGAATCATATCGGAGAGCGCCGTCCAGCCCTGGAAGGTGCGGAATACCGAGCATTTGGTGGTGTTATCGACGGTGTACTCTTCCACATCAGTGCGGTGCGCGGCGTTCCACGGATCGTACTGTTCAATATTGCCGTTAAACACGTTGGCAAACACCTGCTGGTAGGCCGGTAGCAGCCAGCGCTCCAGCGCACCAGAATCAGTATGCGCGCCCAGACCTTTAGAGGTGGTGCCCGGCGGGCGGCGGCGAATACGATCCGGGTAGATAACGCTGATATCCGGGTTAAACCACTGCTTACCGTCGCTTTCCACCTGCCACAAACGGTTCAGGAATGACTGCGCTTGCGCCATTTCCGGGCTCTGGCGGGCCTGCATCTGCGCCTGTGACCAGTAGATGGGGTAAATCTCCGGGCGTGAGGCATCAAGCGACCCGAAGAAGGTGTCGCCGGGACCTTTGTAGACATCGTCAAAGTGATTGAGGTCGAGGTAGTCTAGCATCGAACGATCCCAGGCTAATGCCTGTTCGCGAGGGAAATGACCTTTGATCACCGCACAGCCGCGACGCTTCACCTCAGCGCGGGTGGCTTCCGTTATCTTTCCGGCCGCGAGTTCGGCATACGGGATCTCCGGCCATACCGGCTGACCCTCAGCCTTCAGTGCGTTAATTTCCGCCACGCGGGCTTCAATGGTGGCGCTCAGGCGGTCGAACACCGCCTGCACATCGCCAATCTGGGCGCGCAGCGCCTGCTTCATCTGGCGAATCGCCGCTTTCGGGTCGGCGGGCAGCGTTTCGTGGGTAAAGGACATCGTCATATCAACCTCGCAATCTTTCATTCGAAAGTAAAATGCATTACAGGTGATACTTTAAGTTAAAATAAGGTTAATGCAAGTTTAAATTCTTGCGTTCGATCACGAAGGGGAAAAGTCGCCAGGCCGAGCGTAGCGACGCCGGGAAGGCACAAGATCTGGAAATGGGGAGAATCCCCGGAGTCGGCGCTGTGCGCCTCGTCCGGGCTATCTTCAGGAAGAGAAAGGCGCGGTGCTATCCAGCACGGCCTGAATCACATTCAGCGCGCCGTCGTGGTTGTTATCGTCGGTCTGATAGTCGGCGATGGCTTTAATGCTCTCGCCCGCGTTGCCCATTGCGAAGGCGTACTTCACAAGCTTAAGCATTTCGGCATCGTTGCCGCTGTCGCCAATCGCCACGCACTGCTGTGGCGAAAGCTGCCAGCGTTTCAGCAGTCGGCTGATGCCGTTGGCTTTGTGAAGGCCAGGAATAATGAGATCGACAAAGCCGAAGCCGCTGGTGACGGGCTTCATAATGCCGTCGAGGGAGACGTGCAGCTTATCAATCAGATCGGGAATGTCGCTATCCGGCAGGTTCAGCGAGAACTTGAACATTTTGTCATCGACGTCGTGGAAGTTCGCTACGCGCTTTAAGCGGTAGTAGTGTTTGGACATCAGCTCGACCAGCGCATCTGGCGCGCTCTCGCTGATGTAGGCGCTTTCCAGACCGCAGGCGACGAAGTACATCTGCGGGTCTTTCAGCAGCTCACCAATCACCACCTGGTACTCATGCTTCGTCAGCTCACCGTGGAAAAGCTGCTGCCCGTGTTCGTAAACCAGCGCGCCATTTTCAGCGACAAAAGAGATGCGGTCACGGATTTCAGGGAAGAAGGTAATCAGCTGGTAATACTGGTTGCCGCTGGCAACGACGAATTCAATGCCACGCTGTTGAAGCTGTTCAAACTGCGCCAGAAACCGCGAACGGTCGTAGGTCTTGGCGTCATTAAGAAAAGTTCCGTCCATGTCTGTGACGATAACTTTAACGGTCATGCGGGATGCTCCTGGAGTAACTTCGGCCAGAAACAATTTAATTACAATGTGAGCTAAAGCACAAATTTATTTCATTCGAAAGAAAACCCGGGGTCACTGCGGTACAAACCGGAAACATAGGTAACACTTTAGACCGGATACATGGGTAACAGTTATAACTGGCATAGAAGAGGAGACTCGCTATGCCCTGGACTGAGACCCGACCTATGCAAAAAACAAAAAAAGCTCGCCGAAGCGAGCTTTTTGAAAATGGCTGGGGTACGAGGATTCGAACCTCGGAATGCTGGTATCAGAAACCAGAGCCTTACCGCTTGGCGATACCCCAACGGGTGCGTCCACAAAAGTGAACGACTTTTTGAAAATGGCTGGGGTACGAGGATTCGAACCTCGGAATGCTGGTATCAGAAACCAGAGCCTTACCGCTTGGCGATACCCCAACAATTTTTTTTCGAATGTATCGATAACT
>NZ_VDAG01000054.1:0-528 GCF_019584505.1 Kluyvera sp. EC_51 | reverse complement strand
GTTCCACGGACGCAGCAAGTCGCAACGCTCCCAAAGGGTGATGACCTCTTCGAAATCTTCCTGGCGAAATACGCGTATCTCCATGGTATTCGTTACCTTTTTGCGGGTTAAAAGGCTGATTATGGCGTGAACGGTCGAATTAGCCAATATCTGACGAAAATCGGTTGAAAAAGTGGCATAATGGGGAGTTGAAAAAGTGGCATAATGGGGAGTTGTCAACTATTGAAATGAAAAGTAAAACAATTCTCAACATCAAACCGTCGTAACGGATTACGCGATACGATATAACATCTGGAACTTTATTATTACAACTCAGGCCGTATGAGCACTTTTAAACCACTAAAAACACTCACTTCGCGCCGCCAGGTGCTGAAAGCCGGTTTGGCTGCCCTGACGTTGTCAGGAATGTCGCAAGCCATCGCCAAAGACGAACTTTTAAAAACCAGCAACGGACACAGCAAGCCGAAAGCCAAAAAATCTGGCGGCAAACGTGTCGTTGTTCTCGATCCAGGTCACGGCGGAATTGAT
>NZ_VDAG01000053.1:0-291 GCF_019584505.1 Kluyvera sp. EC_51 | reverse complement strand
CCAGCGTAAAATCTCTAGAATTCGGCCCCGTGGTAATGATTCTTTCATAAAGAGTCAATGGTATGCGAAGGTGGCGGAATTGGTAGACGCGCTAGCTTCAGGTGTTAGTGTCCTTTGGATGTGGGGGTTCGAGTCCCCCCCCTCGCACCATAAACCACGTTATATCGTTCGCAGAGTGCGAAGGTGGCGGAATTGGTAGACGCGCTAGCTTCAGGTGTTAGTGTCCTTAGGATGTGGGGGTTCGAGTCCCCCCCCTCGCACCAACGAAGCGATATAACAAAAGTAACGAGA
>NZ_VDAG01000052.1:0-623 GCF_019584505.1 Kluyvera sp. EC_51 | reverse complement strand
CATTCGGCAGCGTATCGCCCAGTCCGTTAATGATCATCTGGTGCGGCACATTAATAAAAGAACTGTGATTGTTGGCTATACGGGGAACAGGGATGCATAAAAACTGGTCAGAAATAATTCTGGACGTGGCGTATTCTGGTGAAACATCGGGAAAGGCATTGTTCATTCCGTCCCTGAAAAGCAGCTCATAAGCGACGGTCTGCATTTTTGTGTCAAAAATAGGCTGGCGTGCGATAAATGAATACATATTCCCGGTCCCCAGGTCAGCGTTATAATTTTTAGAAATGTAACCTTTCCATGCTTATAACACGCACTACGGGCAATAAATTTGATCCGGAGCAAAACTCAAATCATAAAAGAATCGGGATGATGCGACATCACCATTCCCGGCCAACAGAATTGTTCACTGATTTATTCCTTCCCTGCAATTTAATTTTCGGGGTAAATTTCAGGTAATGACTCCAACTTATTGATAGTGTTTTATGTTCAGATAATACCCGATGACTTTGTTGACCTGCCCCCACGATTAGATACAACACTCAGTTAGTAACGTCGGAATCTTCATTCTCAGAATGACCCTTTCTCCAGCCCGCTGCAAATTCAGACGGTGTCTGATAATTCAG
>NZ_VDAG01000051.1:0-228 GCF_019584505.1 Kluyvera sp. EC_51 | reverse complement strand
AGGTTTTTTGAATGAGACGAACATTTACAGCAGAGGAAAAAGCCTCTGTTTTTGAACTATGGAAGAACGGAACAGGCTTCAGTGAAATAGCGAATATCCTGGGTTCAAAACCCGGGTAATGACTCCAACTTACTGATAGTGTTTTATGTTCAGATAATGCCCGATGACTTTGTCATGCAGCTCCACCGATTTTGAGAACGACAGTGACTTCCGTCCCAGCCTTGCCAG
>NZ_VDAG01000050.1:0-804 GCF_019584505.1 Kluyvera sp. EC_51 | reverse complement strand
ACCCTGCCGGGACGCTCGGCGATCAGCCAGTCCACATCCACCTCGGCCAGCTCCTCGCGCTGTGGCGCTCCTTGGTAGCCGGCATCGGCTGAGACAAATTGCTCCTCTCCATGAAGCAGATTAGCCAGCTGATTGAGGTCATGCTCGTTGGCCGCGGTGGTGACCAGGCTGTGGGTCAGGCCACTCTTGGCATCGACACCAATGTGGGCCTTCATGCCAAAGTGCCACTGATTGCCTTTCTTGGTCTGATGCATCTCCGGATCGCGTTGCTGCTCTTTGTTCTTGGTAGAGCTGGGTGCCTCAATGATGGTGGCATCCACCAAAGTGCCTTGGGTCATCATGACGCCTGCTTCGGCCAGCCAGCGATTGATGGTCTTGAACAATTGACAGGCCAGTTGATGCTGCTCGAGCAGGTGGCGGAAATTCATGATGGTGGTGCGATCCGGGAGGGCGCTATCCAGGGATAATCGGGCAAACAGGCGCATGGAGGCGATTTCGTACAGGGCATCTTCCATGGCACCGTCGCTCAGGTTGTACCAATGCTGCATGCAGTGAATACGCAGCATGGTCTCCAGCGGATAGGGCCGTCGGCCATTGCCCGCCTTGGGATAAAACGGCTCGATGACAGCGGTCATATTCTGCCATGGCAGAATCTGCTCCATGCGGGAGAGGAAAATCTCTTTTCGGGTCTGACGGCGCTTAGTGCTGAATTCACTATCGGCGAAGGTGAGTTGATGGCTCATGATGTCCCTCTGGGATGCGCTCCGGATGAATATGATGATCTCATATCAGGAACTTGTTCGC
>NZ_VDAG01000049.1:0-2229 GCF_019584505.1 Kluyvera sp. EC_51 | reverse complement strand
TACGCACCACCCCGTCAGTAGCTGAACAGGAGGGACAGCTGATAGAAACAGAAGCCACTGGAGCACCTCAAAAACACCATCATACACTAAATCAGTAAGTTGGCAGCATCACCAACGAAGGCTACATTGGTACCCTAGCCAACACGGGAACTATCGCCGGAACGACAACGGGTATTCAGAACACGGGCAATATTACAAGCTTATCTAATAGTGGCTCTGTTTCCGGCAGCGCTTTTGCTATTTTTAATATCGCCTCCGGCAGTCTGGGGCCTGTTACCAACAGCGGCCTGATTGCAGGCACAATCGCCAATCTTTCGAGCAAAGCCATGACCATCAACGGCGGCAGCGGTGAGACCTTTGGTATCCTGACCGGCGCAAGCGGCGGCAGCGGCAGCGGCAGCGCCGATATCGGAGCTATCAAAAATACGGACGCCAGTTTGTACTTCGCCTCCGGCAACCTGCTGCTCAACGACAATATCGACGTCGGCAACAATACCGTGAATAACACGGGATCCACGTTGCAGGTCAATAACAGCCTCAGCATTAACGGCAACTATGCGCAGAGCGCATCGGCAACATTGTTGCTTGGTGTCGGTGATTCAGCGGTAAGCGACGGCGTCATTGCCGATACCGGCTATGGACGTCTGATTGTCAGCGGTGCAGCCACCATTGAAAGCGGTTCGACTGTCTCTCTCAAATCGCTCAACACCTACAGCTTTGCCGCAGGCCAGCGCTATCTGGTAGTAAGCGCAGACAAGAACGGCACCAATTACAACGCCAGTTCGTTGAATTATTTAACCGCCGGGTTTACCGGCGTTACCAGCGGTAAGGTGGTTGACACTGGCAACACAAGCAATCTGGTGGTGACGCTGAGTCCCAAACCCCGCCATTACGCCACAACGGACAATGCGATATCCTCGCTACAAGGGCTGCAGCAGTACACCGGCATTGCTCCGGGATTGCTCGATCTGTATAACGCCTCACTGGCTATTGATTCAAGCCAGGAGGGGAACAAGGTGGGTGAGCAGTTATCCACAGTGCAGAACAGCAGCGCCAGCCATGTTGCCTCGCAGGCCACCTTTGACGCAGTAAACATTGTCGGTCAGCGCGTTGATGCTGTTCGTCTGGCGCAGTCTCACGGTATGAGCGGTGTGGCAGCCGGTGATGACCCTGCCGACTGGTCCGCGTGGGGACAGGCGTTTGACGGCCATGCAAGGCAGGGAATGGTCGATGGTGTCAGCGGCTATAAAGCGAATTACGCCGGGCTGGTGCTGGGTGTCGACCGGAGCGTCGGAGAAAGCTGGCGAACCGGTGGTGCCCTGACCTACATCAACACCTCGGTACATGGCCGGGACAACCTTTACGGTAACAAGACGAGCGTGGACTCCTACGGACTGATTGGCTATGCCAGTTACAGCGGTGAACCCTGGTACGTCAACCTGTCAGCCAGCGTCACGCAACAACGTTACGACACCTCGCGTAATGTGGAGATGACCGGTTACGCCGATCGGGCGCGTGGCAAATTTAACGGTCAGCAATATGTCACCAAAGCGGAGTTCGGTTATCCGCTGGCTGTGGCACAGACGACCACGTTAACGCCGCTGGCCAGCCTGAGCTATAGCTATCAGACGCTTGATAGCTATAAAGAAAGCAGCGGCAATGGCTCCGCCCTGTCGGTGGATGGTAGCCACAATAACGCGCTTCGTAGCGGCCTAGGCGCTCGTCTGGATAAATCATTCCAGACCGGTTTTGGTGATGTTGTACCCTACGTACAGGCTATCTGGACGCATCAGTATAACCCCCAGCGCAATTCTACAAACGCCAGTTATATTGCTGCTACGGCAGGTGAAACCAGCTTTACAACGTTTGGCGCCTCTCCCGCTGAAGATACCGCCGATCTGTCTCTGGGTGCGACCATCGCCCAATCAGACACGCTTAGTCTGAACGCCCGCTATAACGTGCAACTGGGTGAACAGTATCAGGCGCAGACTATCGCTCTGCAGGTACGCAAGCTGTTCTGATAAGCAACAGGATACCGCGGCTGAAAAAGTTTTCAGCCGCGGTATTTATCCCTCACACTTTCTCCATAAGGGGTTTGAGGGCCAATGGAACGAAAACGGGTGATGCTGCCAACTTACTGATTTAGTGTATGATGGTGTTTTTGAGGTGCTCCAGTGGCTTCTGTTTCTATCAGCTGTCCCTCCTGTTCAGCTACTGACGGGGTGGTGC
>NZ_VDAG01000048.1:0-263 GCF_019584505.1 Kluyvera sp. EC_51 | reverse complement strand
GGGGAGACCCCACACTACCATCGGCGCTACGGCGTTTCACTTCTGAGTTCGGCATGGGGTCAGGTGGGACCACCGCGCTACAGCCGCCAGGCAAATTCTGTTTATCAGACCGCTTCTGCGTTCTGATGTAATCTGTAATCAAGCTGATAATCGATGTCTCTTTCGCCAAAACATCTTCGGCGTTGTAAGGTTAAGCCTCACGGTTCATTAGTACTGGTTAGCTCAACGTATCGCTACGCTTACACACCCAGCCTATCAACGTC
>NZ_VDAG01000047.1:0-1980 GCF_019584505.1 Kluyvera sp. EC_51 | reverse complement strand
GGCAGCACCTGGCACGGCTGGGACGGAAGTCGCTGTCGTTCTCAAAATCGGTGGAGCTGCATGACAAAGTCATCGGGCATTATCTGAACATAAAACACTATCAATAAGTTGGAGTTATTACCCGGCGGAGGAAGGGAAAACTCAGGGTGGCGTAATGCGCATGATCAGCAGATAAATCCTTGAAAGCAGGTACTCAGCCCTCAGTGAACAGAATAAGTCAGCGTAATGTACTTTAGTGCTGACCACGTGCTCTGTATGATACAGAATCTATCTACTATAAACGAAAATACAGCACGATCAATGCTCACACTCTATATGGGACGTTCGTACCTGGACATGATTATCTGTGTTCAATGTCCCCGCATGACCGTCTTAACATCCAGAATATTACGTTTCCAAAAAAACCAGAAATGATTAAAAAATGAGCTTAACGAATGGAAGGGACTTCCCCTGGATATGCGCCTGATTAACTCTTGTGCAATCATGGGGTAAACATAGCCCCGGAGGGATTCGTTATGACCATCACGACTGTCGGTATCGATCTTGCTAAAAATGTGTTCGCTGTTCACTGCGTTGACCAACACGGTAAAACTGTTCTGGTTAAACCCAAAGTATCGCGTGCTGCCCTTCCTGAGCTGATTGCCAGTTTACCTCCCTGTGTTATCGGGATGGAGGCATGCTCCGGGGCTCACTACTGGGCAAGGTTGTTTCGGCAATATGGTCATGAACCACGGCTGATGGCTGCTAAATTTGTATCTCCTTACCGCATGGCCGGTAAATCAGGCAAAAATGATGCAGCTGATGCTCAGGCTATCTGTGAAGCAGTTCGTCGCCCGCATATGCGGTTTGTACCAGTGAAGGATGAGAGCCAGCAGGCGATGCAATGCCTACACCGTATCAGACAGGGTTTTATCGAAGAGAAAACAGCAACATATAACCGATTGAGAGGTTTGATATCGGAATTCGGTGTCATCGCCCCACAAAGTACAGATGCCCTGCGTCACATGGTTTCTGAGCAGAAGAGTTCTTTGCCACTTCAGGTTCAACAATGTGTTAATGACCTGCTGGAACACATTGATCGTATTGAAGATAATATTACTGAATATGACCGGATTTTGTCCCGCATGGCAAAAACAGATCACCGCAGCCAGCGATTGATGGAACTGAAAGGGATTGGTCCCACAACGGCCTGTGCGCTGGTCGCCAGTATCGGTAATGCACACGATTTTAAAAATGGGCGACAACTGGCAGCCTGGCTGGGACTAACGCCATCGCAGTACAGCAGTGGTGGGAAATCAAAGCTTGGCAGGATAACTAAAGCTGGCGATTCGTATCTGCGAACGCTACTGGTTCAGGGGGCTCGTTCGGTTCTGATTGGTGCCGAGAAAAGGACTGATTTATTCAGTCGTTGGGTCTGTTCACTGGTCGATCGCAGAGGATACTGGCGTGCCGTTGTAGCCATCGCCGCCAAAAACGCAAGGCTGTGCTGGGCATCATTGCATTACGGTGATGATTTCAGGCTGTACTCAGCCAGCTAAAGCACGAAACAAAATAACCATCTGACCTGCAATTCGTTGATGATAAAGGGTTAGACCCCGTGAGGCCTATCTGGCTATTGTACAGGATATACGTATCCGCTTAACGAACAAGAACCTCACGCGCGTCTTTCATCAGGGTCCGAATCGATGACGATTCATCATGGCCGTTTATAGTACCGCAGTCTCTCCCCTTTATTTTTACTGAAGAGCAGACAGAAACCATAAACACCGGCGTTGACACGCCGGGGAAGCCCTTATAGTACAATAATTTTCGATATCCAAACTGACCCCTTCTAAGAGTCCATCTGCGAATCATACAACATTGTAGGGGTCGGTTCCGGCTGAGGGCGAAATGACACCCTAAGCGTTAGCTCTGTGTCGTTGCACGATGTCAGCGACGGTATTCTTGCTGATACCGAGCTCGCGTGCGATCCAGCGATAG
>NZ_VDAG01000005.1:4356-5252 GCF_019584505.1 Kluyvera sp. EC_51 | reverse complement strand
AGCTTTCTGCAACCGCATTATCATGGCAGTTACCGCGACGGCTCATGCTGCCCTCCAGGCCGTGTGATTTCAGGAACGACTGCCATTCATGGCTTGTGTACTGACTGCCCTGATCAGAGTGAACCAGCACCTGTTTTTGGGGATTACGCCGCCATACAGCCATCAGCAGTGCGTTCAGGACAATGTCCTTTGTCATCCGGGGTTGCATTGACCAGCCGATAATTTTGCGTGAGAACAGATCAACAACCACGGCAAGATACAGCCAGCCTTCGTGGGTCCTGATGTAGGTGATGTCCGTTACCCAACGCTCATCCGGAGCATCCGGATTGAACTGTCGCTGGAGCCTGTTGGGCGACACGATACTGGCTTCGCCTTTACGTGCCCGCGGGCTCCGGTATCCGACCTGAGCCTTTATCCCGACACGTTTCATCAGTCGCCAGACTCTGTTGACTCCGCACTGTTGCCCGCTGTCCCGCAGATCCAGATGGATCTTGCGATAACCATAGACGCATCCCGATTCCAGCCAGAACTGTTTAATCTGTCCTGTCAGTCTCAGGTCTGCCTGATGGCGTTGTGAATGCGGCTGCTGAAGCCAGGCGTAAAAACTAATCTGTCCTGTCAGTCTCAGGTCTGCCTGATGGCGTTGTGAATGCGGCTGCTGAAGCCAGGCGTAAAAACCACTGGGATGAACATCCAGCACCCGACAGAGCAGGCGAACAGGCCAGCAACAGGTGTTGTCACGGATAAAGGCGTACCTCAGTCGGACAGTTTTGCGAAGTACGCCGCTGTAGATTCAATTGGTCAACGCAACAGTTATGTGAAAACATGGGGTTGCGGAGGTTTTTTGAATGAGACGAACATTTACAGCAGAGGAAAAAGCCTCTGTTTTTGAACTA
>NZ_VDAG01000005.1:0-4256 GCF_019584505.1 Kluyvera sp. EC_51 | reverse complement strand
ACTAGATCTGGTTGCTGCTCAGCTAAACAACAGACCGAGAAAGACACTGAAGTTCAAAACACCGAAAGAGATAATTGAAAGGGGTGTTGCATTGACAGATTGAATCTACAGCGGCTTTTTTTAATATGTCCCGTTCGTCGGTAACCCGTTTCAGCTCTTTCTGGAGACGGCGGATCTCGGCCTGAGCATCTGACTGTTCTTTATTAGTGGAAGAATCCGGACCGTACTTCTTTATCCAGGCATAAAGGCTGTGGGTGGTGATATCGAGACGTGTTGCAACGCTGGCAACAGAATAACCGCGATCAACAACCTGTTTGACTGCTTCAGTTTTAAACTCTTCGGGATAACGCTTACCGCTCATGGGCACCTCTCTTTAAGCCATCTTAAATGACTCTGAGGTGTCTGTTAAACCCGTGGCGATTCATATCACGCTGCAGGTGAACCAGACGGCCGCGCGGGCGGCGGGACTGTCTTCAGAAAGTATTGCGCAGGCGCTGAATGCCGTCTGGTCCGGCAGTGTCGTGACCACGGTACGCGACCACAACCGCATGATTGACGTGGTGCTGCGCGCGGATAACGCCGAGCGGAAGGACCTCTCGACGCTGTCCGGGATGCTGCTGACGAATGACCGGGGAGATAAAATTCCGCTCGGCCAGGTGGCCACGCTGGCGTGGGGCGTTGACGACCCGGTTATCTGGCGGCGGCAGCGTCTGCCCTATATTACCGTGCAGACGGATCTGGCCCCCGGCATGCGCGCAGAGGCGGTATCACAACAACTGTTGCCGGCAGTAAACACGCTTCGCTCGACCCTCCCGGCGGGCTACCAGATAGAAGAAGGTGGCACGGTGGCTGAGTCAGATAAAGGTAACCGCTCGGTTTATGCTGTGCTGCCGGTGACGCTCGGCGTGATGCTGGTTCTGCTGATGATACAGCTGCAGCGTTTTTCCCGGATGCTGCTGGCGTTGCTGATGGCCCCATTCGGACTCATTGGTATCGTGCTGGCCATGCTGCCGACAGGTACGCCAATGGGCTTTGTGGCGCTGCTGGGGATTATTGCGCTGGCCGGGATGAAAATCCGTAATGCAGTCATTCTCATCAGCGAAGTGGACAGCAATACGCAAAAGGGGATGTGTGGTAATGACGCCATTATCGCAGCAGCAGAGCATCGCGCCCGCCCGATACTGCTGACCGCCTGCGCAGCAATTTTAGGGATGATACCCATCGCGGAGCAGGTGTTCTGGGGGCCGATGGCATACGCCATCATCGGCGGATTAATGGTCGCGACCCTGGTGACACTGACCGTGTTGCCGGCGGCCATGAGTCTGGTGATGCAGAAAGAGCGGTAAACCGGATCCGACATCGACGTAAGCGTCATTACGGATATGACGCTTACGATTATTTTGTGACGCGGTGTCGGTGGAGTGCTGAAGCGCACTTTTACTTCCGGTCTGGTGGTTGCTTATTTGTCTTACCGGATGTTTTTTCATTCAGTATTAGTCAGTATGACTGATACTTTTTTCTGAAATATGCCTGATGTATACAAGGAACGCCTGTCTGACATTGTGCTGCCCACTGGCTACATTAAATTAACAGTTCGTTTTTTAAACTTGGACTTAATATTCTTATTTATCACCCTAATGTCGTTATAATAGGGTGGGTGTTTTTTTTAATTTAAAAACTTAAATTGAATTATATCAACAATAATTTACCTTATGTCTGTACGAAAAACCACTTATCTCGGCATCAACTCTGATCCCTACAATAGAAAAAACGTGATGAAAGTCATATAATCTACCCGTCGACATGATGGCGCAGACTCCTGGTTATCTTATCGCTAACAATAACATATTCAAAACTAAACACGTTTCTTCGTTCCGGATTACCTCAGGGACATGATTTATTTTTCTACAAGGAATATAAACAAATGAATATTATGAACTATAGGCTGGGAACCCGCATGGGGGCAGGGTTTGCCCTGTTACTGCTGCTGCTCGTACTTGTCAGCATTATTGCGGTCGCAGCGCTTTCTGATTTGCGTAAAACATCAAATCTCATCGTCGAAAAATATTATCCGACAACGGTGCTGGCCAATGACCTCATCGATGGAGCCAATAAGGATTACCTTTTGTCTTTCCGTGCCGTTGCTGCACATCACGAGAGCGATCGCAAAAAATATATCGAAGCTCTCAGTACCCAGACAGCGGTGAATGCCTCATACCTTGAGGAACTAAAAAAACGTGTTGCGGGTGATGTGCAAGCCGAGAAAATGGTTGATGAAATGTCTGATGCTGCCAGGTTAGTAACGGCATCAAGGCAACATGTATTTTCCATTCAGACATCAGAGGGAGATGATGCAGCAGAAAATATGCTGAATACGGAAACTATCCCGGCGACAGAAGTCTTTATTAACGAGATTACCGATATCATCGATTACGCCAATGATCTGATGAAGAATGGAGAGAACGAAGCAGAAAGCACGTACCGTTCATCCCTCTGGATGACTGGTATCATCCTTGTCGTAAGCATACTGTTGGGGGGAATAACTGCCAGAATTCTGACCCGCAGTGTCGTCAGGCCAGTGCAGGAAGCCCTGACTGGTATTGAAGCTTCAGGCCGCGGAGACATGACCACATTATTCAGGGATAATTATCATACCGATGAGACCGGCAGGCTTCTGACTGGCCTGAAAATTACTATCATCAGCATCAGTCGTATGCTGAGTCAGGTACGGGACAGTGCCATGTCGGTTTCCACCGCCTCTTCACAGATTGCAGCAGGTAATCTGGACTTGTCTTCCCGTACAGAAGAACAGGCCAGCGCTCTGGCTGAAACGGCCTCAGCCCTGGAGCAACTGACTGCCACAGTAGCGAACACTGCCGAAAACGCTCAACACGTGCATCAACTGGTTACTGAAGGTGGTCACATCATGAAGCGCAATAACGAAGTGATGGACGCTACCACCCGTCAGATGGACGGTATCTACAAAGCATCACAGAAGATGTCAGAGATTATCACGGTCATTGAGTCCATTGCCTTCCAGACTAATATCCTGGCATTGAACGCTGCCGTTGAAGCTGCACGTGCCGGTGAATCAGGTCGTGGATTTGCTGTTGTTGCTGGCGAGGTGCGCGGTCTGGCGCAGAAGAGTGCCACAGCGGCAAAAGATATCAAGTCACTGATCGAAGAGTCGGTTTCACAGACGGAAGCAGGTCGTGAACTCATCTCCACTGCCAGCACCGTGATTCAGGAAATGACAAAGAACGCACAAAATGTGGATATGCTCATCAACGAAATCACCCGGGCGACAACGGAACAACGCGACGGCATTCGTCAGATTAACGTAGCCGTCACACAACTGGATACAACCACACAACAAAATGCGGCCCTGGTGGAAGAATCTGCAAGTGCAGCGCAGTCCATGGCTGAACAGGCATCCATGCTGACAGAGCTGGTTAATACTTTCCGTTTGCGTGAAGAGCAGCCGCCAACAGCTGTTCCAGTCCCCGCATACCGGGCATCAGTCACGCCAGACAGTACAGTCTCTGATGGCAAATCAGCCGATAACTGGGAAACGTTCTAACCGGTTATCCGCAGACTGAAAGAAGTGCACCAGGGGGGATATGTCAGTTGCTACAAAGAGCGCAGGCAGTCTGAATATAGCGGCTGAGCGTTTCCCCCAAAATCATCGGGGTGGGGTCAGTCCACTTATTTATTTAACCCAGTCTTCCAGCTTCAGCCCCGGTACCCGCTCAAACTCTCTCACATTGTTACTGACCAGAATCGCCCCTGTCGACACGGCATGTCCGGCAATACCGGTGTCGTTTGGCCCGATGGGGGGGTAATGACTCCAACTTATTGATAGTGTTTTATGTTCAGATAATGCCCGATGACTTTGTCATGCAGCTCCACCGATTTTGAGAACGACAGCGACTTCCGTCCCAGCCGTGCCAAAAAACCTCCGCAACCCCATGTTTTCACATAACTGTTGCGTTGACCAATTGAATCTACAGCGGCTTTTTTTAATATGTCCCGTTCGTCGGTAACCCGCTTCAGCTCTTTCTGGAGACGGCGGATCTCGGCCTGAGCATCTGACTGTTCTTTATTAGTGGAAGAATCCGGACCGTACTTCTTTATCCAGGAGTAAAGGCTGTGGGTGGTGATATCGAGACGTGTTGCAACGCTGGCAACAGAATAACCGCGATCAACAACCTGTTTGACTGCTTCAGTTTTAAACTCTTCGGGATAACGCTTACCGC
>NZ_VDAG01000046.1:0-420 GCF_019584505.1 Kluyvera sp. EC_51 | reverse complement strand
ATCATCCACGGCGAGCCCGAGTTTTATCATATGTACAGTGAGAAAAGTCTCACCTGGAACGGTATCACCCAGCAAAACCGTAACGGGTTATTGTGGGATAAAACCATGAATGTTGACGGCCTGAAAACGGGTCATACTTCTGGTGCCGGGTTTAATCTCATTGCTTCGGCTGTAGATGGGCAGCGTCGTCTCATTGCAGTGGTAATGGGAGCTGACAGTGCAAAAGGTCGTGAGGAAGAGGCAAGAAAATTACTGCGTTGGGGGCAACAAAACTTTACTACGGTGCAAATTTTGCACCGTGGGAAAAAGGTCGGAACGGAACGCATCTGGTATGGCGATAAAGAAAATATCGACCTGGGAACGGAACAAGAGTTCTGGATGGTGCTACCGAAAGCCGAAATTCCACATATCAAAGCCAAA
>NZ_VDAG01000045.1:0-437 GCF_019584505.1 Kluyvera sp. EC_51 | reverse complement strand
AAATAAGTTGTGCATGTAGAACAGGCCAGTGCAAAGCGTGAGCGTTAGCAGCACCACGCCAATCTGCGTGATGTGGAACATTTTACGCTCGATACTCATCAATGGCGGCATTTCCTGGTTAAACGCCAGCTTCTTGTTCTTCAGTTGGTAATCAATCCACGCCAGTTGCAGCGCGTACAGGGCGGCGATAATTAGCGTGGCATAGGACAAGAGCGATAAGCCAATGTGCACCAGCATCCCAGGCGTAGCTTCCAGATGGGTGATGTATTCATTGGGCATGAAGGTTGCCAGCGCCAGGTTGATAAGCGCAAAGGCATAGACAATGGGTAGCAGCAACCAGCCACGATTGCGAGAAGCCACAATGGTCATTACCGTACAGATCATCAAACTGACCAATGAACCAACGTTCAGCAGGCTGAGGTTTTGTCCGCTATCAC
>NZ_VDAG01000044.1:0-491 GCF_019584505.1 Kluyvera sp. EC_51 | reverse complement strand
GCGGCTGACGATTCCCGGGCGTTCTGTGTTTGCGCTTTCTGTCCGGAACCATCCCCTGGCGTTTGAGGATATCGCCGATAGTGCTGGCAGCCGGAACAGGGAAGTCGGCCTGATGATTAAGGAGCCACATCCGCAGCTTTTTCGGCCCCCAGTCAGGGTGTTTTTGTCGTAATGCCATCAGATGAGCAGCAATATCTGGCGGGATGGTGCGGGAATGTGAGAGTGGCGCGCGTGAGCGGTCGAAAAGCGTCGCAGGCTCTGAAGGGTCGAAACGCCCGAGCCATTTATAGCCCGTTTTACGACTGATGCCGAAGAGACGGCAGAGTGCGGAGAAAGACATCGTGCCAGCGTGGCTGGCACGGATAAAATCAAGACGTTGCATAGGTCGGGTCTCAGTCCAGGGCATAGCGAGTCTCCTCTTCTATGCCAGTTATAACTGTTACCCATGTATCCGGTCTAAAGTGTTACCTATGTTTCCGGTTTGTACCGCA
>NZ_VDAG01000043.1:0-201 GCF_019584505.1 Kluyvera sp. EC_51 | reverse complement strand
TGACCATCGTTATTGATGACGTGACCGGCGACGGGGTGATCAACCTGGAAGAAAGCCAGAAGGCGGAGACGGAGCTGACCGGGCGCGTCACCGGTGAGGACGTGGTGCGCTGGGATGAAGTACAAATCACCATCGGCGACCAGACCTTTACCGCGACGGTGCAGGCGGATCTGAGCTGGTCGGTGAAGGTGCCGACGGCGC
>NZ_VDAG01000042.1:0-112167 GCF_019584505.1 Kluyvera sp. EC_51 | reverse complement strand
AACGGTATAACGCTTGCTTACTATGACCGGAAAAGCCGTAGTATTATCCGGATAGACTAGGAAAGTGTTACCTATGTTCCCGGTCTGAAGTGTTACCTATGTATCCGGTCGTACAATCGCGACGCCGGGAGGGTCAATCAGCGCCCAACGCGAGCCTGGATGGACGCCGGATAACGGTCACCCACAATCTTAATCGCATCCAGCGCCTGGGTGATTTTCTGCAGGTCGTTTGCCGCGAGTACAATCTCTGCCGCACCCAGATTCTCTTCCAGACGGTGTAACTTGGTGGTGCCCGGAATCGGCGCAATCCACGGTTTCTGCGCCAGCAGCCACGCGAGGGCAATCTGTGCCGGGGTAATTCCGCGCTCGGCGGCCAGGTCAGACAGCACGGTCAGCAACTGGGCGTTTGCTTCGCGGGCCTCAGCCTGGAAGCGCGGCACTTTACTGCGGAAATCATCGCTACCAAAGGCGGTGTCGGTGGTGATGGCACCGGTCAGGAAGCCTTTACCCAGCGGGCTGAACGGCACAAAACCGATGCCCAACTCTTCCAGCAGCGGAATAATTTCCCGCTCTGGCTCACGCCACCACATGGAGTATTCGCTTTGCAGTGCGGCAACGGGTTGGACGGCATGGGCGCGGCGAATGGTTTGCGCGCCGGCTTCAGACAGGCCAAAGTGTTTCACCTTGCCTTCGGCGATCAGGTCTTTCACTACGCCCGCTACGTCTTCGATTGGCACTTCCGGGTCCACGCGGTGTTGGTAGAGCAGATCAATAACGTCGGTTTTTAAGCGCTTAAGCGAGCCTTCAACCGCCTGGCGGATATGTTCCGGGCGGCTGTTTAAAATCTGCTGCTTGTTGTCATCGCCAAAAGTAAAACCGAATTTGGTGGCGATCACCACGCGATCGCGAAACGGCTTCAGCGCTTCGCCGACCACCTCTTCATTCAGATAAGGGCCGTACACTTCTGCGGTATCAAAAAAGGTCACGCCGCGTTCAACGGCGGCACGGATAAGCTCAATCGCCTGGCGGGTATCGGTTGCCGGGCCGTAGCCGTAGCTCAGGCCCATGCAGCCCAGACCGAGTGCGGACACTTTCAGGCCAGATTGGCCAAGAGTTCTCTGTTGCATTGAAGGATCCTTAATCACGTTAAACGTCGAGTTTACGGGCCGCCAGCCACTCAACGATGGCCGGGTCACGATGAGAGAAAAAGGCGCTGGTGGCGGTATCCAGCGCGGCAATGCGCAACATGTCGTCAGCGCTCAGCGCAAAGTCGTTGATGGCAAAATTTTCGACCATACGTTCCTTACGCACCGATTTCGCGAGCGATACGATGCCGCGCTGGAGCAGCCAGCGCAGGACGACCTGGCCCACGCTTTTGCCATATTTATTGCCGATAGCCGTCAGCACCGGATGCGCAAATAGGCCGTTGCGCCCTTCGGCAAACGGTGCCCAGGCTTCCGGCTGAATGCTGCGGCTCTGCATCCACGGCGTGGCGTGAAGCTGCTGGTTGAACGGGTTGACTTCGACCTGGTTAACAGCGGGTGCTATGCGGTTGAAGGCCATCAGGTCGGCCAGTCGGTCTGGCTGGAAGTTACTGACCCCAATAGCGCGAATTTTTCCCGCCTCATGCAGTTCCTCCATGGCTCGCCACGCGCCGTGGACGTCGCCGAAGGGCTGATGGATAAGATAGAGGTCAACGTAGTCAAGCTGCAGGCGGTTCAACGAGCGCTCGAACTGTGCTTTCGCCCCTTCATAGCTGGTGCCTTGCAGCCATAGTTTGGTGGTGATAAACAGCGCATCACGGGCAATACCGCTCTGCTTCAGGGCGTTGCCTACCTGGGTTTCATTCTGGTAGGAGGCGGCGGTATCAATTAAACGGTAGCCGGTCTCGAGGGCATCCAGCACCGCGCGTTCACATTCGGCAGCATCGGTCATCTGGTAGACACCGAAGCCCTGTAGCGGCATCGCAATGCCGTTGTTCAGTTGTACTGTTTGCATGGGGTTATCCTTCTTCTGAGTAGAAGAAGGATAGCGCGTGGGGATTTATTTGATTAGAGGGGGGAATTTACTAATGGTAATGATCAAAATTCATTAATAAGCCAGCAATCGGCGTAAACCGATCGCCAGACTTCAAGCCTGCCGTTTCTTCCCGGACGAAATATCCCGCCTCAGCGCCGCGGGCGCATTCGGGTCGCCGGTCAGCGGCAGGTTACTCAGCATCACCTCAATATCCTCAGCCGGCACCGGGTCGGAGAACCAGAAGCCCTGCAGCGCATCACAGCCCAACCCGCTGAGGATGCGCTGTTGCTCCTGCGTTTCCACACCTTCGGCAACGACGTCCATATTCATTGAGTGAGCGATGTTAATGATGGTCGAGACGATTTTGACGTGCTTACTGTTTTCTCGCATGTCTTTCATAAAGCTCTTGTCGATTTTCAGCTCTCCGGCGGGGAGATCCTGAAGCGCTAGCATGTTGGAATAACCCACGCCGAAGTTATCGATGGAGATGGTGATGCCGATGCGGCAGAAGTCGTTGAAAATCTGCACGCTGCGGTCAAAGCCGTGTAACGCGGTGGTTTCTGCCAGTTCAATCGTTAAGCGGGTTGGGGAGACGCGATGGCGCACCAGCGCTTCGCACACCCGTTCGTAAAAGTTCTGCTGCTCAAACTGCACCGGCGAGATATTCAGCGATACCGTCCAGTCGTCGTGCCCGGCAATGCTCCACTTATGCAACTGCTGGCTTGCTTGCTCCACTATCCAGTTGCCCACCGGGACAATGAGCCCGGTGTTTTGCAGCGTGGGTAGGAATACGTCGGGCAGCAGGATACCTTTTTTCGGGTGTCGCCAGCGCAGCAGCGCTTCAAAGCCGTAAATACGCTGTTCTTTGACGTGATACTTAGGTTGATACCACAGTTCAAACTGGCCGCGATCCAGCGCCTGAGTCAGATCCTGCAGGAAGTGTGCTCCTTGCCAGGTACTGTCGAGCATCGATTCATGGTAGAAAACCCAGCCGTTACGGCCATTGTGCTTCACGTGATACATCGCAGTATCCGCCGAGAGTTTCAGTTCCTGCGGCGTTTCTCCGTGGCCTGGATAGAGGCTTATTCCCACGCTGAGTGAAATCTGTAGGATCTGCCCGGAGTGGTAGAACGGGCGGCGGACGCTCTCCACCAGGCGGGTGCAAATATCGGTGATTTCCGCTTCAGTGCAGTTTGGCGCGAGCAGGATAAACTCGTCACCGCCGATACGTGCGAGCGTCATTTTGGGATTGAGGCAGGCGCTCATGCGGTTGGCGACGGAGACCAGCAGATTATCACCAACGTGATGACCCCAGGCGTCGTTAATCAGCTTAAAGCGGTCGAGATCCATCAGCACCAGCGCAAACGTGCTGCCCGCCAGGCGGGATTGATGCAGGCAGGCCAGCAGACGCATATCAATCTGGCTGCGGTTGGCTAGCCCGGTCAGGCCATCAAAGCGCGCTTGTTGCTCCAACTGTTGGTTAAGGCGCTGCAGGTTTTCCGTCAACCGGGCGGTACGCACCTGCGAGTCGACCATCGAAATCATCAGCATCAGCCCGAGCAGCAGCAGGGTGGTCACCGACACCCAGATCGAGAGCCCCTCTTCGCTGACCATCGCGTCGTGGCCCATCATCATATGGCCGTGGCCGGTAAAGGTGGCGGCGCTCATGCCGGTGTAGTGCATGGCGGCAATGGCGATACCCATGGCGAACGCCGCGCCGACGCGGGTCAACAGCACGCCTTTACTGTTGAGACGCAGGCTGAAGGCCAGCCACAGGCCCACGCAGGAGGCCACGATAGCAATGACCACCGAGGCGATAATCAGCGGAATGCTCCAGACGATATCATCGTGGGCCATCAATGCCGCCATGCCCACGTAGTGCATGGTGACGACGCCAGAGCTGAGCAGGGCGGTGGCAATGCAGAGGCGTTTTAACGACAGCGTGTTACCTGCAACCGCGATATTAATCGCTAATGAAGAGGCAATAATGGCTACCAGCAGAGAAATAACCGTGAGCTCAAGGTGATAGCTCATTGGCATCGGCATTTTCATCGCCAGCATGCCGATAAAATGCATTGACCAAATACCAATACCCAGCGTCGCGCCGCCGGTAATGCGCCAGAAGATAGCGGCTTTTTTATTAGACGCAGCAATTTTTGCAGCACTATCAAGCGCAACGAAAGACGCAATGAAGGCCACCAAAAATGAAATACCGACCAGTATCGGGTCCCACGAAGCATGCAGCATCATGTAATCCATACCTTTTCATAAAGGGGGTTTAATTAATCTATCAGTAAATTCCGAATTTTACACAGCGAAATAGCAATAACCTGTGACTCTTTTTACTGAATTGAACTCGATTAAGTACGGCTAAAACTTGATGAAATGCCAATGAATGTTAAGTGTTGCTTTTTTATATAATTCTTATTTTATCACTGCTTAAGTGTTTCATTAGTCGTTGAGATTGTTGATTTTACTTAAGGTGGCGTAATTGTCTGGTAAAAGTGAAACTGGCACTGCTAACAATTAAACTCCTTATAAACATGGAAATAATCTGGAAAATACCCCTTGTGGTGATATAACAAAATGACACAACAGGTGTTGGGGAAAAGATTATGTTTAAAAACATTAGCGTCCGAACGTTTATCCTGGTATTTATTCTGGCGGTTTTCCTTATTGTAGATGTGATCTGCTTAATATTATCAAAGAATATATTCTTGCATTTAGCCATTAACCTGGTTTGGGTAGTGGCGCTGGCGTCGCTCTGGCTTTATATGACCAAATATCTTGTTACGCCGATTAACGCCGTAAAGCGCAGCATTGATGAAGTTAATGATGGTAATTTATCGGTGCGTATTCCGATATTTGGTAATAACTGTGCCGGGCGCTTAATTCCGGGTATCAATAGCTTATCGAATAATATCTCCACGCTGGTGGCGGAGATTCGTTCTTCGTCCGATACGGCGATGACGTTGTCTGAACAGCTGGCAAACCGCAGCGCGGAACTGGCGGTGAAGACCGAGCAGCAGTCCGCTACGCTGATGCATACCGCCTCCAGCATGGAAGAGATCGGCGCTGGTACTAAGAACAATGCCGAGCACACCCGTCTGGCAAGCGAGCGGGCGGGTGAAGCTACCCGATGCGCCCGTAAAGGCGGGGAGTTGATGGGGGAGGTGGCAACGAACATGCAGTCGATCACCGACTGTGCGCGACAGATGACGGAAATCATTGCCATGATTGATGGGATTGCTTTCCAGACGAATATTCTGGCGCTGAACGCGGCGGTAGAAGCGGCGAGGGCAGGCGACCACGGTAAAGGGTTCTCGGTAGTGGCCGGTGAGGTGCGGAATCTGGCGCACCGCAGCGCCGAGGCGGCGAAGAGCATTAAGACCTTAATTAGCGTCACCAGCGATAACGTGACGCAGGGCGCGAATATTGTCGCCGAGGCTGAGCGGAATATGCAGGATATCGTGAGCGGTTCCGGCGAGCTGAACAGTCTGATGGAACAGATTGCCGTGTCGACCGCCGAGCAGGAGAAAGGTATCGATCAGATAACGCTGGCGCTGACGGAGCTGGAAACTGTAACGCAGAGTAACGGGATGGTGGTGGAGGAGCTGGCGCGGTCGTCTGATATTCTGAAAAATCAGGTTATCGACCTGCAGTCACGGACGCAAAACTTCCGTATCGGAGATGAGCCGCGGAAGCTGGAGGCCGCGCCGGGAGCGGCGGTGCTTAAACCAGCGGTGGCCGGGAGCCATGATAAGGATTTTTGGCAGTCGTTTTAGCGTTTGACGAAGGTTTGCCTTTGTCTCAATTGGCCCGGGTAAGACGATGGTTTCGTTTGCTGTACCGGGCCAGTATCCGCGCACCAAAACCATTCTCTTCTGCGCAATGCAGACCTTATAGCTTGTGCAGCTACGGGTAAACTCGATGAAGAAAGCACACAGCCTGCGCAAGGCGTTAACTGACGCTGTCCTGCAGTTAAAAACAAACCCAGAAATGATGCGCATCTTTGCCGATGAGGGGAATATCGATGCGCGGCTCGCGGCCTCGCTGTCCCACGAGAAAATTTACACACTGAATGTGAATGTGTGTGACTTTGTGGGTGATCCCCGATTTAATATTCGTGCCGGTGGCCGCATGGCTGCGTGAGAATCAGCCGGATATCTGCACGCTCGATGACGGCCGCAAAAAGGACTACCGTTTCCAGATGGATTTGAACGACGAGGACAGTGTCGACATTAGCATCAGCCTGCAGCTCACCGAGCGTACCCTCATCAAAGAGGAAAACGTGTCAGCTATGTCCCTGAGCCTCCGTTGCCTGAGCCCGTGACACGACCAAAAGAGTTCTATATTAACGGCGAACTGGTGAGCAAATGGGATGAGTGACTTTAAGCCTTTTGACAACCAGCTCTCCTGGCTGCTTGCTGACATGTCACCCGTAGGGCGTCGCAAGCTTGCCGGTGACATTGCAAAGGAGCTGCGCAAGTCATAACAGCAACGGATTAAACGGAAAAAAGCCCCGGACGGCTCACCGTATCAGGCGCGCAAACATCTGCCTCTCAGGGATAAGACCGGGCGGATTAAACGGGCGATGTTCCAGAAGTTGCGAACCCTCGGTCGGTGAGCAGGTGTTATTACTGGCCATCGGCGGAGAGCTCGATACGGCCTTTGTACTGCCGGACATTTTCTTGGATGACCATCCCGCGTCGTCAGTCTCGTCCGATACGATTCACATCGCCTTTCCTGACGGGGCGGTTATCGAGTACGAACCCGAAAGCGGGGCGCTCACCGTGTCTGGTATCAAAACCGCCGACGTCACCGTGTCGGATTCAATTACGGCCACTGTGCCGGTGGTACTGGTGAAAGCCTCGACCCGTACCACGCTCGACACACCCGAAGTGAAGAAAGGCGGGAAGATGACCGGCGACATCGAGCACACCGGCGGAAAACGTTTGTCACCACTGAAACGATAGAGCGCTTTATCGTTTCTCCGGAGGTAGTAGTGCCAGCGGCACCTCACCCGACAGCATCAGGTCAGCAACAAATCCACTGGCAGTAACTAAATACGAGTCCTGCTAACACAGGGCTTAATTATAAGATATGTTTTATTCCCTTCTAATAAAACCCGTGCTTTTTAATCTAAAGACACCTCATTAGACATTTATAATATATTGGGTGGTTCAACTATTCGATAAATGAAAAATCACAGTTAACTATTAATTTTTCAAGGTTGTGTAGTTGGGATGTTTTTTTATAAAAATAGAGAGAGCTGAGAAGTAATCGAAATCATCATATTTTCCTTTTTTAAAGTAAATACCAAAGACGGGAGTCTCTAAATTATAATCCTCTTCATCGTAATAAGCCATGTTCATATGTATGAGGGAGTCTATAATTTCCCATATGGCTGATTTTTCACCTTGGCTTTTGCCGCTGTAAATTATACTTTTAGATATTTTACACGTTTCAATATATTTTCCGTTATCATTCTTTATTGTGTGTTCTAAAACCCTAAAGAGAAACCAGCGTTGTTCTTCATTAAGTTGAGATATTGTGTTTTTTAATAGTATTAAATCGTCTCTAATATCTCCCATTGTAATATCAGCATACTCGTAGATGAGGTCTATTCCATTGGCGTTAATAAACTTATCAATGTTTATGTTAGGATTAACGCTGGCTATCTGAGTTGGTTTTAATATAGAAGTATTCCTTCCCGGGAAGTAAACCCCAAACTCTTTTTCACATATATTGTATAAGTAATCAAATTCAGGACTGGGTTTTTCGCAAATGGATTTTGCAAGGTCGGATAAATTTCTTACATGAGTTACGAATCCTTTTTTTGTATGATGTTGTATGGGATCGTTAGAAATTATTAACATCCAAACTTCATTGTATATATAGTGCAAGTCATGTTTCACTAACATATCCATGGTTTTGACGAATTTATCTTTTGAACCGTCGGAAGTGACCTGAATAGCTAAACCGTTACTGATATCGCCTAAGTCAACAGCAGGATGATTATGTTTTTCAATATTTAAGTTTTTTAAAGATAAACTATATGTTTTGTTAAGTATGTGGATTAACACAGACTCGAGTGTTTTATTTATATCAAAAAGTCCTTGTTTGCTATTGAATGTTATGACAGTGCTTAGTAAAGAAAAAGCAAACGTTATATTGTTATTCTGAATCTGACGATTGAGCATCATTCTTGTCCTTATAAGAAGAGGTTTAACTTACAGACGTTTTTTTACCTTAACAGCGTAATGATTTTATTAAAAGATTATTTGTTATAATCGCTTGCGCTAAATCCCTCTAACCTAAATTCGATGAAACTAAGAGCAACTAAGCTAAAGTGCTTCGCGAGGATATTAGATGATTAATTTCATATGCTTTCCACTCTATAAAATATATGCACGTTACAATTGGGAAGTCAAGAACAGGCTCCCCACTGACAGACGACCGTACATCAAATACTATTTATATAAGCCCCACTTTTGCGGGGCTTATCGTATCATTAATGTGGTCAATAAGTGGTCGCGAGGTGAAATAAATCCTTTTATTCCAACATGTTGAAGTGTTCAAAAAAAAGCTCCTGAGGGAGCTTTTATTCATTTCACCATTTTAGCCTGTCCCACATGCCCGTGGCGCTCTGTTAGCAGCAAGGAGTGACTCGCTTTCAGCCATTTACCGGGGCTAATCTGCTTCCATCCCTGGCTTATCAGATAGTTAACGTCCTCGGCTTGGTTTTTTCCTGCTTTTACTCGTTGGGCAAGTTCGCATACTTTCATCTTGTCCATTCGCATCGTGAAAAAAGATTACCGACTCACCACATCGCAGAGGCTATCGGTTACCCTGGTGTTTTACTAGACGGTTTGCCGCTGAGGCTGTTCCTTTTCTGAACCATTTCAGCGCGATGCCTCGCCCACATATTGCTTAACAAACGCAGATGGCTAGACTAACAGGATAAATAGTTCTGACCGGAGGCGAAGTGGAAGCCATAAAGGGATCTGATCTCAACGTACCTGATGCGGTATTCGCGTGGATGCTCGACGGGCAGGGCGGCGTAAGGCCCCTGACCGATGATGAAACCGTCAGCAAAGAGAACCCGTGCTGGCTACACATGAACTACACCCACCCCGACAGCGCGCAATGGCTGGCGACAACGCCGCTGTTGCCCAACACGGTGCGCGACGCGCTCTCCGGCGAAAGCTTACGCCCGCGCGTCAGCCGTTTAGGCGAAGGGACGCTGATCACGCTGCGCTGCATCAATGGCAGCACTGACGAACGCCCTGACCAACTCGTAGCAATGCGGCTCTATATAGATGAACGCATGATCGTCTCCACGCGGCAGCGAAAAGTGCTGGCGCTGGATGATGTGGTTAGCGACCTTCAGGACGGCAGCGGGCCGACGGACTGCGGTTCCTGGCTGGTGGATGTCTGCGACGCGCTGACCGACCATGCCAGTGAATTTATCGAACAGTTGCACGACAAGATTATCGATCTGGAAGATAGTCTTCTGGAGCAGGAGGTGCCACCACGTGGCTTCCTGGCGCTGCTGCGTAAACAGCTGATTGTGATGCGTCGCTATATGGCACCGCAACGGGATGTCTATGCCCGACTCTCCAGCGAACGTCTATCGTGGATGACCGACGACCAGCGCCGTCGGATGCAGGATATTGCCGATCGCCTGGGGCGCGGGTTGGATGAGATTGATGGCTGCATTGCGCGGACGGCGGTGATGACCGATGAAATTGCGCAGATGATGCAGGAGTCACTCTCGCGCCGCACCTACACCATGTCGCTGATGGCGATGGTCTTTTTACCCAGCACGTTCCTGACCGGGCTGTTTGGGGTCAACCTTGGGGGTATTCCCGGCGGCGGATCGCATCTGGGCTTCTCCCTCTTCTGTATTATGCTGGTAGTACTCATTGGTGGTGTTACGTGGTGGTTACATCGCAGTAAATGGTTGTAAAAAGTCACCTTTTTTATTCCATTAAGCGCCAATAACACGACTTAATTTGAGCGAGGTCAATAAACCAGCACCCCAATCGAGGCAATATCGTTCCTGCAGGTGAATGCAACGTCAAGCGATGGGCGTTGCGCTCCATATTGTCTTACTTCCTTTTTTTGAATTACTGCATAGCACAATTGATTCGTACGACGCCGGCTTAGAATAGTCGGCTTTTTTTTATCTTTTTTTCCGCTACCTTGGCTACACTCGTTGATTAGTTGTCGCATCACGCGGCGAGATCTGCGAGGATACGCGCCTGCTGAACGTCAGCCCCTAATTCGTGAGAACTACACCGTGACCGCTTTTGCCTCCCTGAACATCCTGCCCGCTTCCCAGCTCGAAAATCTCAATGACCTGGGCTATCTCTCAATGACCCCGGTACAGGCGGCCTCGCTGCCGGCCATCCTTGCGGGAAAGGACGTGCGGGTGCAGGCAAAAACCGGCAGCGGTAAAACGGCTGCATTTGGTCTTGGCCTGCTTCAGCACGTGGACGCAGGTCTCTATCAGACCCAATCGCTGGTGCTGTGCCCCACCCGTGAGCTGGCCGACCAGGTCGCCGGTGAGATTCGTCGCCTGGCCCGTTATCTGCCGAACATTAAAGTGCTGACGCTGTGCGGCGGCCAGCCGTTTGGCGCACAGCGCGACTCTTTGCAGCATGCGCCACATATTATTGTAGCGACGCCGGGCCGTCTGCTTGACCACCTACAAAAGGGCACTGTCTCTCTGGATGCGCTGCAAACGCTGGTGATGGACGAAGCGGACCGGATGCTCGATATGGGATTCAGTGATGCTATCGATGAAGTTATTCGCTTTGCACCAGCGTCTCGTCAGACGCTGCTGTTCTCCGCCACATGGCCGGAAGCAATAGCCGCCATCAGCGGCCGCGTGCAGCGTTCGCCGGAAACCATCGAAATTGATTCTGTGGACGCGTTGCCTGCCGTTGAACAGCAGTTCTTCGATGTGCCGCGTCACGGTAAAATCGCGCTGTTGCAGCAACTGCTGAGCCAGCATCAGCCTGCGTCCTGCGTGGTGTTCTGTAACACCAAAAAAGATTGTCAGGCTGTCTTTGAGGAACTGAATGCCGCGGGTCAGAGCACCATCGTGCTGCACGGTGACCTCGAACAACGCGACCGCGACCAGACGCTGGTGCGCTTTGCTAACGGCAGCGCCCGTATCCTGGTCGCAACCGACGTTGCCGCTCGCGGTCTGGATATTAAATCGCTGGCGATGGTCGTGAACTACGAGTTAGCGTGGGATCCGGAAGTGCACGTACACCGCATTGGCCGTACCGCGCGTGCCGGTAACAGCGGGCTGGCCATCAGCTTCTGCGCGCCAGAAGAGGCGCAGCGCGCCAATATTCTCGCCGAAATGCTGCAAATTAAACTCAACTGGGTCGCTGAGCCGGGTAAGGCGCGTATCGTGCCGCTGGAGCCAGAAATGATGACCTTGTGCATCGACGGCGGTAAGAAAGCTAAAATGCGTGCGGGCGATGTGCTGGGTGCGTTAACCGGTGATGTTGGGCTGGTTGGCGCAGATATCGGTAAAATCGACGTTCATCCGGCACACGTTTACGTGGCGGTACGCGAAGGCGTGGCGCATCAGGCGTGGAAACTGCTGCAGAAAGGGAAAATCAAAGGCAAGGCTTGCCGAGTGCGTCTGCTGAAATAACCGCAGAATAACGCGTCTCAGGTGCGGACCTGAGACGCGATAAGCAGATTACTTCACTTCGACGACGTTCAGACGCAGCTCATCCAGCTGCCCATCTTCTTCTTCCGGCTGCCAGCCTACTGGCTGTAACGGAATCTCTTCCCGATCAAACGCCAGATCGCCGCCGTCAATCACTTCACCGCCGTGGGTCAGACCTTTGAAATCGAACAGGTTGATATCGCTCAGGTGCGATGGCACCACGTTCTGCATGGCGCTAAACATGGTCTCGATGCGGCCCGGATAGCGTTTATCCCAGTCGCGCAGCATATCCGCAATCACCTGACGCTGCAGGTTCGGCTGCGAACCGCACAGGTTGCATGGGATGATTGGGAAGCCTTTCGCTTCAGAGAAACGCTCAATATCTTTTTCGCGGCAATACGCCAGCGGGCGAATAACAATATGCTTGCCGTCGTCGCTCATCAGTTTCGGCGGCATGCCTTTCATTTTGCCGCCGTAGAACATGTTCAAGAACAGCGTCTGCAGGATGTCGTCACGGTGGTGGCCGAGCGCGATCTTGGTTGCACCCAACTCCGTGGCGGTGCGGTAAAGAATGCCGCGACGCAGGCGCGAGCAGAGCGAGCAGGTGGTTTTCCCTTCCGGGATCTTCTCTTTAACGATGCCGTAAGTATTCTCTTCGACAATCTTGTACTCCACGCCCAGTTTCTCCAGATACTCTGGCAGAATGTGCTCCGGGAAACCCGGCTGTTTCTGGTCGAGGTTGACCGCGACTAGGCTGAAGCTGATCGGGGCGCTCTGCTGCAGGTTGCGCAGAATTTCCAGCATGGTGTAGCTGTCTTTACCGCCGGACAGGCAGACCATAATGCGGTCGCCGTCTTCAATCATGTTGAAGTCAGCGATGGCTTCGCCCACGTTGCGGCGCAGACGCTTCTGCAATTTGTTCAGATTGTATTTTTCTTTTTGGCTAATTTCTTGATTTTGTTGCATTTAATGGTTACTCAAAAATCTAAATGGAAGTTCAGGCCAAACACAGCGTCTTCCCGTCCATTTGATTTGCGATAAAAGACCTGTCTCGCGCTGACCGGTCAATAGCGAATCAGCGAATGTGTGGCGTGTATGGTACGGATTACGGCGACGAATGTCAGCACGTTTTACTGCTGCGTGCTATCTAATCGGGGCGAGGGCCTGTGTGGCTAAGCGAGAGGTGGGGTCTATCAAGGGTAGAAATGCATCAGTAAATGCGTCGTGCAAAGTAAAAGGCCCATTAAAAATAATGGGCCTGACAGGTAACATTATCGACAGCATTATTATGTGGATGAAATTTATCAGCCGCGACAAATTGTCATCCAAAATAATGAAACATGCTAATGTTACGCTGTTATAAAACGCTAACGGCCATGAGGTAAATAAACCTCCTGGTGGTCAATATCAGAAGAGATAGTTAACGTTCAGTGTGGTGGTGCTGTATGACGTGTTGAAGTTACGAGAACCATAATCTGCATAGTTAGGATCGTGCAGATAAACGGAAGACGTTCCTAAGTCAACGTAAGTATATTCAATACCCGCAGATAAATTCTGAGTGACGCGATATTGAATACCGGCACCAACGTTCATACCAGCAGAGATGTTTGACGCGTTGGTGTTGAATTCGTTTCCACAACCATTTGTCTTCGTCACGTTACCTTTATGGCAGCCCATGGTAAAATCTTCTTTCGCGACGGTGACGCCAACTTTTACGTATGGCAGGACACGGTCAAAGGCGTAACCCATCAGGAGATCGACAGAACCGTTCTGTTTGATATCAATGGAACCATCGTATGCGTCATACTTATCATGGTCGCTGTTTTTGAAAGCGTCGCCCATGTCAGACAGGTTCAGGTTTGCCGCCACGCCCAGCACGATATTATTATCGAACTGCCAGTTATGGCCGACCTGAATACCACCGACCACGCCGTCGATTGAATCACCCCAGGAGGTTGAATTCCCTTCATCGCGACTGTGGCCTGAACCATAACCGAGATTACCCCCTGCATAAAAACCAGTCCATTGATCAAGTTGATTTGACGCTGCAAAAGTAGAACAAGAAATCATTAATGCAGAGACAAGTAATGCACGTTTCATTTTAATACCTATGAATGAAGTAAATTGATCAAGCACGTGTATTATTCCCGTGCTGGCTTTGAATGCAATTTATAATTTCGGTTGAATTTGTTTTTAATTAATAGTGAATGTAACGAAAAAGGATAATGGCATAGTAACTATATGCCTCTATAATTTTATTGGTTTGGGTGATGATTTCTGTTGTTGATGTATATAATAATATCCATTTGTTCAGGCGTATTAGGCCAAATGGTATAAAGGACGTGCGCCAGCATATTAATAAAATCATAACTGGCTGCTTGGATAACATGCTTCTCCAGCTGGTATTCCCCGAAACAACCGATTCGCCAGAGGGAGAGAATTTCGCTATGATCCTCACTCCTTCGCAATACTGGTCGCCTGATGTCTACGATTGTTGATACTTTTATCGCTCCACCGTGTTCCGCCGAGATAGAAATCCTCTATGAAGATGCGCATTTGCTACTTATCAATAAGCCCAGCGGGTTGCTGAGCCTATCGGGTAAGAATCCGCAGAACTTCGATTCAGTACACTATCGGCTGGTAAAGGATTTTCCCGGCTGTACGTTGGTTCACCGTCTTGATTTTGGCACCTCCGGGCTCATGGTGGTGGCACGTAACAAAGAGATGAATGCCGCGCTGTGTCAGCAGTTCAGCCAGCGTAGCGTGACTAAGGTATACAGTGCGTTGCTGTGCGGCCATCTTGAAGATGACGAAGGGATTATTGACGCGGCGATTGCTAAGGATCCGGCGCGGTTTCCGCGCATGACAATTTGCCCGCAGCAGGGAAAACCGGCACGGTCACATTACCGGGTTGAAGCGCGTTTTTTCCAGCAGGGGAAAGAGGGAACTCAGTTGCCGCTGACGCGAGTCTCGTTAACACCGGAAACCGGGCGCACGCATCAGTTGCGTATACACTGCCAGCAACTGGGTCATCCGATTTTAGGTTGTGATCTGTACGGCGGGCTACTGATGTCCGGTGCCGAAGGGACACCGAGACTGATGCTGCACGCCAGCGAGCTGAATTTTGTTCATCCCGTCAGTGGTGAAGCGGTCAATGTGCGTCATGCTAGCCCATTTTAGACATTAAAAAAGCCCGTGAGGGCTTTTGGTAAGACGTAGGCGGGGGGATGTTTACCACATCAGATCGTCAGGGATTTTGAAATCAGCGTACGGATCGTCTTCATCCTGCACTTCCTGGCTTAGGGCGCTGTGCAGAACAATGCTGCTGGCATCGCGCTGGGCGATTTTTTCCGCCACGACCGCCGGGATAATCGCGTATTCGCTCTCACCGTTGCTCTGGGTTGCCAGACGCGCGATGGCGAGACGCCCGTTAATCAACTGGGTCTGCGTCAGCTTATCGACGGTGATTTTTTTGATGATGCTGCCGTCGGTAAAGTTAAAGCTAATATCGCCGCGGCCCGGCATGACGCGGTTCATTTCAATCAGCTGTTTAACCTGCGCTTTATACTCTTTGGATAACACGGCCTGTTTTTGCTGCTCGCTAAGCAATTTATCGCGCTCAAGCTGCGCCTTTTTATTCTCTTCGACCGCTTCTCTTGCCTCACGAGCCTGAACGCGCGATTTTTTCGCCGTACGCTGAACTTTGGCCACTTTTTTACTGGAGACTAATCCCGCTTTTAGCATCTGCTCTTGTAAGGTAAGTTTTGTCATTTTCGCTTCTGAATAGGATGAATAATGGCGAGGATTATACCCGCAATTTTTGTCACGATGCCAGATTATAGGTCTCGAGTGGCGCATTGTCCGTCGTCCGCTTGGCATTTCGCGCCTTTAATGCCCTGTTATTCATTGTGGTGATGAATGCGTAGCCGCATAATAGCGGCCAACCTCCGCAGGTGCGGGGTTAAGCGCCAGCTTTTTCTGGTGATGAAGGAAACACAATGGAAAGGCGTAACTTTCTGAAAGGTGCCGCGGCACTCTCCACCCTTGGGCTGGTGAGCCCGGTTTTTGCTAAAACCGAAGCCGTCGCAAAGCCTGCCGTCTCGTCTTCCGGCAAATCACGCCGTTTCGTGATGACCCAGACCTACAGCCTTAAGGCCCCACAGGGCTCTTCCGGCAAGGTCAATTTGTGGATCCCCATCCCGGAAGATACCGCCTTCCAGCAGCTGCTTGATCTCTCCTTTAGCGGCAACTATCAAAGCGCTACCCTCAACGCCAATAACCGCTACGGGGCGAAAGTCCTGTTTGTGACCTGGCCTGCCTCCAGCGGCCCGTTGGAAATTAAGGTCGACATGGAGATTGAAACCCGCGATTGGGAAGTGCTGAAAGAAAACCGTCTTGCCGACTGGCAATTGCCGGTGGAAGGCGCGGTGATCCCTGACGAGATCAAACCGTTCCTGCAGGCAACCCCTCATATTCCCGTTGATGGTCTGGTCAAAGAGACTGCGCTGAAAATTATCGGCAGCGAAAAGGCGCCGCTGAAGCAGGCGCGTCTGATTCATGACTGGGTGAGCACGCATATGCACCGTGATGATGCGGTGATTGGCTGCGGTACCGGTGACGTGGGTGAGATCCTGAAAACCGGTAAGCTTGGCGGTAAATGCACCGACATCAACTCGGTATTCGTGGCGCTGTGCCGCGCGGTCGGGATCCCGGCGCGTGAAATGTTCGGTATTCGCCTGGGCGCGAGCCGCAAGCTCGACGGCTACTCTAAAAAAGCCTTCGGCAGCGCCGATGCGCAGGGCGTGGCAAAAGTCAGCGGCGGCCAACACTGCCGCGCGATGTTCTGGCTGGCCGGCTTCGGCTGGATGCCTGCCGACCCGGCGGACGTCACCAAAATGCGTCTGACCGAGAAAAAAGAGAACGGCGACCCGGCGGTGACGGCGGTGAACGACTATCTGTTCGGCAACTGGGAGATGAACTGGGTGGGCTTCAACCACGCGCGTGATTTTGCGCTGTCGCCAGCGGCAGAGCAGGGTGACGTTAACAACCTGGGCTACCCGTACGCCGAGGTGGATGGCGATCCGCTGAACTTCTACGATCCTGCGGCATTTAGCTACGACTATGTCAGCGTCGAACAGCATTAAGGGCGGCGTCCTGACGCTACTGGCGGCGATCGTTGCCGCCGGTGCCTCGACCCTGTGCTGCATTGGGCCGCTGCTGTATCTGCTGTTTGGTATCTCGGCAGCGGGGCTGGTGGGTATTCCTGGCGCCTCCTGGCTGCAGTTCCCAATGATCGTCGTCGCGGTAGGGCTGATGGCGCGGGGGTTCTGGCGTTTGCATTTGTCGCCGAAACCGGTATGCGTCAACGTGGTGAGCCGTCGGGTGCTGGTGTGGCTCTATTGGCTGTCGGTACCGCTGGTACTGGCGCTTATCACCTATCCTTATGTTCTGCCCTGGATTTGGGAGTGGATGGAATGAAAAAAGCAGTATGTCTGGCGTTGATGCTCTTTACGCCGCTGGGCTGGGCCACCGATAAGCTGGTGACCATTGATATCGGCGAGATGAACTGCCCGCTGTGCGTGATTTCAATTAATCAGGCGCTACGTACGACCGATGGGGTGATTAAGGCGAAAGCGTCGCTGAAAACGCGTCAGGCGGAGGTGGTGGTGCCGGAGAATTTTGATAACCAACAGCTGCTGGCGGCGATAGCCAAAACCGGGTTTAAGGGCGAGATTCACGGAGAAAGCGCGGTGCAGTGATGCTGTGCTGGCTGATAAAAGAGAAAACCCGCTGTTGCCAGCGGGTTTTTTGTTGCATTAGAACTGGTAAACCAGGCCTACGCCAACGATGTTGTCGGTAGAGATACCGTTTTCCTGATAGAAGGAATCGTTGCCGTCCAGCAGGTTGATTTTGTAATCAACGTAGGTGGACATGTTTTTGTTGAAGTAGTAGGTTGCGCCCAGATCCAGGTATTTAACCAGATCTTTGTCGCCAACAGAGTTGGAGCTAACGTTAGCGTTAGTAGTGGTGCCGTACAGATCTTTACCTTTGGACTGCAGGTAAGAAATTGCTGGACGCAGACCGAAGTCGAACTGGTACTGTGCGGTAACTTCAAAGTTCTGGGTTTTGTTTGCTACGCCATCATTACCGTACGGGGTCATGTTGTTGGTTTCAGCATACATGGTTGCCAGGTAGATGTTGTTAGCGTCGTATTTCAGACCCAGAGTCCATGCGTCAGCTTTATCGCCTTTAGCATTCGTGCCATCGATCTGATCGTTAGTACGATCAGAAGTTGCATACGCAGCAGAAGCGCTTACGCCCATACCTAAATCGTATGAGGTAGAAACACCGAAACCGTCGCCATTATCGTAGCGCACATCACTATCACCGACATTGCCGCGGTTGTTGGTCCCAACATCATCGGTGCCTTTGCTTTCGTTTTTGCCCTGATACTGCAGAGCAAAGTTCAGGCCATCAACCAGACCGAAGAAGTCATTGTTACGGTAGGTCGCAACACCGTTAGCACGACCAGTCATGAAGTTGTCAGCATTGGTATAGGTATCGCCGCCAAACTCTGGCAGCATATCGGTCCAGCCTTCCACGTCGTACAGCACGCCGTAGTTACGACCGTAGTCGAATGAGCCGTAGTCGCCGAATTTCAGGCCAGCAAATGCCAGACGGGTCCAGTTGTTAGCGCCGTCACCTTCAGAAGAGTTTGCCTGAACGTTGTATTCCCACTGACCGTAGCCAGTCAGCATATCGTTAATCTGAGTTTCGCCTTTAAAGCCAAAACGGACGTAGGTCTGATCACCGTCTTTTTTGGAATCGCTGGAGAAATAGTGCAGACCATCTACCTTGCCATACATGTCTAATTTGTTGCCGTCTTTGTTATAAATTTCTGCGGCATGAGCTGCGCCTGCTGCTAACAGCGCAGGGATAACGAGGGCCAGTACTTTTCTGTTCATTGAAATTATTCCTTTAGTATTTTTATTCGCGCACTTCCACTCAAATGGAGGAAGTAAGGCAATGCTAAAGGAGACCTATCGGAGATGGTAAATAACATTTGTTACAACATAAGTAAAATCTAAAGAATATAATTCCCATGAAACGATGATAATTCTCATGAATATTTATCATTGAAACATATAAAATAAAAATTATACAAAGAATATTCGCTGCCGTAAGCTATCTCCGTTATATGCCTTTTTGTCACACAACGTATTTAAGTTGCCGTGTGTCATTTCATTTATTCGTCACTCTCAAATGACAAGCCCGAATTGCTATTCGGGCTTTTTTTATTGCCTTGTTTTTATGTGTGTTTTACGGTGTGGTGGCGTTTGCCTGTCGGTCGTTGAGTCTATCCTATCTACACCCGCATTAGGTCATTATCGCCCTATTCGATAGTCAGTTTTTATAGATAATAAGCACAGGGTAGACGGACGTAATGCTACATATTTGACGCGTTAAGAAGCGGCTGAAAGTAGATAATAACGCGATGGCTGAATACGTTTCTCACACCGGGTGACGGAAATTTGGCCATGCGAGATTAAATAGTGTGATCGATAGCATAAAACTAAATGTTTCTGTCATTCCTGCATTCGGTTCGGATTTACATGAAAAAATATAGTGATGCGCGGGAATAATCGTATTGGTCGAATTAACTACGTACCGGGCAAAAAAAACCGCCTTCATAAAGAAGGCGGCTGTCGATAACAATCGTTATTCCTGCGGCGTTGTCTTCTCAGCCTTTCCGGCCAGCTGTGCGAGGAAGTCGTAGCGCTTTTGCAGGTCCTCTGCCGCGTCTTTCCACAGCTGCTCGGCCACTTCCGGCTGCTGGCTGTTCAGGCGACGGAAGCGCTGCTCGTTCATCAGCGTTTCTGCCAGCGCGTCTGACGGTGGGCGAGAGTCCAGCGCCAGCGGGATTTTCCCTTCGTCAGCGCGACGCGGGTCGAAGCGGAACAGCGGCCAGAAGCCGGTAGCGGTAAGCTGACGCATCTGATCGTGGCTCAACGCCAGATCGTAGCCGTGCTCTTCACAAGGGCTGTAGGCGATGATCAGCGATGGGCCCGGATAAGACTCGGCTTCCTGAATGGCTTTCACCGTCTGGTTGAGCTGGGCGCCGAGTGAAATCTGCGCCACATAAACATGACCGTACATCATCATGCTGACGCCCAAATCTTTACGCGCTTTGCGCTTGCCGTGCTCGCCAAACTTGGTGACTGCGCCGAGCGGGGTCGCTTTAGAGGCCTGGCCGCCGGTGTTGGAGTAACACTGGGTATCCAGCACCAGAATATTGACGTTCTCGGTCAGGCTCATCACGTGATCCAGGCCGCCGAAGCCAATATCGTAGGCCCAGCCATCGCCGCCAATCAGCCAGATCGATTTCTCGACCAGTGCGTCGGCATCGGTCAGCAGCTCTTCAGCGCCCTCAACACCTTTCAGCGCGCTGCGCAGCTGTGAGACCTGTTCGCGACGGACATCCGGTGTGGCATCGGCGTGCAGCGCGTCGTTCAGCTCAGCCGGAATATGTTCGGCAAAACCGTCCAGCAGGCGCATCACGCGCTGACGATGCTGATCGACCGTCAAGCGGAAGCCCAGACCAAACTCGGCGTTATCTTCAAACAGCGAGTTGGCCCACGCCGGGCCGCGACCATTAGCATCGGTGGTGTACGGTGTGGAAGGCAGGTTGCCGCCGTAGATAGAAGAACAGCCGGTGGCGTTGGCAATCAGCATACGGTCGCCGTAAAGCTGGGTCAGCAGTTTGATATACGGCGTTTCACCGCAGCCGGAGCAGGCACCGGAGTATTCAAACAGCGGGGTAATCAGCTGCGAGGTACGAATATCGATACGTTCCAGCTTGCTACGATCGATTTCCGGCAGGTCGAGGAAGAAGTCATAGTTTACTTTCTCTTCTTCAACGTGCTCCAGGCGGGACATCATATTGATGGCCTTAATGCTTGGATCCTGACGATCTTTCGCCGGGCAGACTTCCACGCACAGGTTACAGCCGGTGCAGTCCTCAGGCGCCACCTGCAGGACGTATTTCTGGCCGCGCATATCGCGGGACTTCACGTCCAGAGAGTGCAGGGACGCCGGGGCGTTTTCCATCTCTTCCGGGGAGACCACTTTGGCACGAATCGCCGAGTGCGGGCAGGCCGCGACGCAGTGGTTACACTGGGTACAAAGATCCTCTTTCCAGATAGGGATCTCTTCGGCAATGTTGCGTTTCTCCCAGCGGGTGGTGCCTACCGGCCAGGTACCGTCTGGCGGCAGTGCGGAGACCGGCAGCGCATCGCCAAGCCCGGCGAGCATTGCGGCGGTCACGGTTTTGACGAAATCTGGAGCGGCGTCGGACACCACCGGCGGGCGGTTCGGGCTGGCGGCGTTAACCTGCTGTAGCGGCACTTCAAACAGCGACTCGCGCGCGAGCGCCAGCGCCTGCCAGTTACGCTCAACCAGATCCTGACCTTTGCTGCTGTAGCTTTTGGCGATGGCGTTTTGCAGTTCCATCAGCGCGCTGTCACCTGGCAGGATTTGCGTCAGATGGAAGAACGCCATCTGCATTACGGTATTAATACGCGCGGCGAGCCCGCATTCACGGGCGATTTTCGCCGCGTTAATCACGTAAAAGCGCGCTTTTTTCTGGTTCAGAACGGCCTGCACTTCCTGCGGCAGACGTCCCCACACTTCATCGGCGCTGTAAGGGGTGTTGAGCAGGAAAATACCGCCAGGCTTCAGGCGTTCGGCCATCTGGTATTTATCGATAAACTGCAGCTGGTGGCAGCCAACGAAATCGGCCTGCGCCACCAGATAGGCGGAACGAATGGGCGTGTCGCTCACGCGCAGGTGAGAAACCGTCAGGCCGCCGGCCTTTTTGGAGTCGTAGACGAAGTAACCCTGCGCAAACCACGGCGTCGAGTTACCGATGATCTTGATGTTGTTCTTGGTGGCTGAGACGCTACCGTCACTACCAAGCCCGTAGAACAGCGCTTCCAGACGCGCGCGCGACGGCAGCGTGTTTTCCGGCAGCGGCAGGGAGAGGTTAGTAACATCGTCGTAAATGCCGACGGTGAAGCGCGGTTTTGGCTTCGCTTCCGATAGCTCATTAAAGATAGCCAGCACGCAGTCCGGGCCAAACTCTTTTGACGACAGGCCGTAGCGGCCGCCAATCACGCGAGGTAAGGTTTCGCGCTCGCCCTGATTGAACCCTTCCGCCAGCGCGGTCATCACGTCGAGGTACAGCGGCTCGGCCAGTGCGCCAGGCTCTTTGGTGCGGTCGAGCACCGCCACGCTGCGCACGCTTTCCGGCAGCGCCTGCAATAAATGCTGCGCGGAGAACGGACGATAGAGGCGCACTTTCAGCACGCCGACTTTCTCGCCGCGGGTCAGCAGTTCATCCACCACCTCTTCACAGGTACCGATGGCGGAGCCCATGATGACAATCACGCGCTCGGCCTGCGGATGGCCGTAGTACTCGAACGGCTTGTAGTGGCGGCCAGTCGCGTCGGCGAAATCAGCCATCGCCTGCTCAACGTGGTCATATACCGCGTTGTACCACGGGTTAGTGGCTTCGCGAGACTGGAAGTAGGTGTCCGGGTTTGCGGAAGTCCCGCGAATCACCGGATGTTCTGGGTTCAACGCGCGGGCGCGGTGTGCGGTGATCTCATCCTGCGGCAGCAGGTCGCGAATGGTGTTATCCGACAGCGGCACGATTTTGTTGATTTCGTGCGAGGTGCGGAAACCGTCGAAGAAGTGAATAAACGGCACGCGGCTTTTCAGCGTGGCGATATGCGAAATCAGCGCAAAGTCCTGCGCTTCCTGAACGCTACCGGCACAGAGCATTGCGCAGCCGGTCTGGCGAATAGCCATGACGTCGGAGTGGTCGCCGAAAATCGACAGCGCATGGGTCGCGACGGTACGGGCCGCGACGTGCAGGACAAACGGGGTCAACTGACCGGCCAGTTTGTAGAGCGTTGGGATCATCAGCAGCAGACCCTGCGATGAGGTGAAAGAGGTCGACAGCGCGCCGGTTTGCAGCGCGCCGTGCACGGCGGCAATGGCGCCGGCTTCAGACTGCATTTCGACCACGCGCGGGACATCGCCCCACACGTTCTTAAGCCCATTCCCCGCCCATGCATCGGCCTGTTCGGCCATCGTTGAACTCGGCGTGATCGGGTAAATGGCGATGACTTCACTGGTTCGGAACGCTACTGAGGCGACCGCACCATTACCGTCAGTTGTGATCATTGGTTATGACACCTTACATTGCGCAGAAAAGTGGCCCACGGGCGTACCGAAGGCCGGAAATTTATCCTTAATAGACACATCGCTCTTGTCGATGATGTTAGGTGAAGTTTAGCAAACCCCGCGCTGAATCATTTTTGCTTTTGTGTCCTTGGGGCGCGTCTATATCAATGACGCGAATGTTTTTAGCCACAAAATTGCCAGAAAATGTTTCTAAGGTGCATAAATGCGCGCTTCCTCTCTCGACGAGTGCGGCTGCACTGCCTATGATGCATAGGTTTGTTCCTATTTTTGCGATTCGGAGGGAAGTGATGCGAGCTGCTTTTTTTGTCGGGTGTGCGGCGCTTTTATTATCCGCGTGTAGCAGTGAACCTGCCCAGCAGGCCACGGCGGCGCACGTAACGCCAGGGATGAGAGCGGCAATGTCCAGCTCAGGCGAAGCAAACTGCGCGATGATCGGTGGGTCACTCTCCGCCGCCCGCCAGCTGGATGGCTCCAGTATTGGCATGTGCGCGCTGCCAAACGGTAAGCGTTGCAGCGAACAATCTCTGGCGGCGGGAAGTTGCGGTAGCTATTGAGTGTTAACTCACCAGGTCGGCGAGTTTGAAGGTCAGCGTCTGATCGGCAGTTGCCAGCGTCAGCTGATGTTCAGTTAAATCGACCTGGGCTCCCTGGCGAAGCATGCTGCTGAGCGTCGCGTCGAGCTGGTTTAGCTGCGCGTCGCTACAACGCTTACGGGTCATTGCCAGTTCGGAGGCTTTCAGTTCGCCGTTGCTGATTTTTGCGGTTCCGGAAAAGCGGTTACACATCTCGCCGGAGAGATAAATATTATTTAATAGCGACTGTTTTTCACCAAAGCTCACTTCGAGTGGGGCGCCATTGCTATTGACGGTTTTGCCATTCACGCTTTCAAGTACAAAACGGTGATGCTGGAGCTGTTCACCGCCGGTAGACATTTTGCTGTTATAGACGCAGCCTGAAAGCAGAGCGGCTGCGGCCAGCAATAAAAACAGGTTCTTCATTGCACGGGACTTCTTATAAATATATTGATCAGGTGAATGCTTCTGAGGGGTTACTGTACAGCCGGAGAGGGCTGGAGGACTTGGCGGAAAATGCTTCCGACGGTAGGTCAGGCGCTTATTCGTCCAAATCCTGGTACCGGCAGGCAAGAAGAAAAGTGGTTGGGTTTATCACCCCGTTGTGTGCCTATCTGTAGTCGGTTCTTCCCCCACAACGGTGGGTTCCTGGTGGGGGAAGAAAAACGCATTAAGCAATAGCGTTAGGGCAATCAGCACCCGTATCGATCAAACGCAGGTTCTCCAGCGTCGTCTCCGAAATGCTGGTCAGCGCCTCCGCGGTCAGGAACGCCTGGTGACCGGTAAACAGCACGTTGTGACAGGCTGACAGACGGCGGAACACGTCATCCTGAATCACGTCGTTAGACTTATCTTCAAAGAACAGATCGCGCTCGTTCTCGTACACGTCCATCCCCAGTGCGCCAATTTTCTGCGTCTTCAACGCTTCAATCGCTGCCTGGGAATCAATTAACGCACCGCGACTGGTGTTGACGATCATCACGCCGTCTTTCATCTTCTCAAACGCGCTGGCGTTGAGCAGATGATAGTTATCTGCGGTCAGCGGACAGTGCAGCGAGATAACGTCCGACTCGGCGAACAGCGTCGGCAGATCAACGTACTCTACGCCCAGTTCCAGCGCCGCCGCGCTTGGATACGGGTCAAACGCCAGCAGACGCATACCAAAACCTTTCAGGATGCGCAGGGCGGCGACGCCAATTTTACCGGTACCGATCACCCCAGCGGTTTTACCAAACATGGTAAAGCCGGTCAGGCCTTCCAGTGAGAAGTTAGCATCACGGGTACGCTGATAAGCACGGTGAATACGACGGTTGAGCGTCATCATCATGCCAATAGCGTGTTCCGCAACGGCTTCCGGCGAATAGGCCGGAACGCGAACCACGCGCAGACCCAGCTCTTTTGCCGCATCGAGATCGACGTTGTTAAAGCCCGCACAGCGCAGCGCAATGTACTTCACGCCGATTCTCTTCAGCTCTTCCAGAACCGGACGGCTGCCGTCATCGTTGACGAAAATACAGACCGCTTCACAGCCGTGGGCGGTTTTCGCGGTTTTTTCCGTCAGCAGGAAATCAAAAAATTCGAGTTCAAAGCCATATGTCTCATTAACATTTTGCAGGTACTTTTTGTCGTACTGCTTGGTGCTGTAAACGGCGATTTTCATAAGACTTTTCTCCAATGATTTTGGCGTTAATTTAGCACATTTCAAAAAATCTTACAAAATATAAAAATGTTTTGAAGGCTAAAGTTACGTAAAGAAACTATCACCAGTATACGCGGATAATCGGCGGGGGAGAAATCACTGTCTCAATCAGAATCAACTGAAATTCCTCACGTTTTATTTTGTAGCAGCTATGATTAATCCATGGTGGCGGCTTTCACTCACAGGTCTGACATGACACAATATGCCTCTTTGGATCGCCCGCTGCGCGTTCACGGCATGACTGCCTGCTTAATCTGGATATTACTGCACCCATGAAGGGTAAATATAAAGCCGTTATTGCGCTACTCCTGGTATTAATACTCCTGCCGTTGACGCTGGTGATGACGCTCGGATATTGGGTGCCTACGCTGGTGGGTATCTGGCTGCCAGCGGGAACTCGCATTGCGCTGAACGACAGCCCACGTTTCACCCGCACCTCCTTACGCGTTCCTGATTTACGTTATCTGGTAGGGGATTGCGAGCTCGCCACGTTGAAAGACGTGACGCTGTCACATCCTAGCCGCTGGCAGTTGCATGCCGCCGCCGTCAATCTCAACGCCGTCTGCTTTAATAAGCTCCCGCAAAACGATGCGGTGCCGGGTGCGCCGCGAACGCTGGCGGAATGGCAGTCGATGCTGCCTAACACCTGGCTGTCCATCGACTCACTGAGCATCTCGCCGTGGGAAAAGTGGCAGGGCAAGCTCAAGGTCTCGCTCACCGCCCAGCATCAGGAACTGGAGTATGAAGGCGACCAGGTGACACTGCACGCCCGCCTGCGCGGGCAGGCGCTGACGGTCAGCGAGTTTCATGCCAGCCTGCTGGAAGGCGAACCGCCGGTGAAGCTGCTCGGTGAATTTACCATGCCGCTGGTGCCGGACGGGCTGCCGGTGAAGGGCCATCTTGAATCGACGTTCCAGGTGCCTCAGGTGCCGTCGCCGGTGGATGCTGAACTGAACTGGGACGGCAATCAGGGGCAACTGGTGATGATGGCGCGCGGTGAAGATGACCCGATTGCCGACTTCCCGTGGCAGATTACCGAACAGCAGCTCATTATCAGCGACGGTCGCTGGAGCTGGCCGTTTCAGGCGGGCATTCCGCTACGTGGTCGCGTGGGCGTGAAGCTGGACAACTGGCAGCAGGGCATCGATAAAACGCTGATTACTGGTCGACTGAGCGTACTCACCTCTGGTGATGCCGGTAAAGGCGTCGCGGTGCTGAACGTTGGGCCGGGAACGCTGAGCATGGATAACAGCGACATGCCGCTGCATCTGGTTGGTGAGGCCAAACAGGGTGACCTGATTTTCTACGCTAAGCTTCCTGCACAGTTAAGTGGCCCACTTTCCGCGCCGACGCTGGCTTTCCAGCCCGGTTCGCTACTCCGTTCACGCGGTCGCGTTATTGATGCTCTTAATATTGATGATGTCCGCTGGCCATTGGCCGGGGTCAAAATTTCCACTCAGGGGATTGATGGCCGTCTGCAGGCGATCCTTCGCGCCCATGAGCAGCAAACCGGCGATTTTGTTCTCCACCTGGATGGCAAGGCCGATAACTTCATGCCGGATAAAGGTACCTGGCAGTGGCGCTACTGGGGCGACGGTCACTTTACGCCGATGCAGGCGCGCTGGGACGTGACCGGCACCGGCGAGTGGCGCGATAGCGCGATTGTGCTCAACGCACTCTCCACCGGTTTTGACAAGCTGCAGTACGGCACCATGACCATCGAGCAGCCGCGCCTGACGCTCCAGCAGCCGATTCACTGGATCCGCGACGAACAGCATCCCTCCTTTACCGGTGCGCTGGCGCTTGATGCCAAAGAGACGCGCTTTACCGGCGGCAGCGTCTTGCCCGCCTCGGCCCTGAACTTCAGCGTTGACGGCCGCGACCCAACTTTCTTCCAGTTTAAAGGTGACCTGAGGGCGCAGGAGATTGGCCCGATTCGCGTCAACGGCCGCTGGGACGGCGAACGTCTGCGCGGGCAAGCGTGGTGGCCGAAGCAGTCGCTGACGGTGTTCCAGCCGCTGGTGCCACCGGACTGGAAAATGAAGCTGCGTGACGGTTCGCTGTATGCCCAGGTAGCGTTCTCTGCGGCGGTAGGGCAAGGTTTTGAGGCTGGTGGCCACGGTGTGCTGCGCAACGGCAGCGCATGGATGCCGGATAACGAAGTCAACGGCGTTGATTTTGTACTGCCGTTCCGCCTGAAAGCAGGCGTATGGCAGTTGGGAACGCGCCGCCCGGTGTCGCTGCGTATTGCTGAAATCGTCAACCAGGTGACGGCGCGTAATGTCACTGCCGACCTGCAGGGCACCTGGCCGTGGAGTGAAGCATCGCCGTTACAACTGAGCGACGTCAGCGTTGACGTGCTCGGGGGTAAGGTGACCATGCAGCAGCTGCGTATGCCGCAGCACGATGCGGCGCTGCTACGCTTGCAGCATATTTCAACCAGCGAGCTGGTCAGCGCGGTCAACCCGAAACAGTTCGCCATGTCCGGCCCGGTGGACGGTGCGCTGCCGCTGTGGCTGAACGATAGCAAATGGATAATCAAAGACGGCTGGTTGCATAATCCTGGCCCGATGACCCTGAGACTGGACAAAGACACCGCCGATGCCGTCGCCGATGACAATATTGCCGCCGGGGCCGCGATTAACTGGTTACGCTATATGGAGATCTCGCGGTCGTGGACGCGTATCAATCTCGATAGTCTCGGTCTGCTGACGCTACAGGCAACGGTCACCGGGACCGGCGTGATGGACGAGAAACGCAGCACGGTGCGTCTGAACTACACGCACCAGGAGAATGTTTTTGATTTGTGGCGAAGCCTGCGCTTTGGCGACAAACTTCAGTCATGGCTCGAGCAACACGCAACCCTTCCCGATGTGCCGTGTCGCAGCGGCACGGAATGTAAGGAGCAACAATGAAATTATCCATCGCCATACTGGGATTGATGGCAACCGGCCTGTTATCAGGGTGCGTGCCGCGTATTGAAGTGGCGGCACCGAAAGAGCCGATCACCATCAATATGAACGTGAAAATTGAACACGAAATCCATATTAAGGCCGATAAGGACGTTGAGGATCTGCTCAAGTCCCGTAGCGACCTATTCTGAGGCTATGATGAGAAAATCCGGGATTATCGCCGTGCTGGCGCTCACGCTCTTCAGCCTACAGGCGCTGGCGCTTACACTGCCCGAAGCTCGCCAGCAGGGACGAGTGGGAGAAACGCAGGGGGGCTATCTGGCGGCCATTGCCCAGGATAGCGAGACGCTGGTGCTGGTGAAGAAAATTAATGAAGCACGCAGCCAAAGCTATCAGCAGCTGGCGCAAAGCAACAACCTGCCGTCGCAGGAAGTGGCGCGTCTGGCCGGGAAAAAGCTGATTGAGAAAGCCCAGCCGGGGGAATACGTCCAGGGCATCAACGGCCAGTGGGTGCGGAAGTAAAGGCTGGCGCGTAGAAGAAAAAACGTATTACGGTTGAAACAGGGGCGGCAACTCGCTCATACTCTTGGCATGTAACCTGTTCGTCGGTAACGATTTTACCGGCTGCACATGAGAATAATAAAGGAACTCCCAATGGCAGAAGAAACGATTTTCAGCAAAATCATTCGTCGCGAAATCCCATCAGACATCGTCTATCAGGACGAACTGGTCACCGCCTTCCGTGATATTTCTCCGCAGGCGCCGACGCATATTCTGATCATTCCTAACACGCTGATTGCCACCACCAACGACGTTACCGCCGAGCACGAACTGGCGCTGGGGCGCATGGTTACCGTGGCGGCGAAAATTGCTCGTGATGAAGGGATTGCTGAAGACGGCTATCGTCTGATCATGAACTGCAACCGCCACGGCGGGCAGGAAGTTTATCATATTCACATGCACTTGGTGGGCGGTCGCCCGCTGGGGCCAATGCTGGCGCATAAAGGCTAACCTATGAAACCGGTCTGTCTCGGTCTTGTACTTTGCGCGACGCTGCTTGCCGGGTGCCATTCGCGCCCGGAAATTGCCGTCAGCGAGCAGCAAACGCTGGTCATGGAATCCAACGTCCTGGCGGCGGGGGTCAGCGCGGAAAAGCCGGTGCTGAGTTCATCGGATATCCAGTCTACCGCCAGCGCAAAGCTGTTTAATGAAAGGCGAGAGCCGGTCACCGTTCACTATCGTTTTTATTGGTATGACGCCAGAGGGCTGGAAATGCACCCGCTGGAAGCGCCGCGCAGCATCACGGTTCCAGCAATGGGGTCGGTGACGCTGTACGGGACGGCTAACAGTCTTGGGGCGCATAAAGCCCGGCTTTATCTTTATCTCTGAGGGGTAAACTATCAATGAGTAAATTGGGTCGCTATGCGTTAATTGCTTCCCTGGCAATGTTCCTCGCCGGGTGTGTGGTGCGTGAACAGCCGGCACCGGTCGACACGGTCAATCCACAGCAGCCGCAGCAGCCAACCGAACCGCAGCAGCCGGTGCCGACGGTACCGAGCGTGCCGACGATTCCGCAGCAGCCAGGGCCAATTGAGCACGGTGGTGAAACGCCTGCGCAGCCAACGCCGCGCGTCCGTCACTATGACTGGAACGGTGCCGCGCAGCCACTGGTGGGCAAAATGCTCCAGGCTGGCGGCGTTAACGCGGGCAGCATTCTGCTGGTTGATAGCGTCAACAACCGCACCAACGGTTCGATGAACGCCGGTGAGGCGACAACCGCACTGCGCAATGCGCTGGCGGGTAACGGTAAATTCACCCTGGTGTCAGCGCAGCAGCTGGCGGTGGCGAAGCAGCAGCTTGGCCTGTCGCCGCAGGATAGCCTCGGCTCCCGCAGCAAAGCGATGGGCATCGCCCGTAACGTGGGCGCACAGTACGTGCTCTATTCCAACGCCACCGGTAACGTCAACGCGCCGATGCTGCAAATGCAGCTGATGCTGGTACAGACCGGTGAGATCGTCTGGTCAGGTAAGGGTGCGGTTGCGCAACAGTAAACTCTCGCGTGACGAACTCCTGTCACGCGTCTTCCCGCACTATAAGATTGTCGCCAGCCCCGAAACCGCGGGGCTGAGCGGCAGTAGCTGCATTTTGCAACACGGCGAACGACGGCTGGTGCTACGTCAGCACCACGACCCGCATGCGCCGGAAAGCGACTTCCTGCGTCAATATCACGCCCTGCGTCAACTCCCGTCCTCACTGGCGCCAAAGCCGGTTTTTTATACGCCCGGCTGGATGGCCGTCGATTTTTTACCCGGTGAGATCAAAAGCGTGCTCCCGGCGCATCGTCAGCTTGCCGCTCTCCTGTATCATTTGCACCAGCAGCCTCGGTTTGGCTGGGCGCTTTCGCTGCAACCGCTGCTGATGCAGTACTGGGAGCAATGCGACCCGGCGCGGCGAACGCCGCTGTGGCTGCGGGAACTTCAGCGTCTGCGTAAGCAGGGCGAACCACGCCCGCTGCGGCTGGCACCGCTGCATATGGACGTGCATGCGGGCAATATCGTCCATACCGCCGACGGGCTGCGGCTGATCGACTGGGAATATGCGGGAGACGGCGATGTGGCGCTGGAGCTCGCTGCCGTCTGGACGGCAGACATGAAGCAGCGCCGCGCACTGACGTGGGCATACGCCGAGCAGGCGCATTTTTCGCCGGAAGCGCTCTGGCGACAGGTTAAACGCTGGCGGCCGTGGGTGCTGATGCTGATGGCCGGCTGGTTCGAGTGTCGCTGGCAACAAAGCGGCGACAAACAATTCATCACGCTGGCCAACGAGATTTGGTGCCAGCTTAGCGACAAAAAGGAGGCCGTGTGGGGCCAGTAATGTTGGATGTTGAAGGCTATGAGCTGGATGCCGAAGAACGTGAAATTCTGGCGCATCCGCTGGTAGGCGGCTTAATTCTCTTCACCCGTAACTATCATGACCCGGAGCAACTGCGTGAGCTGGTTCGCCAGATCCGTAGCGCCTCCCGAAATCATCTGGTAGTGGCGGTCGATCAGGAAGGCGGGCGCGTCCAGCGCTTCCGGGAAGGCTTCACCCGTTTGCCGGCTGCGCAATCTTTTGCCGCCGTGCTGGGCGAAGAGGCGGGCGGACGTATGGCATTAGACGCTGGCTGGTTGATGGCGAGCGAAATGATCGCCATGGACATTGATATCAGCTTTGCGCCGGTGCTGGACGTTGGCCATATCTGCACCGCCATCGGCGAACGTTCCTATCATGCTGATCCGCACAAAGCGCTGGCAATGGCGCGTCATTTTATTGACGGTATGCACAGTGCCGGGATGAAAACCACCGGTAAACACTTCCCGGGCCACGGCGCGGTGACCGCCGACTCGCATAAAGAGACGCCGCATGACCCGCGTTCAGAGGCTGAGATTCGCGCCAGAGATATGGCGGTGTTTAAAACGCTGATTACCGAAAACGCGCTCGACGCCATTATGCCCGCGCACGTTATCTACGATGAAGTCGACCCGCGTCCGGCAAGCGGCTCGCCGCACTGGCTGAAAACCGTGCTGCGCGGCGAGCTGGGCTTCGACGGGGTGATCTTCTCCGACGATTTGTCGATGGAAGGGGCGGCAATTATGGGCAGCTACGCTGAGCGCGGTCAGGCATCGCTGGATGCAGGTTGCGATATGATCCTCGTCTGCAATAATCGTAAAGGGGCCGTCAGCGTGTTAGATAACCTGTCGCCGATCAACGCTGAGCGTGTTACGAAGTTGTATCATAAAGGTTCATTTAGCCGTCAGGAACTGATGGACTCCGCCCGCTGGAAAACGGTTAGCGCTGAGCTGGAGCAACTCCACGAACGCTGGCAGGAAGAGAAGGCTGGTCATTAACCCTCCCGGTGTGGGAGTAATGGTGTGGTGAGGATCAAATGATTATCTATTTACACGGTTTTGACTCGAATAGCCCAGGTAACCACGAAAAAGTGTTGCAGCTACAGTTTATCGACCCGGACGTGCGGTTGATTAGCTACAGCACGCGGCACCCGAAACATGATATGCAGCATCTGCTCAAGGAAGTGGACAAGATGCTGCAGCTGAACGCCGATGAGCGTCCGTTGATTTGCGGCGTAGGGCTGGGTGGCTTTTGGGCGGAACGTATCGGCTTCCTGTGCGATATCCGTCAGGTGATGTTTAACCCGAACCTGTTCCCGAACGAGAACATGGACGGCAAGATTGATCGCCCGGAAGAGTATATGGATATCGCGACCAAGTGCGTGAATAACTTCCGTGAAAAGAACCGCGATCGCTGCCTGGCTATTCTCTCGCGTCACGATGATGCGCTGGATAGCCAGCGTTCAGCCGACATGCTGCATCATTACTATGAGATCATCTGGGATGAAGAGCAGGGTCATAAGTTCAAGAATATCTCCCCGCATCTGCAGCGGATCAAAGCCTTTAAAACCTTAGGCTAAGAGACCGGCAAAGCGCCCCGGCAACGCTCCGTTGCCGGGGCTTTTTTTTGTTAATTTTTAACCGAACCAACCCATTTTTCGGCTATCAAAATATCGTTCGCTCAACTTCTGCGCGATAAAACTTGATGCACATCAATTTTGGTATGACCAATGCACCATTCGTGTTATTCTCATTGCAGCTGAATGGTTTCACACAAGTAACTTGTTGTTAATTAAAGGCTATATTCATAACTTTTAATTAACAATTGGTTAATAAATTTTAAGGGGTCACATGACTACGCCAATGAAAAAAATCGTAATTGTGGGTGGTGGTGCTGGCGGCCTGGAACTGGCTACTCAACTGGGTAGAAAGCTTGGCCGCAGTAAAAAAGCGAAAATCACGCTGGTGGATCGTAACCATAGCCACCTGTGGAAGCCGCTGCTGCATGAAGTGGCAACCGGCTCTCTTGATGAAGGCGTAGATGCACTGAGCTACCTGGCGCATGCGCGTAACCACCACTTCCAGTTCCAGCTGGGCTCGGTGATGGATATCAACCGCGAAGCGAAAACCCTCACCATCGCTGAACTGCGCGATGAGAAGGGCGAACTGCTGGTGCCTGAGCGCAAGCTGGCGTACGACACGCTGGTGATGGCGCTAGGCAGTACCTCCAACGACTTCAATACCCCGGGCGTGAAAGAGCACTGCATTTTCCTCGATAACCCGCATCAGGCGCGTCGATTCCATCAGGAAATGCTCAACCTGTTCCTGAAGTACTCGGCGAATCTTGGCGCAAACGGCAAGGTGAACATTGCGATTGTTGGCGGTGGGGCGACCGGCGTTGAGCTGTCGGCTGAACTGCACAATGCGGTGAAACAGCTGCACAGCTACGGCTATAAAGGCTTAAGCAACGAAGCGCTAAACGTGACGCTGGTGGAAGCCGGTGAACGTATTCTGCCAGCGCTGCCGCCGCGTATCTCTGGTGCGGCGCACAGCGAGCTGACTAAAATGGGCGTGCGCGTGCTGACCCAAACGATGGTCACCAGCGCGGATGCAGGCGGCTTGCACACCAAAGACGGCGAGTACATTCAGGCCGATCTGATGGTCTGGGCGGCAGGTATTAAAGCGCCGGACTTTATGAAAGAGATCGGCGGTCTGGAAACTAACCGTATTAACCAGCTGGTGGTCGAGCCAACGCTGCAAACCACCCGTGACCCGGATATCTACGCGATTGGCGACTGTGCCTCCTGCGCACGTCCGGAAGGCGGCTTTGTGCCACCGCGCGCTCAGGCGGCGCACCAGATGGCGACCTGCGCGCTGAATAACATTCTGGCGCAGATGAAGGGCAATGAGCTGAAAGCGTATAGCTACAAAGACCACGGCTCGCTGGTATCGCTTTCTAACTACTCCACCGTCGGCAGCCTGATGGGCAACCTGATGCGCGGTTCGATGATGATTGAAGGGCGTATCGCGCGTATGGTTTACATCTCTCTGTACCGTATGCACCAGATTGCGCTGCATGGCTACGTGAAAACCGGCCTGATGATGCTGGTGGGTAGCATTAACCGCGTGATTCGTCCGCGTCTTAAGTTGCATTAATTATCGTGCCGTTCCCGGCGTCGGCGTGAACGCCTCGGCCGGGCTACAGCAGTGACGAGTAGCCCGGCCGAGCGTCGCGACGCCGGGACATTCCCTCTTCAGAATTCTCCGAAACACCCATCTCCCCATATAAAATCCTGCTTTTGAGTTTTTGTCTGATAGGCACTGCTAACGATCGGTTGCACAATTGTTAGCAATAGCAACAAAGGAGGATCTCCCGTGAATAAATCAATGTTGGCGGGTATAGGTATTGGCGTTGCCGCCGCGCTTGGGGTTGCCGCTGTAGCGAGTATGAACGTTTTCGATCGTGGCCCGCAGTATGCGCAGGTCATTTCCGCTACGCCTATCAAGGAAACCGTCAAAAACCCGCGTCAGGAGTGCCGCAACGTCGCGGTGACGCATCGTCGTCCGGTACAGGATGAAAACCGTATCGCCGGTTCCGTACTGGGTGCGGTGGCAGGCGGCGTGATTGGCCATCAGTTTGGTGGCGGGCACGGTAAAAGCGTTGCCACCGTGGTCGGCGCGCTAGGCGGTGGCTATGCCGGTAACCAGGTGCAGGGTGCGATGCAGAATAATGACACCTACACCACCAACGAGCAGCGCTGTAAAACGGTGTATGACAAATCCGAAAAGACGCTCGGCTATGATGTGACCTACAAAATTGGCGATCAGCAGGGAAAAATCCGTATGGATAAACAGCCTGGTAGCCAGATCCCGCTGGATAGCAACGGCCAGCTGGTACTGAATAAAGCCTAAAATAGCAGGTAGTAAGTTGTTCGCCCCGCCATCACTCAGATGGCGGGGCGTTTTTTTTATGACGGGACGATCATCTGCGGCCAGAGTCGCAGCGTGGTGTCGGTTATCTGCATCAGGGTATCAAAGCTGGCCCCTTCGCGGGCGCTGATGGACATGCCTTGCAGAATACAGCTCAAGAACAACGCCAGCTCGGTGACGTTTTTCTCCGCCGGAATTTCCCCTCGCGATTGGCGCAGCTGAAGGAACTGATTCAGCGTCTGCTCCTGTACCGCATGGCGAGACTTAATGGTCTTCGCAATCTCTTTCGATGACGCCGCCAGCGCCGCCGAGGTGTTGATCATAAAGCAGCCCGCCGGTGTGTCCTTACTGGTAAAGCAGGTTGCTACCGCGGTGAAGTAGTTGCGTAGCGCTTCCACCACCGGTTGCTCATCGCAGAACAAACAGGCTTCATTTTTTGAGGCAAAGTGCGTGATGTAGTGATCGAGAACGGCGCGGAACAGCCCCTCTTTATTCACAAACTCGGCATATAGCGTCGGCGCTTTTGCACCCGTGGCTTCGACGAGGTCGGAGAGGGATGTTGCTTCATATCCATACTGCCAGAATAGCGTCATCGCTTTATCAAGCGCCGCTTCCCGGTCGAATACTTTAGGTCGACCGCGGCCTTTTTTCGCGCAACTTTGCGTGTCAGTTGTCATCGTGCCGCCTACCTTAGTCGGTGTTTAGTGAACGCTCATTATAAAAATAATCCCCGGAAGGGGCTAGCGCTTCGTGAGGAAAAATAAAAAGAACATATTCATATGAAAAATATATGAATCTTAATTAAATAAACGATCGTTATAAAAATACGTTGACGTGTGACCTGGATCTCATTATGATTATTTTATCGATCGTTAAGTTAATAACGTCTGACCTACAAAAATCATCTGCAAAGGTAAAAATCATGAAAACCGTAAAAACTCTGGCCATCGCAGCCGTACTGAGCTCCCTATCATTCGCAAGCTTTGCTGCCGTTGAAGTGCAGTCTACTCCGGCAGACCAGCATAAAGTCGGCAGCATCTCCGCTTCCGCAGGCCCTAACCTGGCGTCTCTGGAACAAGAACTGGCTCAGAAAGCAGATGACATGGGCGCGAAATCGTTCCGTATCACTTCTGTTAGCGGTCCAAACAACCTGCACGGCACCGCAGTTATCTATAAATAAGCGTTAAAACCCTCATAATGCTTATGTCACTGCCATAAAAAAGGCCCTGAGCGCATCCCGCTCAGGGCCTTTTTCTTTATGGAGCCTGCTACATATTTTGCTGTGCGACGTCGTGGTGACGGGTGACATCAACCGGCATCCCGGAGCGTACGTCCATCACTTTGTTCATCACGGCTGCGTCGGTGTTCGCATTCTGGCTGAACGCCTGCATGCTGGCGTTTAGCACGATAGGCAGCGTCTGCGGATCGTCATCAATATGTTCGGACAGCGGCTGGTGAACCTCCACCAGACGTACACCGTTTGGCTCGACTGACGCTTTAATCGGCGTGTTGATGATGGTCACCTTAGTGCCCGGCGTCACCTGGTCAAACAGTGCTTTGATGTCGCCATCGCGCAGACGAATACAGCCGGAGCTGACGCGCATGCCGATACCAAAATCGGCGTTGGTGCCGTGCAGCAGATACACGCCGCCGTAGGCCGCGAGGCGAATTGCGTGGTGGCCCATCGGGTTATCTGGACCCGCTGGCATCACCGCAGGTAAATCGATCCCCTGTGCTTTGTAGCGTGCACGGATATTGGCCGTTGGCGTCCAGGTTGGGTTAGCGCGTTTATCGGAGACGGTCGTCACCATGGTTGGCGTCACCGTTGTGCCACCTAGCTGACCGATACCGATAGGATAGACGGTGACCGTATTTTTACCCGGCGGATAGTAGTAGAGACGCAGCTCAGCCAGATTCAGCACGATGCCTTCGCGTGGAACGTCCGGCAACAGCGTTTGCAGCGGAATGGTCAGTACGCTACCGGCGCGGGGCACGTAAGGATCGACCCCAGGGTTAGCCTGAAGCAGGGCGAGGAAACCGACGTTGTATTTTTTGGCGATAGATTCCAGCGAACCGCCGTTATTCTCGACGACGTGGAAACGGTTTTCGCCGACCAGACGGCTGCCGGGCGGCGGTAACGGCCAGCTGTTGGCGCTGGCGGGCAGCGCAACGCTGGCAACGAGAAGTAATCCCAGTAGCCAGCGTGAAAGTTGCAGAGTTTGTTTCATTACTCTAATCCCTCAAAGTCGCAATATGTTGCTTAAAAGTTAAAGCGACTATTATGCGGAAGGGAACTGTAGGGAAGTGCTAAGGGTTTGAAAGAGTATGTAAAGGCGGCCCCGTGAGTGGGGCCGCTGGCGGTTAGAAGGACATTTTCACCGTGAACTGCACTTCGCGCGGATCGCCAATCTGGTTACCCAGGTTGTTGCTGGCGATAGAGGAGGTGTAGTAGGTCTTGTCAAAGAGGTTTTTGACGTTGACCTGCAGGGTGACCGGGTACTGTAGTTTCATCTTATAGGCCGCAAAGATATCAGCCACCGCGTAGCCCGGAAGGTAGTAATCCGCGCCGTTGGTGCCTGAACGACGGCTCAATGCGTGGCCGCCGCCGCCGAGGGTCAGGGTGTTGCTGTCGTAGACGTTGTTGATGTCATAGGTCAGGAACAGTGAACCGGTATGACGAGGAACGTTTGGCAGCGGTTTACCTGCATAATCAGGATCATCAATCACCTTCGCATCGGTATAACCGTAGCTGGCAATCACGTTCAGGTTATCGGTAAGCGAGCCTGCGACATCCACTTCAATCCCGCGTGAACGCACTTTACCCGCCGTTTTAGCGTAGGTTTCGTCGCCGATGGTCTCGGTATACAGCACGTTGCGCTTATGAATATCAAAGAAGGTGATGTTCGAGGTCACGCCGTTGAACAGATCAAACTTCGCGCCCATCTCGTAGGCCGTGGACTCTTCCGGTGGCAGATCGCCGATGTAGCTGGCAATCGAGGACTGCGGCATAAACGACTGCGCTACGTTGCCGAACAGCGAGACGTTCGGCGTCAGTTTGTAGACCATACCCAGCTTCGGCGTCAACTTCTCATCCTGGCTGTCGGTGTTCTCTTTAAACGGACGGCCCTTACCCGCGTACTGGGTGTAGTACTGGTAGCGCGCGCCGGCCACCACAATCCATTTATCGGTCAGGTACAGCGCGTCCTGCACGTAGGTGGCGTAGGTTTCCTGCTGAATGCGCTGATCGCTGTCGGCCGCGGAGACGCTGGTACATTTACTCAGCGAACCGTAAACCGGGTCATAAATGTTAAAGCCATTTTTGACGTTCTTGCAGCGAATCATATCGGTACGCAGCAGGTCATAATTCTCGTAGGCAATACCGGTGAGCAGCTCGTTATAGAAGCCGCCAATTACCACATTACCCTGCAAATCTGCCCGCGTAGAGTGCATACGCTGGGTCGAGCCCTGGGTCGCATCGACGCGTCGGGTCAGGTTGCCGGTCTTCGCATCGTAAGCCATCACGCGCGCCTGGTTATCGCTGTACATGTCCTGGCTAAAGCTGTAATCGAAGCGCGCGGTCCACTGACTATTCAGACGGTATTCAGCGTTTAGCTGCGCCAGGTCTGAATTACCGTCGGTGATGTTGAACGGCTCGTCAAAACGTGTTTTACGAGATACGTTCACCGCCTTCCCGGTATCGAGGTCGAAAATGGTGCCACGGTCGAACGGGGTATTGTAGTTACGGTGTGACCAGGAGAGGTTTACCGTCGCATCGTCGCCAAACCACGTCAGGGAAGGGGCAATAAAGCTGCTGCGCTCTTTGCCGAAGTTACGCCAGTAATCTTCGTTCTGGTATTCACCAATCAGGCGATACGCCAGACGGGTGCCTTCAATCGGGCCGGTCACGTCGATTTGCCCGGTGCCGCCACCAAAGCTGCTGGAGGTGGCGGAAATATCGCCGGAGAAGGTGCGTTCCGGGCGCTTGGTAACGACGTTAATCAGGCCGCCGGGATCCAGAATCCCGTACAACGTAGAGGCCGGGCCTTTCAACACTTCCACGCGAGAAGTCGCGGCGTTAAAGCTGCGCGGCAGCACAGTGCGCAGGCCGTTGGTCATGATTGAACCATCGCGGTTAGCGCCAAAGCCACGACGGGTAAAGGCGTCCTGGGTGCCGCCCAGGGTGTTGGTTTGCACCACGTTGGCGACGTTATACAGCGCCTCGTCAAGCGAAGTGGCGTGCTGGTCCTCCAGCACTTTGTCACTCACCGTGTTGACCACCTGCGGAATATCGAGCAGCGGCATCGAGGTGAGGGTCGCGGTGGAGCTGCTGATGGGCTGGTACCCTTCGGTAACCGTCTGATCAGCCTGCGCGGTGCCTACAACCGTCATCGCTTCTTCTTTTTTCGCGCTATCGCCGCTCGGGGTATTTTCTGCCGCCATCAGCGAAGGGGAGCCGACCGCCCCCAGAAAAACCAGTGAAAAAAGTGCGCGTCCTGATTTTCCCGTGAACGTCGGGAATAACTGTGTCATCTCTCTGTTTCCCATAAAAAAACTGCCGAAGGATGGCAGTCAAAATTGATAAAAATCATTGCCCTGAAAAGCCAAAATTACCCATTCACACCAAGCCGGGATGTTCAGGATATGTAATTGAGAATCATTCAAACATGCAAAAATGTAGTAGTAAATCCAATCGGCAATAAATTTATCGGCGACTTAAAAAGAGTCGGAATACGAGGTTGGAAAACAGGGGTGTTGTTCATAATTAATTGAATATCATTGCTTTTAATGGTTTTTGTTAGGTGTGGAAATCGCGCTTCATAACCTATTCCTTATGAAATGAAGTGGTAATGTAGTGCTATTGACTACTACATTACGGCATTGCATGATCAAAAGAGAATGAGATTTATTTAAAGTGCAGAACGATACCACGTCGTTGCGGCCGGAGAGAAAGAAACATGCCACAGCGGCAACAAAACGCCCCTCAGGAACGCGGGATAGTGCTGGAGTCCCTTTGCGCCGGTTACGGCAATCAGCGCATCGTTGATAACATCAGCCTGACCATCCCCGTCGGCAAGATGACGGTGCTGGCGGGTGCCAACGGTTCCGGTAAATCCACCTTACTCAACACCATGGCGCGGATGCTCAAACCGCTGGGCGGCTGCGTGCGTCTGGACGGCCAGGATATTCACCAACAGCCAACGAAACAGGTCGCGCGCCAGCTCGGCCTGCTGCCGCAGTCGCCGCTGACTCCGGAAGGGCTCACCGTCTTTGAACTGGTCTCGCGCGGGCGTTACCCGTGGCAGGGGCTGATCCGTCAATGGTCGACGGACGATGAACAGGCGGTCGAGACGGCGCTGCGTCTGACCGGCACTCTGGAGTTTGCGCATCTGCCGGTCGACAGCCTCTCTGGCGGCCAGCGTCAGCGCTGCTGGATTGCCATGGCGCTGGCGCAGCAAACCGCCACCATTCTGCTGGATGAACCGACCACCTGGCTTGATTTACGCTATCAGGTGGAGATCCTCGAACTGCTCCAGCAACTCACCCGCGAACACGGGCGCACCGTGGTGACCGTGCTGCATGACCTCAACTTTGCGGTGAATTACGCCGACACGCTGATTTTTATGAAGCAGGGGAAGATTGCCAGCATCGTGGATGACAGCGCGCCTTGCACCGCCGAAATCATCAAACAGGTTTTCGACGTCGACGTGCATATGTTGCCTAACCCGCAAACTGGAAAACCGCTGTTTATGCCGTTCTGCGCCCGCCCGGAGTCTGCCTGATGGCGACGCAGAGCCTGATTCAACGGCCAAAAACGGTTCGTTCGCTGTGGGCACTGCTGCTGGTTAGCAGCCTGTTATGCCTCGGCGCGATTATTCATCTCGGGCTTGGCGCGCGTGCCATTGCCCCCAGCGTAGTGGTTGATGCGCTGCTGCACTACGACCCACGCAATTTTGACCACCGCATTATCATTAACCTGCGCCTGACGCGACTGCTAGCGGCGCTGCTGACCGGCGCGGCGCTGGGCGTTGCGGGGCTGCTGCTGCAAACGGTGATTCGCAACCCGCTGGGCGAACCGCATATTCTCGGCCTCAACGCCGGGGCTACGCTGGCGGTGGTGGTCTGCTCTGCGGCGGGGATCTCCTACGGTGTGAGCCGCCCGCTGGCGGCGGCTTGTGGGGCGGCGGCGCTGTTTGGGCTAGTGATGCTGCTGGCTTCAGCCGGGCGCGTTGGCGCGACGGCGATGAAAATTACCCTCTGCGGGGTGGCGCTGTCGGCGTTTGCGTCGGCCGTCACCGCGTCGATTCTGATCCTTGATGAACAGACGTTACAGGCGATGCGTACCTGGCTTGCGGGGGATCTCTCCGGCATTAGTCTCAGCACGCTACAGATTGCCAGCGTGCCAGCTCTGCTTGGGGTGTTGATGGCAGCGTTGCTCGCGCCGCGCCTCAACATTCTGGCTCTCGGCGACCGGGTGGCCAGCGGGCTTGGCGTATCGGTGGTGCGCACCCGCGTGCTGGGGGTGATTGCCATCGCGCTGCTGTGCGGTGCGGCGGTCTCGGTAGCCGGGCCGATTGGTTTTATCGGACTGGTGGTGCCACACGTTATTCGCCGCTGGGCCGGGCAGGATATCCGTACCGGGCTGCTGCTGGCGTTGCCGACCGGGGCGTTGCTGCTGCTGCTGGCGGATATTCTCGCCCGCTGGCTGCTGGCGCCGCAGGAACTGGCGACCGGGGTGATGACCGCGATGGTCGGTGCGCCGGTGTTTATTGCGATTGCGGTGAGGTTCTTTAAATGACGCGAGCAGTCACCCGCGCGGGCTTTCGCCCATTAGCACTTGGCCCATTACGTATTTTGCTGCGCCCCCGATTGCTGAAAATCGCCGCCGCGCTGATGACCGTGATTTTGCTATTAGTGGTTTTCGGCGTCACGCGAGGCTCGCTGCCCATTCCCACCAGCGCCATTGGCCGCGCACTGTTTATGCCAGAGGCGTTAAGTGCGCAGCAGGTGTACATCGTGCGCGACATCCGCTTACCCCGACTGCTGATGGCGCTGTTCTGCGGCGGTATGCTCGGCCTTGCCGGCGCGGCAATGCAGTCGATTACCCGCAATGGCCTGGCTGACCCTGGATTAATTGGCGTGAAGGAGGGAACCAGCGTGGTGGTGCTGACCCTCATCCTGGCTTTCCCCGCCGTGAGTCTCGCCTGGCGGCCGCTGGTCGGCATGCTCGGCGGTGTGCTGGTGGCGCTGCTGGTCATCGTACTGGCCCGTGACCTCTCGCGCCCGCGCTTTATTTTGATTGGTATCGGCGTGTCGTGGGCGCTGTCGGCGGCGATGGGGCTGTTTATCACGACTGCTGATATCCGCGATGTGCAGACGGCAATGACCTGGCTTGCGGGCAGCCTGCACGCTGCCACCTGGTCGCTGCTGGCGGTCGCGGTGGTATGGGCGCTGCCGGCGGTGCTGATCCTCTATTTGACCGCAAGGGCGGCGGACGTCGCGTTGATGGGCAACCAGGTGGCGAACGGGCTTGGGGTGCGGTTATCACGCCTGACGCTGCTGCGCTTCTTCGCGCCGGTGCTGCTGACGGCGGCGAGCGTCTCCTGCGTCGGTAGCCTCGGTTTTGTCGGGCTGATGGCGCCGCATATGGCGCGCTTTATGCTGCGCGGCGGCCAGGTCGCGCTGCTTACCGGTAGCGCCTTGATTGGCGCGCTGCTGGTGTTGCTCACCGATACCCTCGGGCGGTTGGCCTTTGCGCCGCTACAAATTCCGGCAGGGATCATCATTTCGTTGATTGGCTGTCCCTTCTTTATTTTACTGCTGTGGCGTCGTCGCGACGCATTGTGAGGTTCAGGATGACCCTACGTGGGCTAATGTCAGTGTTGTGCCTGTTTAGCGTTTCGGCGTTTGCACAAACGCACCCGTTTACCGACGATCTGGGCCGCGTGGTTCAGGTTCCCGATCACCCGAAACGTATCGTGTCGATGCACGATCTCGATATTACGATTCCGCTTATCGAGCTTGGCGTGCCACCGGTCGCCAGCCACGGGCGGACACGTCCAGACGGTAGCCACTATCTGCGTTCCAGCGCGATGCTGACCGGCGTCGATTTTGACAACAGCGATATTCAGTTTATCGGCACCGCGGATATTGACCTCGAAGCGGTGGCAGCAGCCAAACCAGACCTGATTATTACCGAACCCAACCGTAACGTGCCGATTGAGCAGCTGGCGAAAATCGCCCCGACGGTGAGCATTGACCATCTGCTCGGCAGCGCGCCGCGTATCTACGGCAAGCTTGCCGAACTGACCGGCTCACAGGCGCGGCTGGCACTCCTTGAGCGCCGCTATCAGACGCAAATCGAACAGCTTAAACAGACCATCGATACCAATAAGATCACCGTATCGGTGATTCAGGCCAACAACGGCAAAATCACGGTACATCACTCTTATCATTCACTGGGACGCGTGCTACGCGATGCGGGCTTCCGTTTCCCGCCGATGATTGAAGGTATTCCCGACGGCCAGCGTATTGACGTGAGCGCTGAGCAGTTGCCGGAGCTGGATGCCGATTTCCTGTTTGCCACCTGGCGCTCGGATACCGGCGGTAAACCGCAGGATGAACTCAACGATATGGAAAAAGTGATGCCGGGCTGGTGCGACTTTATGCGCGCGTGCCGCACCGGGCATTACATCCTGCTGCCGCGCGACGAGGTTATCTCTAACTCTTACGCCTCGTTGAACCTGCTGGTGGCGGAGGTGCAGTCGCAGATTGCCGGACGCCCACTGCCTAAGGAGACGAAATGAGCCAGACGGTGATGCGTAAAGAGAAGCGTCGGGTTGACCTGTTCGGCGAACGCCTGCGAAGCCGCACGCCTCAGCTTTCGCCGCGTCTGCTGGCGGTCGCGCACTGGATTGATGATAACCGCGAGGCGGTGCTCGACCACACGGCAATGGAGATTGCCGCCGCCACGCAAACCTCCGATGCCACCGTGGTACGCGCCATCCAGGCGCTCGGTTTTGCCGGGCTGCGCGACCTGAAGCAGACCATGCAGCACTGGTTTGGCCCGACCATCACCTCGTCGGAAAAAATGGCTTCGACGGTTGGGGCTCTGACCAGCGACGTGAACTCCAGTATCGATTTTGTGCTGGAAGGGCACCAGCGTGCCTGTGAGATGCTCGCCAGCACCAGCAACCGTGCGGCGATAGCCCAGGCGGTGGTGTTGCTGGGCGATGCGCGTCAGGTCGCGCTGTTTGGCATCGGCGCGTCGGGGATTTTGACCGAGTACACCGCGCGACTGTTCAGCCGGATTGGCCTGCCGTCCTGCGTGCTTAATCGCACCGGCTTTAGTCTTGCCGAGCAGCTTATTGCGCTGCAGCGCGGCGATGTGTTGATTATGATGGGGCAAAAATCGCCGCATCGGGAAGGGCTGACGACGCTGCGTGAGGCGGAGCGGTTGGGTATTCCGACGATTTTGCTGACTCAGGCTACTGATTCGCGCTTTAGCGATATGGCGCAGGTGGTGATCCACGTTCCTCGTGGGGAGAATGGCCGCGTGCCGCTACATGGTACGGTGATGGTGTGTCTGGAGATGCTGGTGCTGTCGGTGGCATCCACCCACTCACAGCGGACGCTGCGTTCGATGAAGCGAATTAATGATTTGTATAAGGCGATTGGGAAGTCTGGGGGGCGGAAAGGGGGGTAGCGCGAGCGTTGCTAATGCCTTCGTTCTGAGTTGCATTCAGGCTTATCACTCTGTTGCGCTCTCTTCCAGCGGTAGCCATATAAACTGCACTGGCGCAGAGAGCGCGCAAGGGGCGGCCAATCGCCGCTGCGCGGTTCCCTCAGCTTATTCCCTCCGGCTTCAGGTCGGGCGCAAGTTTACATCCCTGTAAACTGCGCCCTCAGCCCACATCCCTGTGGGCTGACCCGGTCTACGGGAAACGCTTCGGCGATTTAGACGCCACCCAAAACCGTGCGGTCTTTTAGCTAACAGCAAAAACCAAAGTCACTGAAACCGATGAGTCCCCGCTGGAAATCGGCGAGCCGGAGAATGGAAGACAAGGTCAGGACGCCATGGATGGCGGACTGAGGCGAACCGAGACAGGGATGTCGAGTTTCGCCGTGCCGTAGGCTGGAGTTCGTAGGCGAGCGCAGTGCGAAGCACCGATTTCCCTGCGGGGCCGCGGGGATTGCGAAGGGGTGCGCGGCCGCACCCCTTGGCCCGTTCACCGGTGATGGAACTTCATATTCCACCTAACGTAAAGTGAACGGAACCTTTCACCAAACTGACATGTATCCAGTTTTGTTATCAAAAAGTTGCAAATAAGAAGGGCGCTTAACCATTAACCAGTTGCTTTTCTGCCGAATAATCATCACGCTACCTAAAAGACCGACCATCTGAGGAGAGAAACATGAAGGCACTGCCCGCGGTAGCGGTACTGGGTTTAGGCGCGATGGGGCACGCATTTGCCGCCAACCTGCTCAAAAAAGGTTTCACCGTATACGGCTGGAACCGCACGCCGGGTCGCGGCGACGATCTGCTGTCAGCGGGCCTTATCGTGCGTGAAACTGCCGCACAAGCGGCAAGCGACGTGCAGGTGATTATCGCCATGCTCACCGACGGTGACGCCACCCTGGCGGCCATCCGCGCCGTTGCGCCATCCTGTCAGCAGGGGGCAACCTTCTGCCAGATGGGGACCATCGGCATTCAGGAAACCGCTGATGCCATCGCGCTGCTCGAAGCACTTCGCCCCGATATGCTCTACCTCGATGCGCCGGTTTCCGGCACCAAAGCCCCGGCGGAAAACGCTCAAATTCTGGTAATGGCCAGCGGTGATGCGTCGCGAGCGGGCGATGCACAGCAGGTCTTTGACGCCATTTCTCGCGGCACCCAGTGGTACGGCGACGCGGGCAACAGCCAGAAGATGAAGCTGGTGATCAACGCCTGGCTTATCTCAATGATGCAGGGCGTGGCGGAAAGTATGCAGCTTGCCAAACAGTTTGGCTTCACGCCGGGCCAGCTGTGGGAAACGCTGGAAGGCGGGCCGCTGGCGGCGCCGTACGTCAAGGGCAAGCTGGAGATGATCCGTAAAGAGGACTACACCCCGCAGATGCAGCTTCAGCATGCGCTCAAAGATGCGCGTCTGGCGCTGGAAAACGCTCCGCAGGGCACCATGCCGATGATGGCCGATATCGTCGATATGTGGACGCAGGCGTCGCAGGGCGGGCTGGCCGAGCAGGATCTGGCGGCGGTATACGCCTGGCTTGATAACGCGCGTAAAGCGTAAGCCTGAAGGAGAAAGCGCATGGAGTGGCTACGCCAGCGTATTGAACGTCAGGTGCTAGGCCTGACGGGGATTGCGCTGAATGAAATCGACTTCGAGCATCCTGCCGGGGAACCGGGGCTGTTCGGCCCGCAGTCGGCTATCTGGCCGGTGCACGGCGATTTCACCTCCATGCTGTGCGGCGGCATCAGCGCGTTATTACTGCAGATGCTGCACCCACTGGCGCTGGCCGGTGTGTGGGATCACTCCTCGTTTCGTGACGATATCTTTGGCCGCCTGCGCCGTACCAGCCAGTTTATCTCAGCAACCACTTTCGCCACCGTTCCAGATGCTGAACGGCTGATTGCCAAAGTGAAAGCGATTCATGAGCGGGTTAGCGGGGTAGATATCGACGGGACGCCGTACGCCGCCAGCGACCCGGATCTGTTGACCTGGGTTCACGTTGCGGAGTGCAGTTCGTTTATGGCCTCCCATCTGCGCTATCGCCGTGTAGTGGTGAGCCCGGCAAGGCAGGCGCAATATTTTATTGAGTCCGCGAGTATCGCCGAGCGGTTGGGGGCGCGTAACGTGCCAAAAACGCCGCAGGCAGTGGCGGACTATCTCGAGCAGATGCGGCCTCAGCTAAGATGCGATGAACGCACACGAGAAGTCGCTCGCGTGCTGATGACCACCCGTCTTCCGGGGCGGATGGCACAACCCTCGGGCACGATTCTGATGAAGGCAGGGATTGACCTGCTGCCCGACTGGGCGCAGGAGATGCTGGATTTACGTCTTAATCCAGTAGAGCAGCGACTGGTACGCGGTGGTGTGCATACCATTGCCGCTGTTTTGCGCCGCTCGGTGCGCAACGGCGCTTATCACTGCGCGATGCGACGCATGAGTTCATCGGCATAATAATCCGGTACTTCACTGTCGCGGATGGCCTGTACCACCTGCTCCACATCGTACTGCACCGTTTTGACCATCAACGACAACTTCCCTTCACGAATTTCTCCTGATAACCAGCTTGCCTGCGGCTGTCCCGGTTTAATACGCCCTACGGCGCCAGGGTTGGCGAACAGTAACGGCCGTCTCGTACCTCTGTCGATTTCCCGCACGCAGGCAAAGTGGGTATGTCCGCAAATTAACGCGTCGACGTCGTGCAATTGTGGAAAGGCCAGCAGCGTGCGTGCGCTGGTATCGGCGTACAGATATTCCGACAGTGAGCGCGGACTGGCATGCACCAGCAGAATTGGCAGCGGCAGATCCGGGCGCAATGTATCGGGAAGCGCTTGCAGCCAGCGTCGGTTTTCCTCGCTGAGAACCCGTTTACTTAGCGCAATGGCTTCGACCCTGGCATCCCGCTCTTCGGGGCTGTGCACCGCCATGGTGGTCACCGGTTCATCGCAGGCCACCCGCTGGTCGTGGTTTCCTCGTAGCACCGGAATCTGCCGCTCACGCAGTCGGGCGATAACCTCATTCGGCCAGGGGGCGAAATCAACAACGTCGCCAAGGCAGAAGCATTGGGTAATGTCGTGGTGGTCAATATCGGCGAGGACGGCGTCAAGTGCCGGTAAATTGGCGTGAACATCGCTAAAAATGGCAAAACGATACAGCATGGTCGGCATCCGAAAAGGTTCGTATAGCCATTAGCATCGGCGTTCTGGCTGCCTTGTTCAATCCAGATGCTTGCCGTTATTATTAGATAAAACCTAATAATCAGGAATGGCTATGGAGCTGCGTCATCTGCGTTATTTCCTTGAAGTGGCTAACACCCTGCATTTTGGTGCGGCGGCGGAGGCGCTCGGTATCGCCGTGCCAACGCTCTCCGTACAGATAGCCCAGCTTGAGCGTGAACTGGGGACGTCGCTGTTTGTCCGCAGCCAGCGGCGGGTACAGCTTACGCAGGCGGGTGAGATTCTGCGAGATGAGGCGCAGGCGACGCTTGCGCAGGCCGAGCAGGCGAGGGCGAGGGTGCAGAGTGCGGCGCGGGGTGAGCGGGGGTATCTGCGTGTCGGATATGTGTCATCGACGTTAATGTCCGGGGTACTGAGTTCGCTGTTTAATCACTATCGCCAGCAGTACCCCGACGTCGCCGTTGAGGTTAGCGAACTGCCGATGGAGGGGATGGCAGCTCTATTGGGGGAGGGGAAACTGGACGTCGCGTTGGTGCGCGGGCCGCTAGCGTTGCCCGCTGAAATAGCCCATCTGGCGCTGCATCATGACCACTTTTGCCTGGCGCTAAGTGACGGTCATTCGTTGGCACAGACAGCGGAAATAGTGCCGGAAAGCCTTCGTCAGCAAACCTTTATTCTGCCGGAACAGCGCTCCGGCACCGTTGAAGTGGCAAGACGCGGCGGCTTTACTCTTGAACACACCCGGCGGGCCGGGGCGCTGACGGAGGTGCTGGCGAACGTTGCGCTGGGCAACGGCGTGGCGGTGGTTCCGGCGGTGATGGCGCAGACCATCAATCTCCCCGGCGTGTGCTATCGGGAGATTGCCGGTGAGGCGATCCCATCTGTGCTGTGGCTGCTGTACCGCAAACGGGAACGCACCGCCGCGATTAAAAAGCTAGTAGCGCTCGCCAAAGAACAGATAGCGGATTGATTTAGCGTGACACTGTCACGAAGCAGTAGCCCGGCCGAGCGCAGCGACGCCGGGAAAGACTCCCGCTCCATATAAAAAAACCGGCCCTCAGGCCGGTTTCGGTTATCAGATTTTGCAGGCATCGCCGCAATCATCGTCGGCGACAATCGCCTGCGCTTTCTTGTCCGCATCGTCAAGACGTTCTGCGTTGCGCTCTTGCGCCTCTTCCAGCCCATCAAAGACCAGATTATCGAGATCAATTTCCATCGCTCACCTGTACTCACTCTGTTCTACAATTGTCACAGTATATTGCAAAAATGTTGATTGATGTACCCGCATATGGACCCGCACGCGTATTCAGCACGATCCGCTCGTGAAGAAAAAAGGGAAATGGCTGAAGTGTGACGGCGCGCGACTGGAATGCGCACGCAGTGTTCAAAAAGTAACTGATAACAGGCGAATACTGGAAACAGTAGAGCATATAGCCTTGAAAACGAGTATCAGACCGGAGGGATATGCAATGCAACAACAGGATCAGCAGGCGTTAATGAACTTTGATTTTTTGGCCCGCAGTTTTGCCCAAATGCAGTCGCGAGGCCGCCCTGTCGATATTTGCGCGGTAACCGGCAATATGAACGAGCAGCAAAGAACGTGGTTCTGTGCGCGGTATGAGTTCTACCGAACGCAGGCGGAAAGCGCGAAGCGGCAGCTACTTGAAGTGTGTTAATCGTTAACGGGCCTGGTGGCCCGTTTTTCATGATAAGCGGGCACAATATCGTGCCCGTTGTTGTTTCTGATTATCGTGCTTTTTTGGGAAAGACCAGCAGCGCCACAATCGGTGAAACCACCATCAGGGCGAAGACGTAGGTAAAGCCCACGGTAAAGCCGCCGGTCAGGTCAACCGACCAGCCGATAAGCTGGCTGTTGATGGTGGCCAGCAGGAAGGTGCAGACCCAGAAGGTGGACATAGCGTAGGTGACGGTCTGCGTGGTGGCGTTTTTGAGCCCCTCTTTGGGAATCGAGAAGATAAACGCAAACCAGGTCGCAAAGATACCGCCGGTCAGGAATGAACAGACCAGGATCACCATGTCGTTAGTGGCGAACAGCATGGCAAAAGTCGTTACCGCCATAAAGATACTGGAGATAAACAGCCAGTTTTTATAGTGATAGCCGCGGTTTTTAAAGTACGGCCCCACCAGCGCGCCGAGCATAATCCCCACCTGGTTCACTGTTCCGCTCAGATGCGCGTGCGAGTCTGCCGGCAGATGCGCATATTTGGCGTAGTACAGCGGCAGGAAAGTGAACATAAACACCATCATGATCATCGCGCCAGCGTACTGGGCAATCATCCCCCACACGATGCGGCTGAATATCGCCTCTTTCAGCACCGCTATCTTGCTTTCACGACTCAGGTTCGCCGCGTGCTGCTCGCTGCGTTCTTCGTCGGTAAAGCACAGCATCCACACCGCGCCCAGCACCAGGGTAATGACCCCGTAGGCTGCCAGCAGGTTACGCCAGCCGCCGAAGAAGGTGGAAAGATAGCCCGCCAGCGTCAGGGCAATGATGGTACCGATGATGTTTGAGGTGCAGTTGATGCTGTTAAGGGTGGCCGCCATTTTGTTATCGAAGAAGCGGGCCACCGTTGGCACCAGCGATACCAGACATACTGCACCGCCGAGGCCGCCGAGGAAGCGAATAATCAACAGCAGGGTGAAGTTATCGACAAAGGGAATAAAAACCGACACGCCAATCATCACGCAGCCCAGCAGGTACGATTTGCGCGTTCCCATGCGGGCAACCAGCACGGCAGTGCCCACGGCACCGACAATCTTGGCCCACAGAATAACGTTCGACATTAGCGCGGCGTGCGACACGTCAACGTTGAAATCAGCCATAATCTGCGGCATCACCGAACCGGTGGTGGCCCAGGCGGCGCCGAACACCATGTAGACGGCATAGAGTACGAATTCAATGGTCCACTTTTTCACGCGCGAACCTCACCGGTGCTCAGCTCCACCATCTCCAGCAACATTTCAGCGGCCAGACGCAGGGATTCGACGGGTAAAAACTCTTTGGTCGAGTGGAAGTTGTGCGCGCCGGTAAAGATGTTGATGGTCGGCAGGCCTTTCGGGGTGATCACACTGCCGTCGTAGCCGCCGCGCATCAGCAGCGGTTTTGGCGTAATGCCGAGGTTATGCATCGCCCGTTTGACGTTTTCCAGAATCTCCGGTGATTTGTCGAGACTCGGCTTCACGTTGTCGTAAATATCATTCAGCGTGATGGAGATGCGCTCATCGCCCCAGCGCTGTTTAAGGTCGGCCACAATCGCCTGCAGCGTGGATTTACGCTGCTGATAGCCGTCGATTTCAAAATCACGGATCGCGATATCCAGCGTGGCGCTGGCAGTATCACCGGTCAGCTTATGCGGCCAGTAATAGCCTTCGCGGCCCTCGGTGTGCTCTGGGCGCTCTTTTGGCGGCAAAGAGGTAATCACTTCCGTGGCGATACACAGCGCGTTCACCAGCTTGCCTTTCGCGCTCATCGGGTGAGCGGTGGTGCCTTTAACCGTAATCTGCGCGCTACCGGCGTACCAGTTTTCAATCACGTATTCGCCGACGCCGCAGCAGTCGAGGCAAATGCCGTAGTCGGCGTTCAGCGCTTGTACGTCCAGCGCTTTTGCTCCGCGAATGCCAATTTCTTCATCCGGCAGCAGCACCAGACGAATATCGCCGTGCGGCACCTCTGGGTGGGCAATCAGGTACTGCAGCGCTTCGGCACCGGCAGCAATCGCCGCTTTGTCATCGGCGCCCAGCAGGCTGGTGCCATCGGTGGTGATGAGGTCCTGGCCGATGTAATCCAGCAGCTCCGGGTGGTTCTCTGGTGAGAAACGTTCGCCGCTGCCCGGCAGGACGATGGCCTGCCCGTCATACTGGTTCACGCGAATGGCATGGGTATCGCCGGTATGATCCGGCGCGGTGTCGAGGTGCGCGAAGAAGACGATAGAAGGGGCGTTGGCAATATTCGCCGGAAGCGTAACGGTGGTGATAGCGTGGCTGTTTATATCAACGGTTACTGCCGCATGATGAGCAAATTGATTGGCGACGTGTTGTGCGAGTTTAAATTGATTATCGCAACTCGGTAAATTCTGACTGGTGGGAACGGAAGTGGTGTTAATTAAGGTATATTCGAGGAATGTTTTTGTTATTTTGTCGCTATCAATACGTTTTTTCATTACGATTTGCCTATTATTTGGTTACGTAAAGAAACACTTTATTCACATCTTTGCGGAAGGGATAAAAAGCTTCTTACCGTTCTCTCTTATGCAACAGGAAACGCTTGCGTTATGTGTTTTTTGAATTAATTACTTGCCATACAACTATACTTATTAATAGCACATTACGCTGGCATGTAAAGCGGTGTGTGAGGTAGAACGCGCATGTGCTCCCCGAAGGTACGGGGAGCGGCAGGAACAATTATTTAAAACGATCCCACGGAATAATATTATCTAACAATACGGATAACAAAATCCCCATCAATAAGCCATTACTTAACAATGGACGAATGGTGAGCGGCACATCCTGTAAATATACCGGCGGAAGGTTCATTAAAAATAGCCCAATAAATAAAGGTAGTGCCAGGCGATAGATATTCCGCGAAGTGAACTTCACCTGCTGGCTAAATACCAGACTGGAATATAATAACGGCAGATAAGAGACCAGCATCACCGCGCTGCTGACGCCTAGCGGAATAGAGCAGAAGAAGCGGGTGAGTGGGGTCACCATGGCGACCAGCAGGAACAGCAGTGCACCGTAGAAAAAGGATTTTCGCGAGCTGTCGTTGGTTTGGGTTAACAGGCCAACGGAAGAGACAAAGGGCGAGAAAGGGATCACCGCCAGCGGCACGGTCACCAACGTAATCACCCCGGAAACCACAAAGCTGCGGCGATAATGCGCGCTGCTGGCAGGGCTCTGCGGGTAGAACACATCGGTACCGCGCACGGCGCCGTAGGTATTACTGATGTTCACCAGACCGGTGATAACCGCAGTGAGAATAATCCCCGGCGACAGCGTACCGTGGCTGCCCAGCGGGAACAGTTGCCAGTGCAGTTCACCGAAGGAGGTGGCCGACGTGCCAAAGCAGATGCGCCACACCAGCCAGCCGACGACCGTGCCAATCAGCAGGGCGTAGCGGGAAATGCGCGCAGGTAAGAAGATAATCAGGCCAATCACGAAGAACATAATGGCCGTCGAAATGGCGAACGGCGCAAGCTGCAGGCCGACGGTTGATTTGGCGATACCAAACGGCAGCCCCAGCATCCCTTTAAAGAAGATGGTGGTGAGCTGCGCGCCTAGCAACAGCATAAAGGCGACCATCACCGTCGGGGTAAACAGCCGCGACAGGCGGTTCCCAAGGCCGCTGATGCCGATAATAACGGTCAATACCGCAGAGATGGCGATTCCCACCGCCAGGCTGCTGGCAATATCGTTCAGTGGGGTGCCACGCGAGGCTTCTGCCAGGGTGATGGTCAGAATGGTACCCCACCATAAGCCGGTTGGCCCTTCCATTATGGCGCGGCGGAGGCCAAAAAAGACCTGCAGTAAACAGGCAACCGCGGTGCTGAGAAACGCGTACTGGGTCAGCATCAACAGGCTGCTGTCAGGCAGATGGAAAGCGGAAACCAGCGTTGGTGGAACCACCACGGTATTGCAGAAAATAAAGAAGAACCACTGAAAACCGGACAACAGGTTTTCACGTTGAAACAGAGACTTCGGCATAGGGCACACCTGTAAATAAACGCTACTGTAGGCCTTTTTGTCGCCCGTCAGACATTTCAGGCATTAACGGCCTGAAAACGGGAATGAAATGCCGAAAATGCGGCATGAAATGCAATATTTGTGTGATGAATATATCTATTCTGGACTATGCCGCAAACTCCGCCAGTCTGGCCACAGGGAAATGCAGTCTGGGATCCTGGCGGAATGTCTCCAGCAGGTATTCGACGGTGGCTTTGACGCGCGGCGCAACCAGCGCCCGGTGCGGGTACTGAATCACCATTTCATAGCTACCGCTATCGTGTTGCCCGAAGAGCAGCGTTTTTAGCTGACCGTTTTGCAGATGCGCCAGCGCGTGATGGACGCCAACTTGCGCAATCCCCAGACCCAGCAGCGCTGCCTGAAGCTGGGCTTCGGGGGCGGAGAGGGTAACAACGGCGGCGTCCGGTTCCAGCGTTATCAGGCTGCCATCGGGTGCGTGAAAGTTCCAGGGCGACACTTTGCCGCCGAGAAAGCGACGGGCGATCAGATGATGATGCCTGAGCGCGTCCGGGGTGGTCGGTACGCCACACTCCGCCAGGTAGGCCGGTGACGCTACCAGCACCATATTCAGCAGACAGACCGGGCGAGAAATCAGCGACGAATCGACAATGCGTCCGCCGCGGATAGCCAGATCGTAGCCATCGCGGACGATATCCGTCACCCGATCGTCAAAATCCACCTCAACGGAAAGGCCTGGATAGCGCTGACGCAGCCCCGGCAGGGCGGGCAGCAACTGCTCGCGCCCAAAAGCTGCGCTGGTGGAGATGCGCACGTGCCCCCGCGTCTCCATTTTCCCGGCTACGACCGTATCGACGGCGGTATCCAGTGCCTCAATGGCGATGCGCGCCTGTTGTAAAAAGGCCGCCCCTTCTTCGGTCAGGCTGAGCTTGCGGGTGGTGCGGTTCATTAAACGAACCCCCAGCGCCTGCTCCAGCCCGGCGATATTTTTACTGATGGCGGCGGCGCTCACGCCCTGAAGCCGTGCGGCGGCGGCAAAGCTACCTGCATCGGCGGCATCGATAAACGAAGTAATGGCGCGCACGCGCTGAGAAAGGTCCATGCCCGGTTCCGGTAGCTGGGGAAATGTACTTCATTATTAACCTTAGGTTGAAAGTACATCAACCATAAGGTCTATTAAAGTTAGCAATAGGTCGTCGCATACTGCGTGTCATTCGAGATAAACACGACAAGGTCATCGACATATGAAAACGCTGGTGGTGGTTTCCCATCCTTATTTCTCACAATCCCGCGCGATCCACGCGCTGCAGCAAACCGCCGAAGAGGCAGAAAACGTGACGGTACGTAACCTGGAAGCGCTGTACGGTGATAACCCTGCGGCCATCGACGTGGCGGCAGAGCAGGCCGCCTATGCGGATGCCGACCGGGTGGTGTTTCTCTATCCTACCCACTGGTTCAACCTGACGCCGATGCTCAAAGCCTATTTGAATGCGGTCTGGACCTACGGCTGGGCCTTTGGCCCCGGCGGCGAGGCGCTGAAAGCGAAACAACTGCAAATTGTTACCACAGCGGGGGCGAGCGAGTTCACCTATTCCCATGAAGGTCTGCTCAACAGCACCATGGAAGAGGTGCTCACCCCCATGAAAGCCAGCGCCCGCTACGTGGGCATGGGCTACCGCCCGCCGCTGGCGTTCTTTGAGGTGGCGGCCCGTAACAAGGACAAGCTGAGCGAGTTCCAGGCGCGGTTTGCCGCCGAACTGCGCGCGGCATAACCGTAAGGAGAGGCATGATGATAAAACGTCAGTTAGGGCAAGGGCTTGAGGTGTCGGCGCTGTCGCTTGGCGCGATGGGCTATGGCAAAGCCCGCGAGCTACCGGACCGCGAGCAGATGATTGCGCTGATTCGCCATGCGGTTGAACGGGGGATGGATTTCTTCGATACCGCCGAAGTGTACGGTCCCTGGACCAATGAACGGATGGTCGGTGAGGCGCTTGCGCCGTTTCGCCATCAGGTCAAAATCGCCACCAAATTTGGCTGGGATATCGATCAGCAGACCGGCGAGCATCGCGGCGGCGTCAATAGCCGCCCGGAACAGATTCGCCGCTCGATAGAAGGCAGCCTGAAACGTCTGGGGACCGACTATATCGACCTCTACTATCAGCATCGCGTTGACCCGGACGTGCCGATGGAAGAGGTGGCCGGTACGGTACAGGATCTAATTGCCGAAGGAAAAGTGCGCTGGTTTGGCATGTCGGAAGCCAGCGCTGAATCTATCCGACGGGCTCATGCGGTACAGCCGCTGGCGGCGCTGCAAAGCGAATATTCCCTGTGGACGCGTGAGCCGGAGGGTGAAATTTTGCCGACGCTGGAAGCGCTGGGCATTGGGCTGGTGCCTTACAGCCCGTTGGGCAAAGGCTTTCTGACCGGAAAAATCGACGCCACCACGGTGTTTGACAGTAGCGATATCCGCGCCCATACGCCGCGCTTTGCTGATGCTGCCCGCACGAGCAATCAGCAGCTGGTTACGCTTATCCGCCAGATTGCCGACAAACATGCCGCCACCCCGGCGCAGGTGGCGCTGGCGTGGCTGATGGCACAGCAGCCGTGGATCGTGCCGCTGTTTGGTACCCGTAGCCAGATCCGCTTTGAGGAGAATATTGGCGCGCTGGAACTCACGCTCGACGCGCAGGACCTCAAACAAATTGCCGATGCCAACATTGAGATTCAGGGCGAGCGCTATCCGGCGGAGGTGCTGCGTTTCTCTGGCCGGTAGTGACGGTATTCATGAAACTGGCTCATAGCCCAGTTCTGATTTCACCGGCTAATCAACCTAAAGCCAACGTCTTATACTTATCCCATTTACCCGTTTATGCGGGAGCCTGCGGGCTCCCTTCGGAGAGGCATTGATGCAAAACCCATTAAATGATCGCCAGCAGGCGATGATCCCCATTGCCGCGCTGACCGCCTGCGGTGACATGACCCGACTGGCCACCGCGCTGCATGAAGGGTTGGACGCCGGGCTGACCGTCAATGAAATCAAAGAAGTGCTGGTTCAGCTTTATGCCTACTGCGGTTTCCCGCGCAGCCTCAACGGCCTCGGCTGCTTTATGTCGGTGATGAACGCGCGTCAGGCGCAGGGCATTGTCGATGACGAAGGCAAGTCCTCCACCCCAGCGGCCGCGGGATGGGATAGCCTGGCCGCCGGGCGTGATACCCAAACGGCGCTGGTGGGCAGAACGGTGAGCGGGCCGCTGTTTGATTTTGCTCCGGCTATCGATACCTACCTGAAAGCGCATCTGTTTGGCGATATCTTCCAGCGCGATGTGCTGGACTGGCCAGCACGCGAACTGGCGACCATCTCTGCGCTGGCCGCCATTCCCGGCGCAGAAAGCCAGTTGAAAAGCCACTTTGCCATCAGCCACCATAACGGCATCACCTCAGAGCAGCTTCAGGCATTTATTGCCGTGCTGGCAGCGACATGCTCTTCAGACATGGCGGCTAATGCCAATGCGGTTCTGGCGCAGTTTCTTGCTGAAACCGCGAAGTCATAACGCTGCACCTGGCTTAATGCGCGAAATGTTCGCGCAGGATCTGCGTTAGCAGATCAAACACCAGCCGCACGCGGGCAGGGAGCAGCGGCAGATGCGGGCGAAATATATAGAGCTGCCACGGCTGATAGTTGAGCGCTGGCAGCAGATTCACCAGTTCGCCGCGCTGCAGGAACGGGCGCACAGTAATATCCGCCAGTTGGCTAACGGTGCGCCCGGCGAGCGCCGCCGCCAGCTCGCTGTCGATATCGAACGCGACAAACGCCGGATTGGCCGGGAAAAAGCTGTTGTCGTTGGCAAACTGCCACGGCCAGACGCGGCCGGAGTTGCTGTTGCTGAGCGCGCTTAGCGGGTAGTGAAGCTGCAGCGCTTTGAGGTCAGCGGGCTCGCCCAACCGCTGAATTAACGCTGGTGCCGCGACAATCTGCACCCCGACCGGGCGGATCGTTTTGACGATATAGCGGTTATCCGGTACTGCGCCGATACGAATGCCAATATCAATCTGCTCATCAATAATATTCAGGTGACGACCGGTGTTGTGCCACTCGATGGCAATCTCCGGATAGTCCGACAGCTGATGCAGAAGCTGGCAGATAATATCCCGGTTTTCAAACAGCGGGGGCAGAGTGATGCGCACCTTGCCTGCCATAGACTGCTCGTTGCGTCGCTGACCTTCGGAGAACAGCGCTTCGCTTTCCGCCAGCAATAACTCAGCTTTGGGCCAGAACTGCTGACCAAACGGCGTAAGCTTAATTTGTCGGGTATTACGCAGAAACAGCATCTCGCCAAGCTGGCTCTCTAGTTCGGCGATACCACGGGTAACCTGTTGTGGCGCAAGCCCCAGCTGTGTAGCGGCTTCACGGAATTTGAGCGTTTGCGCGGCGGTGCAGAAAATTTTTAGCGCATCGAGTTTATCGAGCATGGTGTGGACCTGGTGTTCAAAGCGTTACTTACCATTATATCTAAAAATGGAATTCTGAAAGCAAGATAAATTCATATACCGGTAATAATTGGCGGCGGATAATAGCCCCATCGAAACGCGGGGCGACGACGCCTGACGGCGCAAATATCAACGGTTAGCAGGGGGATTTATGGTTCAGCGGACATGGCTTATTACAGGCGTAAGCAGCGGTTTTGGTCGTGAAATGGCGCAGCAACTGCTGGCGCGCGGTGAACGCGTGATTGGCACGGTGCGCAGCACGGCGAAGATGGAAGACCTGCTGGCCGCATGGCCGGAGACTTTCAGCGCGCCGCTGCTGGATGTCACTGACGGCGCGGCGGTGCGTCAGGTGGTTGATGAGTCCTGGGCGCGCTTTGGCCGCATTGACGTGGTGATTGCTAACGCCGGGTACGGCTTGTTTGGCGCGGCGGAAGAGTTGAGCGACGCGCAGGTGCAGCAAATGATTGATACCAACCTGCTGGGTTCTATCCAGCTTATCCGCAGCGCGCTGCCGCATCTGCGTGCGCAGGGCGGTGGCCGAGTGATTCAGATCTCCTCCTACGGCGGCCAGGTGGCCTTCGCCGGAAATTCGATGTATCACGCCACCAAATGGGGCATTGAAGGTTTCGTCGAAGCCGTGGCGCAAGAAGTGGCGCCGTTTGGTATCGGAATGACCATCGTCGAGCCCGGCGGTGCACGTACTGAGTTCCGCTACGGCAGCGCGCAGGTTGCGACGCTGATGCCGGAATACGATGCGACACCGGCGCATAGCTTCCTTAAGATGCTCGACCCGGCGAACGGTCAGGCACCGGGAGACCCGGCGCGGATGGCGGCACGCATTATTGAAAGCGTGGAGGTCAACCCGGCCCCGCTGCGGATGGTACTGGGCTCGCAGGCACTGCAAAGCACCCTATCGACGCTGCGGGCTCGCGTTGCCGATTTTGAAACGCAGCAAGCGCTGGCGGCATCGACCGATTTCCCCGCTGGCGAGTAACGCCTTCACCGGCAGCACGCGTCTGCCGGTTTCTTCTTATTTGTCATGATATTATGAGCAGAACCGAACACTCCACGCCGAATAAACGCGCCGCCACCTCCGGGATCTTCTTTATTGTGATTCTCGGTGCGCTGATGGCATTTACCTCGCTTTCAACCGATATCTACCTGCCCGCCATGCCGATGATGGCTGCCGAACTGCAGGGAAACGTCGAACTGACCATTACCGGCTTCCTGATTGGCTTCTCGTTTGCCCAGCTTATCTGGGGGCCGATTAGCGACCGCGTTGGCCGTCGTATCCCGCTGTTTATTGGTATGGTTCTGTTTGTGATTGGTTCTGCCGGTTGCGCGCTGTCGAGCGACATGCCGCAGATTGTGTTCTGGCGTGTGTTTCAGGCGTTCGGCGCCTGTACCGGCCCGATGCTGGCGCGCGCAATGATTCGCGACCTCTATGCCCGCACCCGCGCGGCGCAGATGCTCTCGACGCTGGTGATTATCAGCGCCATTGCGCCAGTGGTGGGGCCGCTGCTCGGTGGGCAGATTGTGACGATCGCTTCCTGGCGCGCGGTGTTCTGGCTGCTGGTGGTAATGGGGGCGGCGATGTTTATCGCGCTGTGGTGGCTACCGGAAACGCTGCCGGGTGAAAAACGGCTGACCACGCCCATCAGCAGCGCGTTTGGCAACTACGCTTCGCTGTTGAAAAACCGCGAGTTTATGCGTTACACCCTGTGCGTAAGCTTTTTCTACGTGGCGGCCTATGCCTTTATCGCTGGTTCGCCGTTTGTCTATATCAGCTATTACCACGTTGACCCGCAGCACTATGGTTGGCTGTTTGCAGTCAATATTATCGGTGTGATGGCGCTAAGCTCCGTTAACCGCCGCTTAGTGCAGCGCCACCCGCTGCATACGCTGTTGCGGGTAGCCGCCTTTGTGGCCGCGCTGGCGACCGTACTGCTGGCGTTGTCGGTGAAAACGCATATGGGCGGCATGGTGGCGATGGTGCTGACCATCTTTATTTTCTTCTCGATGAACGGCATTGTCGCTGCGGCTTCCACCGCCGCCGCGCTGGATACGGTGCCATCGAATCTGGCGGGTTCGGCCTCGGCGCTGATAGGCTCGTTGCAGTACGGCAGCGGGATCGTCTCATCGCTGCTGCTGTCGGTGTTTAGCGACGGCACGCCATGGGCGATGGCCTGGATCATGATGGCCTTTACGCTGCTGTGCTTTGTGATGGTAATGAAAGGCAAAGGCGGAGAGCACCGCACGTTGGCGCAGGAATAAGCCTACGGAATATCCGGTTACATATTGATACGAAAATGGTTGCGGCGGCTTATTATATTCTGTTTTGTATATGATAATGATGTTATATCGTAACGCCAAAATCCGCATCCGTTTGCCATTCCTGCTATTACCAGATGTGTTGCAGCCGGGTAGGCGAAACCATTGGGAGCATCAGGGTGTCATTACCACCGCTATTGCAGAATAAGGCGCCGCATCCGCGCCTGTTTTTGCGTCTTACCATTGCTAGATTTTCCCTCTACGGCGTACTGCTGCTGGTCGGCCTGATTTACGCGTTCCTGCTGTTAATCGCAGGAACCGGTCTCTGGCTACCCACGTTCCGACTGCTGCTGGCTATCGTGCTGGTGGCGCTGGCGTTTGTTGATAACGCCATACGCTATGAGAGCCCAGCCCCTGCGGCGCAAAGCGATGAAGCCCCCCCAGCGAGGCCGCGTCAGTTACTCCCTCCTGCCATACAGAGCTGGCTTAACTATTTCCAAAACCACCTGGCGCTGACCGCGGTGCTGTCGCTGCTGGCGATCTTTTTCGCCGTTTCCGGCCTCGCGGACCGCAGCCCCGCCAGTGAAGCCGACACGGCGATAAGCCGGGTCATCCCCGGCATTCTGCTGGTCATCAGCTTTGGCCTGCTGGTTATCGAACGCACCATTGGTTTTAAGACCATCCGCCACTGGCGCTACCAGCAGGAATATGTCGGGCTGACGCGCGTCATGCTGAGCCTGTTGCTCCTGCTGGCCGGGTCGCTGCTGCTGGTGACCTACTCGCCGATGCTGACGCTGTGGCTTATCAAACTGGGCTGCTTGCTGGTGCTGCTGGTGGCATTGGAATATTTCCTGCACGTGCTGATGGTGATGGCCACCCCGTTGCCACAGGACACCGATCCCCGTTTCCTGACCCGTAGCCTGCTTGCCGCCCAGTATCGCTGGCCGCTACGTCCGCTGGCTTTCGTTCTCGACACGCTGGAACAACGCTTTGGCATCGATCTACGTCAGGTTCAGGCATTTCGTCTGATGGGCAAAACCATCGTCCCGGTGGTTTGCGGGCTGGCGGTGCTTGGCTGGTTGCTGAGCGGATTGACGCAGGTGCCGCTGCATCAGCGGGGCATTTATGAGCGCTTTGGTCGCCCGATGGCGGTGCTCTCTCCGGGGCTGCACGCCGGTCTGCCCTGGCCGTTTGGCCGGGTGCGCGCCGTGGAGTTCGGCGCGGTGCATGAGCTGCGCCTGAGCGATGAGCCGGAGCAGAAGGCGCGTAACGACGTGCCGGACAGCGCTGAAGGTCCGGCACCGCAGACTAGCTGGCGTTTGTGGGACAGTAGCCATCTGACCGACCAGTCGCAGGTGATTGCCAGCCAGGCCGCCGATAAGCAGAGTTTCCAGATAGTGAACATGGATATCCGCCTTATCTGGCGCGTGGGGCTGCGTAATGAAGATGCGCTCAACAGCCAGTATCAGGCGGAAGATTTGCCGGTGCTGATTCGTAGTATTGCCCGTCAGGTGCTGGTGGCGCAGTTTGCCAGCAAACAGCTCGATGAACTGCTCAACGAGCAGCGTGCCAGCCTGTCGACGACGCTCAATCAGCAAATCCAGCAGCGCTTAACCGCACTGCATACCGGCGTTGAGCTGCTCTCTACCCGTATCGAAGCCATCCATCCGCCAGCTGGGGCCGCCGACGCCTATCACGGCGTGCAGGCTGCGCAAATTGCCGCCAGCGCACGGGTAGCTCGCGAGCGGGGCTATGCCGCGACGGTGACCAACGGCGCGCGACAAAACGCCGAAACTCGCGAGAACGACGCGCAGGCTTTTGCGGCGGAAAATCTCTCCCGCGCCCAGGCCGCCGCCGCACAGTTTGCCGCCGACAGCCAGGCCTGGCAGCAGGCCGGTCAGGCCTTTATTCTTGAGCGCCGTTACCACATTCTGAGCCAGACGCTGGCCCATACGCCGCTTCTCATCCTGGATAGTCATCTTCAGGGCACCAATGAACCCGTTCTGGACATGCGCCAGTATCCTGCGCTCTCCGATAGCACTGCACCACAGAAGGCCAGCAAACCATGAAGATCCATTCAATCGTTCCTCCGCAACGTACGGAAAAAGTGGGCGTGCGTCAGACCGTCTCTCCCACGCCGCTGCGTAATAAGCGGGCGCTGCGGCTCGGTATTGCGGCCTTTTTACTGACGCTGGCGGTGCTAACGGCCTGTCTGCTTAACGTCAGCGCGGGCAGCGCGACGGTGGTGACCCGTTTTGGCAACCCGGAGCGCGTGCTGCTTTCACCGGGGCTGGCGTGGCGTTTACCGGCGCCGTTTGAAACGCCAATCAACGTTGATCTGCGCGTGCGTTCTACCTCCAGCGGTTTGCAGGATGTGGGGACACGTGACGGCTTGCGGGTGCTGGTGCAGGCGTGGGTTATCTGGAAGGTGAAACCGGACGACGGCAACGTGCTGCGTTTTATCCGCGCGGTACAGAACCAACCGGATGAAGCGGCGCGCCAGATTCGTACCTTTATCGGCTCGGCGCTGGAAACCACCACCAGTAACTATGCGCTGGCGGATATCGTCAACGTCGACAGCAGCAAGGTGAAAATCGCCCAGCTGGAGCAGGCGCTTCAGTCGCAGCTAAAAGCACAGTTGCTCAACAGCTACGGTATTGAAGTTATTCAGACCGGCATTGAACGACTGACGCTACCGGCGGTGACCCTCAATGCCACCGTTGACCGTATGCGCGCCGAGCGTGAAACCATCGCGGCAGAGCGTACGGCGGAAGGTAAACGTCTGGCGGCGGAGATTCATTCCCAGGCCGATCGTGATGGGCGCATTGTGGAGGCCGATGCTTCCGTCAAGGCGGCGACGATTGTGGCAAACGCCCAGCGCGATGCGGCGACGATTTACGGCAAAGCCTGGGCCAGCGACCCGCAGCTGTATAACTTGCTGCGTTCGCTGGATACGCTGAGCACCATCGTCAATGGTAATACCCGTATGGTGCTGCGCACCGATGCAGAGCCGTTCCGGGCGCTGGTACAGGGGCCGGATGATCTCAAAGAGACGGCGAAACCATGATGCGTGATTCGCAGATATCCACGCCGTGGGGGCAGTCGTACCGCCTGGCCTTTTTTGCGCTCTACGCGGCGGCGATTATCGCCGCCTGCGCGTGGCTGTTTTCCAGCATCTACCAGATAGCCCCGGACAGCCGGGCGGTGGTCTACCGCTTCGGTAAACCGGTGCGAGTGGAAGGTGCAGGGCTGCTGTTTGCCTGGCCGTACCCGATTGAACGGGTTGAGCGGGTGCCGGGCTCGGAGCGCATTCTTGAACGCGACGTTAGGGCGTTGCAGCGGGAGCAGCAGCTAAGCCAGATTAACAGCTGGGACCGCGATAACGACGCCGGCGCTGGTGCGGGCTACTTGCTGACCGGCGATGCGGGCGTGGTGCAGCTTAACGTGCGGGTGTTCTGGCGGGTCGACGACCCGGTGCAGTTTGCGCTGCAGCGCCCGCATATTGAACCCTTGATTGACCGTCTGGCAGAACGCGCGGCGGCGGTGGTGTGCGTGGGCCGCGATCTGGACTCGATTCTGGTGACCCGCCCTGAAACGCTGCAAAACGACAGTCGTGCGGCGCAGCAGCGTATTCAGCTGCGCAGTGATTTTAAGCAGGCGATGGCGCAAAGCCTGACGCGGTTGGCCGCCGGAGGTAACGATCCGGGCATTCGTATTGAGCGTGTGGATATCACCTCTTCACTGCCGGAGAACGCCGTGGCGGCATTTAACGCCGTGCTGGCTGCCGGACAGCAAGCGGAGCAGGCGGTGGCCAGCGCCCGCACGGCGGCGGCGCTGCGTACCCAACAGGCGCAGCAGCAGGCCGACCGCACGCTGGGCCAGGCGCAGGCACGTGGTCAGGAAATTGTGGCGCAGGCCAACGTTGACACCCGCACCATTGTTCAACTGGCTCAGGCGCGTCATGACGGCACCGATGGCGGGCTGCTCCAGCGCGTCTGGCGTGACAAAGTGGCTCATATTCTGGCGCAGGCGGGGCAGGTGATTACCGTCGCACCGGGTGACGACAGCCGTCTTATCCTGCAAGGCTTGCCGTCGCAGCCGGCTGCGCCAACCAATAGCGAGGCAAAACCATGAGCCATCAGTGTAGCCACGGGCATATTCACTTTAGCGGTAATCTGCAAACCCCCGCCGAACAGCGACGCATGCAGCGCCAGTTGACGCTAACCATGGTCACCATCGGCCTGCTGTTGCTGAGCCTACTCTGGCGGGCCATCGCCCCGGACCAGCCCGGCATTAGCGATATTCTTGCGGGTGTCGCCTGGTTGCTGGTGGCGGTACCGGTATTTCGCGCCGCGTGGCACAGCCTGCTGCACCCGGACCTGCACGGCGTGACCGACCTGCTGGTGGTGCTGGCCATGCTCGGTGCCTGGGCGCTGGGGGATTTAATGACCGCCGCGCTGCTGCCGGTGATCATGATTTTTGGCCATATCCTCGAAGAGCGTAGCGTGATGGGAACCCGTCAGGCGATCGCCGGGCTGAGCAAGCTGACGCGCAGCCAGGCACGACGCGTGCGCGCCAACGGTGAACTGGAGTCCGTTGACAGCCAGCATCTGCAAGCCGGAGACGTGGTCGAGGTGCGGCCGGGCGACCGGGTTCCCGCCGATGGGCGAATTCTTTCCGGCCAGGCCAGTCTTGATGTGGCGCACATTACCGGTGAGTCTGTACCGGTTGAAGCGACAACTGGCATGAACGTTTTTGCAGGCAGCATCAACCTGAACGGCCTGCTGCGCGTTGAAGTCAGTCATACCGGCGACCAGTCGACGCTCGGCAAAGTGATCGCCCTGATGAAGGATGCCGAGCAGGCAAAACCACCGATCACCCGTATGCTCGAGCGCTACGCGGGCCACTACCTTATTCTGGTGCTGCTGATTGCGGCGACCACTTGGTTTTTAACCTACAACAGCCAGGCCATGCTGGCGGTGCTGGTCGCGGCGTGTCCTTGCGCACTGGTGCTTTCGGCTCCGGCCACCGCAATGGCGGGTATTGCCGTCGCGGCGCGGCACGGCATTCTGATTCGTAATGCAGCTTTTCTTGAGGAGCTGGCGGATGTCGATGCGCTGATCGTCGATAAAACCGGGACGTTGACCCAGGGGCGTTTGAGCTTTGTGGAAGCGGTGTTAGCGACGGATCTCCCACGTGAACGAGTACTTGAACTGGCGGCTGCGCTGGGTGCCACCAGTAACCACCCGGTGAGCCGGGTGCTGGCGGAGACCGTGGCCGCGCCGGGTAACATCGGGTTGCGTGAGGTCGAAGAGATTCAGGGCGTCGGTATTACGGCGACCACCGATGACGGCGTTGCGCTACTCGGACGGCAGGCGCTGTTTACCCGGCATCACGTGCCGGTATCGCCATTACCTGAGCATGAAGGCCCGGTAGTCGGGTTGGCGCTCGATGGCGTTTTCCTCGGCTGGTTCCTGCTGGAAGATACTCTACGCCCGGAAGCGCCTGCGGTGATGGCTGAACTGCAATCGCTGGGCGTTAACCGTGTACAGCTGCTGACCGGCGATCGGCTGGCGGTTGCCGAGCGCGTGGCACAGCAAGCGGGCATTAATGAATTGGCCGCTGAAGCGCTACCGGCGGAAAAATTGCGTCAGGTGCAGGAGATGGTGGATGACGGCTGGCGGCCAATGGTCGTTGGCGATGGCATCAACGATGCGCTGGCATTAAAAGCGGGTGCGGTGGGCATCGCGATGGGCGGCAGCGGTGCGGATATCGCGCTGGCGTCGGCGGACGTAGTGCTGGCGGGCGGTGATTTGCGCCGCTTGCCGAGCGCTATCCGCCTGAGTCGTAAATGCCGTGCGACGCTGCAGGTCAACGTCTTTATTGGGCTAGGCTGGACAATTCTTATCGTCGCCGCGGCGGCGATGGGATTGCTGGGTTCGGCTGGTGCGCTGATTGCGGCGTTGCTGCATAATCTCAGCACGCTGCTGGTGCTGCTCAACACCGGGCGCTTGCTGCAGTTCGATGAGACCCACTAAACCGCGCGTGGCAACACCGCGTTGCCACGCGCGTTCTTGCGCTACAGCGCTCTGACGCTGCCCTGATACACCACCGGGCCGGATGGTCCAGGCAGCGGAGAGCCACCTGGCGGTTCCAGGCTGATGGCCAGTACGGTTTGATTATCCAGCGCCTCGGCGGGGAGCTTGAAGGTATTACCGTCACGCTGGGTGATAAGCCCGAGTGAGCGCGGTGGTGCGCTGCCTTTTATCATCCACAGTTGTAGCGTTTTGTCGTGCGGCAAGGTGACATCCAGCGCCGAGACCTGAAGCGTGGAAACCGATTTATCCAGCATCACCACGAACTGCTGTTCGGACTGCTTGTCGCTAAGAATAGCAATGGTCTGCAGGGCAGGCGCAGCGTCTGGTTTTATCACCTGAGTGAAGATAACAACGCCGCCCAGCGCCGCGGCAAGCGCCCAGCCTAGCCAGAACAGAGAACGGTTTCGCACCGTTGACGCGGCGTGAGTGGTCTGAGGTGGCACCAGATCGCGCGCGATGAGCTGCCAAAGCCCAGGCGAAGGCGCAACCTCGCGGCTGGTGACGTCAATAGCGCTAAACGCCTTCTGCCAGCGCGTGACTTCGGCGGCAAAATCGGCGTCTTCATCCAGACGTTTATCTAGCTGCCGTCGCTTCAGCGGGTCGATTAACCCCAGCACGTAGGTGGCGGCTGACAGTGTTTCTTTCTCTTCCGTGCTCATAGGCCAATACACTCCCTGAGGTGCGTCAACGCGCGGCGGATCCAGCTTTTCACCGTGCCTTCCGGCTGGTTCATCGACAGAGCAATCTCGGTTTGCGACAGGCCGCGATAATAGGCCAGCGCGATACTTTGGCGTTGCTCGGCGGGTAAATGGTCCATGCAGTGATGAAGCCGACGCGCCTCCTGATGCACGTCATCGCCGGGCGGTGGCGCCTGGAAGCTGTCTTCGGCCTCGCTTATCTCCTCAACCGAACAACAGCGATGTTCATGCTTGCGCAAATAATCAATCGCGCGATTCCTGGCGATATGGCAGAGCCAGATTTGCGGTTCGCTGCGCTGCTCGTCGTAATAGATGGCCGATTGCCAGATTTGAATAAAGGTATCGTGGAGGATCTCTTCGGCCCAGTCACGACGTCTGACCATGCGCAGAATGATGCCTAGCAGCTTGGGAGAGAGGAGGTGGTAGAGCTGCGCCAGGGCATCTTTATCGCCGCAGGCTATCTGGTTCATTAATCCGGCATGAATATGAGGCGCATTAGCTGTCATCGGATTCCTTTAAAGGTGCAGCCACACCAAGAGTGGCTGCACACAGTATAGGCAATGCTTTACGGCATCAGCACAGTATCGATAACGTCGATCACACCGTTACTCTGATTGACATCATAAGTGGTGATATTAGCGATATTGCCGCGCACGTCTTTAATCTGAATATTGTGCGGCCCGTTTGCCATCACCCACAACGATTCACCGTTAACGGTTTTCAGCTCAGCCTTCCCGCCGCCGGCTTTAATTTTTTTCTCCAGCGCTTTCATATCGAGCTTCCCTGAAACCACATGATAGGTGAGCACGCTGGTGAGTTTTTGTTTGTTTTCGGGTTTAAGCAGCGAGTCGACGGTACCTGCTGGCAGTTTTTCAAACGCCGTATTGGTTGGGGCAAATACGGTAAACGGCCCCGTGCCTTCCAGCGTTGGCACCAGCCCTGCGGCTTTGACTGCCGCGACCAGCGTGGTGTGATCTTTGGAGTTCACGGCATTCTGCACGATATTTTTAGAAGGGTACATGGCAGCACCGCCGACCATCACCGTGCTGTTGTCCATCATCGCTGCCTGAGCAGCACCGTTGACGATCAGGGTAGAAAAAAGCATCGTTTTAAGAAATTGTTTCATTTTCACTTCCCTCATTGGTTGTTTTAGGAAGGGTTGATGTGCCCTCATCTGTTAATACGAATGAAGAAAGGAAACGGATGCACAAAAAATGAATTATTTTATCAGCCGAGCCACATTGGGCCGATTACGGTATTTGTTTTCCCACGGCATGCCATAGCCCACCAGCAGATCGTCATTCTCCATCTCCCACGCATAGTACTGTTTTACCGGGATTTCCACGCGACCCGGCTTCACGAACAGTACCGCGACCGACACAGAGGCGGGGCGATAGTTTTCCGCCAGGTGCGCAACCAGACGTTTCATGGTGCCGCCGGATTCAATCGCGTCGTCAATCACGATGACGTGCCGGTTGGTGATATCTATATTCTGGTGATAGACGATGGTCGAGCCGTTATGGCGATCGCCCGGCGTATGGGGGCAGGAGATATAATCCATGCTGATATCAAAATCTAACTGCCGGGTCAGGTCGGCGGTGAAGAGGATCCCGCCGGGCACCACGGTAATGACCACGGCATCGTGAAAATCGTGGTTTAGCTGCATCGCCACGCTGCGGACGCCTGCCGCAATTGTCGCTTCATCAAGGATAATTTCGCCAATACGGTGATTGCTCATGTTAACTCCTGGTGTGAATCCATCACAATCGAGCATGATGGCTATGAATAAACGTCACGATATTGCCCGGAAAATGTCGGCTGACGTTTAGCCGACGGAGATCACCGTATCTTGTAAGATCCCGGCCATGATATCGCGCGCTTCACGGGGCTCGGGAAGCTCGCGGTGTTGCCCACTGTGGTACTGTGAAAGCCAGTAGGTCAGCATCCCAAGAACCAGGCGTACGGCGCGCCCTGGCGCAGGTAAGGTCGCTGAGGCCGCACGGGTCAGGCAGTCGGTAATGGCTGGTTGAATGGCGATTTGTTGGTCACTGGCATGCTGAATGAGCGTGGCGTATAGCGGTTTCAGACTGCCGCGACGGGATTCGGCGTAATACTTAAGGAACAGATCTTCCGCGCAAGCGACCGGCTGAGCGCTAAACCAGGCGTGGGTCCGCTGCTCAAGTTGCTGCAGATGAGCGCTCAAACCCTGGGGTAAGGTGATGCACACACGATGCTCCATGATGTTGGGAGAGTCCTGCCTGACGGCAACAGTGGGCTAACAGATAGCGCCACTATGATACATTGTGATAGATTGTGCAATATATTGATCGTTTGTGGGAGGTTGCCTTGATTGATTATGATGCTTTACCCGATCAGCGACAGGCGTTTATTCACCAGTTGCTGGTGAGAACCGGTCGGGTGATTGGGGCCGATGTGGCGCGACAGCTTGGGGTCTCAGAACATACGATTCGCCGCGACCTGCAGGAACTGGCGCGTCAGGGGCTGTGCAAGAAAGTCTACGGCGGTGCCGTCAGTCAGCTGATTGCCTCAAGTTCTCTCGCCTCGCGCATTGAACAAAACGTCTCTGAGAAGTCGCTGGTGGGCCGCAAATGCGCTGAGCTGTTGAAGCCAGAATCCTGCGTTTTTATTGATTCCGGCTCGACCTACCTGGCGATGGCGGCGTTTATCCCTGAGGATATGGAGCTGACGATTGTCACCAACTGCCCGCAAATTGCCGCGGCATTAGGCGCCAGAACCCACGGTGAACTGATTCTTTTGGGCGGCAAAGTGAATCCGAAAACGGGGAGCACGCTCAGCTCAGACACGGTGAATCAGGTGCGGGAGATGGTTTTTGATCAGGCGTTTGTCGGCGTCTGTGGCCTGGATCTGCAGGCGGGGTTGAGCGCGGTCTATTATGAAGATGCCTGTTTTAAGAAGCAGGTTATCGCGCAGAGCAATGAGGTGATTACTGCCGTCACAGCAGAAAAAATCGCCCAGGTAGCCCGTTATAAAGTGGTTTCCTGCGAAGAAATTGATGTGATGGTGGTGAGCCCTGATACCCCGACGGCGGATTTCGATCACGGTAATATACGCATCGAAAGGGCGGAATAGCGTTTCTTCTGGGAGGGTGAAAACCTTCCCATTTCGCTACACGATAGGCGCGTACGGAATGACGATGGCGTGATGGTTTTTAATGAATGCTTTAGAGGGGTATTGCAGAGTTACAGCAGAATGGTGCGTCTGAATGGACTCGAACCATCGACCCCCACCATGTCAAGGTGGTGCTCTAACCAACTGAGCTACAGACGCATAATGGTGCGTTTAATTGGACTCGAACCAACGACCCCCACCATGTCAAGGTGGTGCTCTAACCAACTGAGCTATAAACGCATTAATGGTGCGTCTGAATGGACTCGAACCATCGACCCCCACCATGTCAAGGTGGTGCTCTAACCAACTGAGCTACAGACGCATTGTTGCTTGCGGCAACGGGGACGAATATTAGCGGCAGCGGCGGTCGGTGGCAAGCGGAAAATGTGTGATTTCACCCGACTGGAGAACTTTTGCCCATATTGCGCGCGTTTTAGCGCGCCTGCTGAAAATCCGTTGATCTCGCAGCATTTTATTTATCCAGCGCTCACATGGACGCGAGGGAAAATCAGGACGGTCTGTGTGGTTGAGATATGAATTGTTATAATATAACATCTCATTTTTCTCGCATCAGTTAAGGATAAATAATCATGAAACTTCTGGGTAAAGTGACGCTGGCAGTGGGGGCGCTGGTGATGGCAGGGCAGGCATTCGCGCATGGCCATCACGATCACGGACAGCCGTTAACCGCGGTGGAGCAAAAGGCAGCCGAGGGCGTATTCAACGATAGCGACGTCAAGGATCGCGAACTGAAAGACTGGGAGGGTATGTGGGAGTCGGTGAACGCTTTGTTGCTATCCGGTGACCTGGACCCGGTTTTCCAGCAGAAAGCCGATAAAGATAAGCGCAAAACTTTCGCTCAGATTAAAGCGTATTACCGCAAAGGCTATGCTACCGATGTGAATATGATTGGCATCGAAAACGGCACGATGGAGTTCCATTCGGGCGACAAGGTGAGTTCATGCCAGTACCGCTACGCGGGACACAAAATTCTGACCTATACCTCCGGTAAGAAGGGCGTGCGTTATCTGTTTGAATGTCAGGATGCTAACAGCGCTGCGCCGAAGTTCGTCCAGTTCAGCGACCATATTATTGGCCCGCGCAAGTCCAGCCATTTCCACATTTTTATGGGGAACCAGTCTCAGGACGCGCTGTTGGCAGAAATGGATAACTGGCCGACCTATTATCCGTATCAGTTGACCAAAAAACAGGTGGTTGATGAGATGCTGCACCACTAAGTGACAAGGCCGGGCTACATTTGAGTGTAGCCCGGCCAGGCGAAGCGTCGTCGGGATGGTTAACGCGAGGCGCGCTGAAGAATCACCACATCCGGTTGACGCTGCAGGAAACGCATTCTCAGCATCATCAATACCGCCGCCGACGTCAGACCAATAATAAAGCCCCACCAGAAGCCCGCCGGGCCCATTCGCGGCACCACGATATCGGTCAGCGCCAGCACGTAGCCGCACGGCAGCCCCAGCACCCAGTAAGCGAGAAAGGTAATAAAGAAGATCGAACGGGTATCCTTATAACCACGCAGAATACCGCTGCCGATAACCTGCACCGAGTCAGAAATCTGATACAGCGCCGCTAGCAACATCAATTGGGCGGCAAGCGTCACCACTTCTGGATTATCGTTGTACAGCAGCGCGATATGCGTACGCATCAGGGTGGTAAAAATGGCCGTACACATCGCCATGCACACGCCGACGCCGAGCCCGGTACGTGCAGAAACCTGCGCATCCGGCGTAGAACCCTGCCCAAGACGGAAGCCCACGCGGATGGTCACCGCCGCCGCCAACGACATTGGCAGTACGAACATCAGCGAGCTAAAGTTCAGCGCAATTTGGTGACCAGCAACGTCGACGATCCCCAGTGGGGAGACCAGCAGCGCTACCACGGCGAACAGCGTGACTTCAAAGAACAGCGCCAGCGCGATGGGCAATCCCAGAGAAACCAGACGTTTCAGGATGGCCGTATCCGGGCGGGCAAAACGTTCTTTATTGCGGATATCGCGCATTGAGCCCGCATGGCGGACGTAGTAGAACATGCTGAAGAACATCACCCAGTAGACCGAGGCGGTGGCGACGCCGCAGCCTACGCCGCCAAGTTCCGGCATGCCAAAGTGGCCGTAGATAAAGATATAGTTGACCGGAATGTTAACCAGCAGACCGATAAAGCCCATCACCATGCCGGGCTTGGTTTTCGCCAGCCCTTCACACTGGTTACGCGCCACCTGGAAGCACAGATAGCCAGGGGCTCCCCATAACAGGGCGCGCAGGTAGCCGACGGCTTTATCCGCCAGCGCTGGGTCAATGTTATGCATTGAGCGGATGATATACCCCGCGTTCCACAGCACGACCATGATTAATACGGAGACAAGCCCAGCCAGCCAGAAGCCCTGACGAACCTGCTGCGCGATACGGTCTCGGCGACCAGAGCCGTTGAGCTGGGCAATCACCGGGGTGAGGGCCAGCAGTAAGCCGTGACCAAAGAGGATCGCTGGCAGCCAGATAGAGGTACCGATGGCGACGGCGGCCATGTCGGTGGCGCTGTAGCCGCCCGCCATAACCGTATCGACAAAGCCCATCGAGGTTTGAGCAACCTGCGCGAGGATAACCGGGATAGCCAGCGCTAATAACTGCCGCGCTTCACTAAAGTACTTCTGCACGTGAACACCTGTATTGTTGTTATTTATTCTCGCCGTACGCCGGGTACGGGAGACAGAAAAGCCGCCTTAACCGGCAGCAAGAAGAATAAATAGAGGATTTGCTCCATTATTGTAGCGAGGATTTGCTTTTAATCTAGTCAAAAAATAGGTGGAGCGCCGGGGAAGGTAGCAACCTGTTTTCTCAACTGCTATTGTGCGTAGCAGACGAATCGGTAGACGTACCGTAATGATTATCAACAGGAGTTAACTGCATGTTCACTGGTATTGTGCAGGGCACGGCAAAAATCGTGTCCATTGATGAGAAACCGAACTTCCGTACCCACGTTGTGGCGCTGCCGGAACACATGCTGGCTGGCCTTGAGACGGGCGCATCGGTTGCACACAACGGCTGCTGCTTAACGGTCACGGAAATTAACGGCGACCAGATCAGTTTCGACCTGATGAAAGAGACCCTGCGTATTACCAATCTGGGCGATGTGAAAGAGGGCGACCTGGTCAACGTTGAGCGTGCGGCGAAGTTCAGCGATGAGATTGGCGGTCATTTAATGTCGGGTCATATTATGACCACGGCGGAAGTGTCTAAAATCCTGACCTCCGAAAACAATAAGCAGATCTGGTTTAAAATCCAGGACCCGACGCTGATGAAGTATGTCCTGTATAAGGGTTTCATCGGTATCGACGGTATCAGCCTGACGGTCGGTGAAGTGACGGCCACGCGTTTCTGCGTCCACCTGATCCCGGAAACGCTGGAGCGCACCACGCTGGGTAAAAAACGCCTGGGCGACCGCGTGAACATCGAAATCGACCCGCAAACGCAGGCGGTAGTGGATACCGTTGAGCGCGTGATGGCGGCAAAAGAAGCGGCAGCGCAGCAGGCTGCGGCGGAATAATCCAAAAATCTGCCCGGCGCAGTTCGCGCCGGGCGTTTTCATCTATACGTCCATCGCCGCATGATGCCCTTGATAGATGGCCGTCGTAATCGTCGATACCTTCACGCAGTCACCAACCTGAGCAACCCACGGCGCGCAGTCGCGCAGTGCTTCAATCACCTCATGGCGTGAACGCTGCCCCAGCGCACAAATCACCGATTTCCCGCTAATGTTCACCTGCTCACCGCGCGCGTTCTCACAGCGTACGCCGTCATCATCAATCGCCAGCGCGCGATGTTCGGTATAGACCGCGATCCCTGATTTTTCGATTTCAGCCAGCAGCAGCGGGCGATGGCGAATATTGGCATCGGGCGACAGTTGAGCGTTCATTTCAACCAGCTTAACCCGCTTATGCTGACGCGCCAGGTGAATCGCCACCTCGCATCCTGCTAGCCCGCCGCCGAGAACCACGACGTCATCGTCGATCTCATCTTGATGGTGGTGGTAATCGTTAATCAGCACCACGTTACGATGATGGATACCCGCAATTGGCGGTACGTTGGCCTCTGAGCCAGCGGCAATAATCAGCGCATCGGGGTGAATGCTGTCGGCAAGTTCCGGCGTCACCGGCGTATTCAGGCGAATATCCACCCCGGCCTCGGCGCACAGTTTGCCGAGCGTTTGGCCAAGCTGGTACATCTCGTATTTAAAGTCGATGGCCTGCTCACCGATAAGAATGCCGCCCACTTCGTGGTTCTTCTCACACAACACCACCTCGTGACCACGGCGCGCGGCGGTCCATGCCGCCTGCAGGCCGCCGGGACCTGCGCCAACGACCAGCACTTTTTTGCGCTGGGGCGCGCGAGGGATCTCAAGGCCGTCGCGTTCGCGGCCAATCAGTGGGTTAACGGTGCAGCGGCGGGTTGAGGTTTCAGCACGTTCGGCCATACAGGTAAAACAGCGCAGGCAGCGAATAATGGTGTCGTCCTGGTTGGCCATCACTTTATTCGGCAGCGCCGGGTCGGCGAGCAGGGCACGCGCCATCTCGACGATATCGGCCTGCCCGGAGGCGATAATCTCCTCCATCATCTGCGGATCGTTAAGGCCGCCGACCGTAGCGACCGGCACGCTGACGTGTTTTTTAATTTCCGCTGCCAGATAGACGTTGCTGCCGTGTGGCAGGAACATTGACGGGTGAGTGAGTCCAAATCCACGCTGATAGGTACCCGCGGAGACGTGCAGGATATCGACATGGCGCTCCAGAAGTTTGGCGATTTCAATCCCTTCCGCCAGGTCGTAACCCCCGTCGAAAAGCTCAGACCCGCTCATGCGAAACTCGATAGGAAAACCGTCGCCCACCGCGCGTCGCACGCTTTGCAGGACTTCAATGGCAAAGCGCACGCGATTCTCCCGCGAGCCACCGTAACCGTCGGTGCGTTTATTAAACCACGGCGAAAGGAACTGGTTGATAAGCCAGCCGTGGCCGCCATGTACCATCACCATCTCGAATCCGGCACGCTTAGCCAACGCCGCTTTCTCACCGTAGGCTTCGACAATCTCAGCAATTAACGCTTCGGTCAGCTCGTGCACCTCGCGTCCATCAGGGCGCGTGCCCTGGCTTGGCCCCCATTGATAAAGACCCTCTTTCTGATTTTTATCCGTCAGATAGGTACCCGCATACTGGCCCGAATGTGAAAGCTCCACGCTGGCAATCGCGCCGTGGCGGCGAATAGCGTCGGCGGTGTAGGTAAAGCTGGCGAGCGAGCCCGGCGTTTGCAGATCCAGATGAAACATATGCGAGCCTTCGGTTTTCGGATGCACCACCAGTTCGCTGACGGTGACGTTCGCCACGCCGCCTTTGGCACGGTTTTCGTAGAAGGCGGTGGAGGCCGGGCCGATGGTGCAGTCGGCAGTGATGTCGGTGCCGCCCATCGGTGCGCCGAACATCCGGTTACGGAAATAGACGTTGCCAATTTTAATGGGCTGGCAGAGGTGTGGGTATTTGCGGGTGATAGACATAGTGTGTTCTCCAGAACTTACTGAAACTGTGCGTGTTTATTGGTCGCGCGGAAGATAAGCGCCAGCAGCAGCGCGGCGACGCTAAAGGCCATGCCGATGGGGAATGCGGCTTTGTAGCTGTGGCTGCTTGCGAAGGTGGCGCTCATGATGGTCGGGCCGACGTAGCCGGCGATGGCGAAGCCGCAAAACATGATGCCGAAATTGACGCTGTTGAAGCGCGCGCCGAATTGATCGGCGGTAAAACCGGGAAAGACGCCCATAAACGCGCCGAAGCATAGGCCGATGATTGAGATACCAACATAAAACAGTAGGTTGTCGCCGGGGCCTGCTAGATAGAGCAAGTAGAGGCCGGGCAGGGAAAGGATGCAGGCCAGCATCAGCGTATTGATGCGGCCAATTTTGTCGGAAACGACTCCGGCGAGCACCCGCCCCAGCACGTTAAACAGCGCCAGTACGGAGACGGCGAGCGTGGCGGCGGCGGTTGACATCCCTATCATCAACCTGGCCAGCGGTGACGCGAGTGAAATGCACATCAGCCCGGCCACGGCGCCGCAGGTCAGCATGACCAGCATCAGATAGAAGTTGGGAGTGCACAGCATCTTCCGCCAGTTTTTGTCGGGGGAGACACCGCCCAGCTTTGTGCCCTGCGCTGCTTGCCAGCCTGCCGGCGTAAAGCCGTCCGGGCATTTTTCCATCACGAAAGCGCAGGCGCAGACGATGACCGCGAAGGTCAGGCCAATAATTTTAAAGGCGGCGAGAATACCCGCCTCAGCGGTAATCCACGCGGCAATGGGGGGGATAATAACCGAACTGATACCAAACAGCGCGGTGGTGATGCCGCCAACGAAGCCGCGTTTATCTGGGAAAAACTTGATTGAGGTACTGATGGTCGCCCCATAGACCATACCGAGGCCCAGGCCGGTGAGGATGCCATAGGCCCACACCAGATGGCTGACTTCGGTGGCATAACCGCAGAGGATCATGCCGCCGCCAAACATCAGACCGCCGATGGAAATCACCAGTTTCGGACCCAGCGTGTCGTTGATTTTACCGCCGGTAATCATGGTGATGGGGCCGACCGAGTTACAGACTACGAACACAATCGCCAGGTTTGCCGAACTGATTGTGCTGCCGTGCAGCCCGGAAAGGTACTCCGCCATCGGGGAGGCGAAAATGCTCCAGGCGTACATCGACCCGACGCAGAGGTTGATAAAGCAGCTGGCGGTGAGGATCCACCACCGTTTCCTTGAGTAATCCATTTTTCATCCTTAACCGTAATTTTGGTGTTCATTAACTAAATCAATATTTTATTAACAAGCTGACACGTTAAAGCAAACTGCTAACGACGCTAATCCACACTAATAAACATGTCAATGTTTACATGTTTCTTTTGACATGTTGATCAAAGCGGATATGACGGCGCGGCGTGGTATACTCAGCGGGGAAAAACATCAGGTAGGGCACAATGAAAGTTTTAACCTATGCCATTCTTGGCTTGTTAAACCGGACGGCGATGACCGGATATGACATCAGCAAAGCGTTTAACCATGAGTTAGCCAAATTCTGGCATGCCAAACACAGCCAGATTTATGGCGAGCTGAAGAGCATGTTTAACGACGGGCTGGTGACTTACGATATTGAGATCAGCGGCGATATTCTGGAGAAGAAGAAGTACAGTATTACCGAGGCTGGACATCAGGCGCTGATGCAGTGGCTGCATAAAGATGAGCCAATTGAGAAAACGGCAAAGGACGTGTTTCGGGTGCGGATGTACTTTTCCAGTTATCTGGATCTCACTACCCGTATCCATCTGCTGGAAAATCAGCGGATGCAGCACCTGGAGCGGCTTCACGTGCTGCAAAAAACCATGGAACAGTATCCGCAGGTGCCGCCGCTGGATAGCGATCGTTTTGGCGATTTTATCGTGCTGGAAGGGGCGATTGAACGTCAGGAAGGGATGCTGCGCTGGATAGACCGCTGCATTGGCTATTGCCGAAGCGGCGAAAGGGGATAAAAGCGTCTGCGCCAGTGCGGCGCAGACGTGAAGTGACTAGCGGGCGACGCGCAAACCGCTCTCGACGCCGCGGGAGAACATCACCTGCCAGAGCTGAATATCTCGCGCGCGGAAAGCACCCGCGCAGGCATTGAGATAGTAGCTAAACATGCGTTTGAATCGTTCAGAATAGTTGTCCGCGATTTCCGGCCAGCATTCGAGGAAGCGTTCATGCCATGCCATCAACGTCGTATCGTAGTCAGCGCCAAAGTTGTGCCAGTCTTCCATCACAAAGTGAGGTTCGCTGGCGTGCGCAATCTGGCGTACTGAGGGTAAACAGCCATTCGGAAAGATGTATTTGTTGATCCAGGGATCGACATTATTGTCTGTTTTCTTCGAGCCGATAGTGTGCAGTAAAAACAGTCCGTCGGGTTTCAGATTTTTGTCGACGACGGAAAAATAGGTGTCATAGTTTTTCGGACCAACGTGCTCGAACATCCCGACGGAAACAATGCGGTCAAACTGGTCGTTAAGGTCGCGGTAATCCTGCAGCAGGATCTCGACGTCCAGCCCCTCGCAGCGGGCCTGGGCCATTTTCTGCTGTTCCGCTGAAATGGTCACGCCCTTGACGGTGACGTCGTAGTTTCTGGCCATAAACGCTGCCAGACCGCCCCAGCCGCAGCCGATGTCCAGCACGCGCATTCCGGGTTTTAGCTGCAGTTTTTGGCAGATGAGATCAAGCTTAGCCTGCTGCGCCTCTTCCAGCGTCTGGGCATCTTTCCAGTAACCGCAGGAGTATTGCATATAGGGGTCGAGCATGCGGCTGAAGAGATCGTTGCCCAGGTCGTAATGTTCTTTACCGACCTGCCAGGCACGACGACGGCTTTGCAGATTAAACAGACGCGCGCCGGCAATGCGAAGCGTGTCTTTAATATGGTGAGGGAGTTGCGTTTCTAATCCGGCGCGCAGCACCTTGTCGAAGAAGATATCCAGACGATCGCATTCCCACCAACCGTCCATATAACTTTCGCCAAGACCCAGCGAACCTTCTTGTAACACGCGTTTAAACAACCGAGGATTTCTGACTTGTATATCGCAGGGAGCATTGCCGTTTACTTCAATGCCTGCGCGGCCTAGCAGCTCGCTGACAATACGATACCAGTCGTCATCCGGTACACTAACTTCTTCTATACACGATGAGCTCATAGCTTCTCCATCCCGACCTGATGATCAGAACCTTAAAACAGCGTAGACGCTTTTTTTGGGTTTGTGAGAAATCTCACGAAATTCGTGAGCCTGCTATCCGACGTAGCACAGAGGAAGGGAAGAATCCCTTGCCGAAAGCCAATCCATGGTTCAACGGGAAGCTATCCTGCTCCCGCTTAATAAGTTCAATCTATATTATTTATGTGATGCGGATCCAGTATAGGACGCTAAGTTTGTTGATTCAACTAAAAATCTTAGCGCCCTAATCATTTCCTGGGATATTGATATGAGTGATGTTTAGGCGTGAGAAGTGGCGTGTTCTATTTCACGTTCAGCGCGACGAGCGGCGAGTTGCATCCAGTAGCCGACGCCTGCGAGCAGCACGGTCACCAGCATCACGCTGGTGGTGGTCAGCAGCGGCGTGGCAATCAATGTGGATACCGCAAGGCTTGCCAGGAAACAGAGCCCTAACTGCAGCGTGTTTTGTAATGCAGCAGCACGGCCTGTTGCCTGTGGGAAAGGCTTCAGCGCCTGAGCGACGACGATCGAATAAATCGCGCCGTTGGCAATGGCCATCACGCAGAACGGAATCAGCAGGGCGGTCAACGAGGCGTTTTCTGCCAGACCCACGGCCCAGGTACCCACCACGCTCAGCGCGTAGATAACCAGCAGCCACGGCAGCATCTGGGCACCACGCCATTTTTGCAGCGCGGCGCGACAGCCGTAGCCGCCAATCAGGAAGGCGATGGTTTGCGGCACATAGCTCAGGCCAATGACCGTCGGGCTGTAGCCCATCTCATGTAAGATGAACGGTGAACCGGTCAGCCAGGCGAAGAAGCTCGCCGAACAGGCGGCGTAAATCAGCACGTTGCCGCGATAGTCTTTACTGCGCAGCAGGCGCATAAAGGTCAGCTTTTCTTCGCTAGTGGCATTTTTTTTGTGCGCAGGCTTGAGGCGGAACGCCGGGAGCATCAGTACCAGGGTGATAATAAACAGCGTGGCGAAGATGGCCTGCCAGTCAAAGTGCGCCAGCAGCCAGCTACCCAGCAGCGGGGCGAGCGCCGGAGAGAGCCCAACCAGCGGCATGATGGTGGCAAAAATGCGGTTGGTGCGCTGAGCGGGATAGTAGTCGGTGACCATCGCCTGCCAGGTCACCGCCGCAGCGCAAACGCCGACGGCCTGTACAAAACGCAGGACCAGCAGCGCGGTGCCATCGCGCACCCACAGCATGCCAATGCAGCCGATAGCGAAAATGGCTAACCCGGACAGCAGAATCGGCTTACGACCGTAGCGGTCTGACAGCGGCCCCCAGAGGAGCTGCGCGACGGCAAAACCGGCCAGAAACAGACTAAGACTCGCGCTGACGGCTGACGCCGGCGTTTGCAGGTCTTCCTGAATGGCGGCAAAGGCAGGGAGATACATATCGGTAGCCAGAAAGCCCAATACGCTCAGCCCCGCGAGCCAGACTAAAAATCCTTTCCCAGGTTGCATTAATTTCGCCCTTTTTATCATGAATAAACGATGCCGCTGAGTGTAGAGAGTGCATAACGGCTTGTGAAACGCTAATATTTGCGTCATGCATTCAAAAATTTTGCAGGCAGAAAATGTGGTCTGAATATTCACTGGAAGTGGTTGATGCGGTGGCGCGCAACGGTAGCTTTAGCGCCGCGGCTCAGGAACTGCACCGCGTGCCTTCTGCGGTCAGCTATACGGTACGCCAGCTGGAAGAGTGGCTGGCAGTTCCCCTGTTCGAACGGCGCCATCGCGACGTTGAGCTTACTCCCGCTGGCGCATGGTTTTTGAAGGAGGGGCGGTCTGTTATCAAAAAAATGCAGATCACTCGCCAACAGTGCCAGCAAATTGCTAATGGCTGGCGGGGGCAGTTGGCGATTGCCGTCGATAATATCGTGAAACCGCAGCGAACCCGGCAGTTGATTGTCGATTTCTATCGTCACTTTAGCGACGTGGAGCTGATTGTTTATCAGGAGGTGTTCAACGGCGTCTGGGATGCGCTGGCCGATGGTCGCGTGGAGCTGGCAATTGGTGCCACTCAGGCGATTCCGGTTGGTGGCCGCTTCGCGTTTCGTGATATGGGGATGCTCAACTGGCACTGCGTAGTGGCGAGTACCCATCCACTGGCGCAGATGGAGGGCCCGCTCAGTGATGATGTGTTGCGCAACTGGCCGTCGCTGGTGCGTGAAGATACCTCGCGATCGCTGCCAAAGCGAACAACCTGGCTGCTTGATAACCAGAAGCGCGTGGTGGTGCCGGACTGGGCTTCATCGGAAACCTGTATCTCGGCGGGGCTTTGCGCGGCGATGGTGCCGGGACATCTGGCGCAACCGTGGTTGGAAAACGGGGAGTGGGTGGCGCTACAGCTTGAAAACCCGTTCCCGGATGCCGCCTGTTGCCTGACCTGGCAGCAAAGCGAAGCATCTCCGGCATTAAGCTGGCTGCTGGAATATCTGGGGGATAGCGAGACGCTGAATGAAGAGTGGCTGCGGACACCCGAGTAGGGTGTCCGTGGGAACGCTTAGCGGCGGTAGTCGCGGAACGGGCCGTCGGCCACGGAGCGACGTTCGATAAGACGCGGATGCACCTCAATCGACTGCGAGGTCTCGCGTTTGCTGACGATACGGTCCATCAGCATGTTAAACGCCGTCTCACCAAGCGAATCTTTCGGCTGGTGAATGGTCGTCAACGCCGGGGTGAAGAAACGCGAGTTGCGCACGTTATCATAACCGATCAGCGAAATGTCCTGCGGCACGCGAAGACCCATTTCATCTGCGGCGCACAGTGCGCCCATCGCCATGATGTCACCACCGCAGAAGATAGCAGTAGGGCGCGGCTGCTGCGACAGGATCTGCTGCATTGCGCGATAACCAGATTCAGGCTCGAAGTCACCCTGCACAATCCAGTTCTTCGGTACGTTGATCTGCGCTTCTTCCATCGCTTTCATAAAGCCTGCCAGACGACCCGCGCCGGTGTTGCGCTCCAGTGGACCTGGGATCACGCCGATATCGCGATGACCACGCTCAATCAGGTAACGACCGGCGGTATAGCCGCCTTCAAAGGCGTTATCGATGACTGAGTCGGTGAAGTCCGCTTTGGCTTCGCCCCAGTCCATTACCACCATTGGAATGTGACGGTACTCTTCGAGCATCGTCAGCAGGGATTCTGGATACTCGGAGCACATGACCAGCAGGCCATCTACGCGCTTTTGCGCCATCATCGACAGGTAGGCGCGCTGTTTTTCCAGGTTATTCCAGGCGTTGCCCAGAATCAGGGTATAACCTTTCTCAAAGCAGTTTTTCTCAACGGCTTCGATAATTTCGGCAAAGTAGGCCGCTTCGCTGCTGGTTGCCAGCAAACCAATCGATTTGGTGTGGTTCACCTTCAGGCTGCGGGCAACGGCGCTCGGAGAGTAGTGCAACTCTTTGATCGCCGCCCAAACGGCTTCACGCGTCTCCTCGGCGACAAAACGCGTTTTGTTAATTACATGTGATACGGTTGTAGTGGAAACGTTTGCGCGCTTCGCTACATCTTTAATAGTTGCCATTCCATCTCACTCCAGACCCTGGCCTGCCCCTGATAAAATCGAAAGGAAAACGTTTGCCTTCACACACCCTGACGCAATTTTGTGGATTGCGATTCGCCGGGAAAACGATACAGGACGACAGGAGGGGGTCAATGGCCGGTACGCTTATAAATAAGCGTCGAATTTTGACTTATCCTGACGCAAAGTGGAAGAGTAAAAACCAACATCCTGCTAAATCTGTGAAGATTTTTGCGCAATACTGTGCAAAAATGAGTTAGCTCAGTTTTGCTGTAGCGATAAAAAGGAGAAAAGTTGATGAGTACCGAACTTAAGATGTCACTCACCACCACCGTCATTACCCTTGCGCTGATCGTTGCCGCAAGTTTGACTGCTGTACTGCATTAATTCCTCTGCGAGGGGGCACTCGCTCCCTCCTGTCTGATTGTTACTCGTTTAGCAATAATCTTTTGCTGTTTTGTACACTTCTGTTTTTATGTGATTGATGTCATGCTTTTGCCCATTATCGACATGCCGCGTCCCTCGTGCGGCCAACCGGAGCATTTGCATGAAAATTAACTTTCCCTTACTGGCGTTAGCCATCGGGGCCTTTGGCATCGGGACTACCGAATTCTCGCCAATGGGGCTCCTGCCGGTGATCGCAAAAGGCGTGGACGTCTCCATTCCCGCAGCCGGGATGCTGATCAGCGCCTATGCCGTAGGGGTGATGGTTGGTGCGCCGCTGATGACGCTGCTGCTTTCACATCGTGCCCGCCGTAACGCCCTGATCTTCCTGATGGCGATTTTTACCCTCGGTAACGTATTGTCGGCGATGGCGCCGGACTACACCACGCTGATGCTGTCGCGGATTATTACCAGCCTTAACCACGGCGCGTTCTTCGGCCTGGGTTCCGTTGTCGCTGCCAGCGTGGTGCCGAAGCATAAGCAGGCCAGCGCCGTTGCGACCATGTTTATGGGCTTGACGATTGCCAATATCGGCGGCGTGCCGGCGGCAACCTGGCTTGGTGAAACCATCGGCTGGCGGATGTCGTTCCTGGCAACGGCAGGCCTTGGCATTATTGCCATCCTGGGGCTGTGGTTCTCTCTGCCGAAGGGCGGGGCGGGTGAAAAACCGGACGTGAAACGCGAACTGTCGGTGCTGGTGCGTCCGCAGGTGCTGTCGGCGCTGCTGACCACCGTGCTGGGTGCGGGAGCGATGTTTACGCTCTATACCTATATTTCACCGGTGCTGCGGACGATAACTCACGCCACGCCAGCGTTTATTACGCTGATGCTGGTGTTGATTGGCGTCGGCTTCTCAATCGGTAACTACCTCGGCGGCAAATTCGCCGACCGTTCGGTGAGCGGAACGCTGAAGGGCTTCCTGCTACTGCTGATGGCAATCATGCTGGCGATTCCTTTCCTTGCGCAAACGCAGGTGGGCGCGGCGTTCAGTATGGTGGTGTGGGGGGCTGCAACCTTCGCGGTGGTGCCACCGCTGCAGATGCGCGTGATGCGCGTGGCACACGAAGCTCCGGGCCTTTCTTCCTCGGTGAATATCGGGGCGTTCAACCTGGGTAACGCACTGGGTGCGGTTGCGGGCGGGGCGGTGATCTCCGGTGGTCTGGGTTACAGCTTTGTACCGGTGATGGGGGCGATTGTTGCCGCGCTGGCGCTGCTGGTGGTATTCCTGAGCGGCCGTTCACGCGGTGAAGAGGTGCTGGCCAGCCAGTAAAAACAAAAACGCAGAAGGGAAACCTTCTGCGTGATACGAGATAACCCGGCGGAGCATGGCGATGCCGGGTTATTTTTTGCTTACGCCGCTAGATTTTCAGCCACAAACGCCCAGTTCACCAGAGCCCAGAAGTGCTCCAGATAGTTTGGACGCGCATTGCGGTAGTCGATGTAGTAAGCGTGTTCCCACACGTCAACGGTCAGCAGTGGTTTCGCATCGGTGGTCAGCGGGGTTGCCGCGTTAGACGTTGAAACGATAGCCAGGGAACCATCCGCCTTCTTCACAAGCCAGGTCCAGCCCGCACCGAAGTTTTTCACTGCGGCATCGGTGAACTGTGCTTTGAATTCAGCGAAGGAACCAAAGGATTTAGCGATCGCATCAGCGACGGCACCGGTTGGTTCGCCACCGGCATTAGGTGCCAGGCAGTTCCAGTAGAAGGTGTGGTTCCAGACCTGCGCTGCGTTGTTGAACACGCCGCCTTCAGAGGTACGGACGATCTCTTCCAGCGTTTTGCCTTCAAACGCCGTACCTTTGATCAGGTTGTTCAGGTTAGTGACATAGGTCTGGTGGTGTTTGCCGTAATGATACTCCAGGGTTTCCACGGAAATGTGCGGAACAAGAGCGTCTTTGGCATATGGTAATGCAGGTAATTCGAACGACATTGCTACTCTCCTTTATTATATTTGTACACTCAATAACCATGTATTAAGTAGGGATAGAGTAACAAATTAAAAGGTGAGATAAAAGATAAGCTTACCCCGTTTATTAACAAACGGGGTAAGTGATTAACGAATTGTCTTTGGTGTCACAACGCGGCGGGCGCCGACGTAGTGGCGGACCCAATAGTCTTCGCTCAGCGACGTTATCTGGATGTCCTGGCCGGTGCGCGGAGACTGAATAAATTTACCGTTACCGACGTACACGCCAACGTGATCGGCGGTGCCGCGGCCCTGAGTACGGAAGAAGACCAGATCGCCGCTTTCCAGCTCGCCACGTTCAACCGGGCGGGCATCGCGCAGGTGATACATTTCGTTGGCAGTACGGGGAATACGGATGTTGACCAGATCTTTGTAAGCGTAATAGACCAGACCGCTGCAGTCGAAACCGGTACGAGGGGAGTTACCACCCCAGCGATAAGGTTTTCCTAATTGGCCCATCAGCTTATTCATCGCGGTCTTCTGTACTTTCTGTACGCGAACTTTGTGCGCAGCGGCGATGGTCATCGGTTTGGATTCTACAGAACTGGTGGTGCAGACCTTCTTGTGACCTTTGCGAACCTTGCAGGTCGTGGTGACGCTGGCGGTTTTGACCGCGCTGCTTTTCGCGTGGGTTTTAGCGGAGGCTGTTTTCGATTTGCTGGCGGCTGGAGTCGCTTTCTTCGCTACGGCTGGCGTGGTTTTCTTCTTAGCGGCAACCGGAGTGGATTTTTTCTTAGCGTTAGATTTATTGTCCGCGTTCTTTTTCTTGCGTTCACTGCTTTTTACAGGAAGCGACTTTTGCGCCGTTGGGGTTTTGGCATGCCCTGTAGCATGCGCCAACGGCGTGAAGGATAACGATGTAAACAGCAATGCACAGAGCGTGAACGACCATTTTTTTATCTGCGCCACTGAACAACCCTCTGAGTAAGATGCAGGCCAAATGTCCTTGCCTGGGTATGGTTTACAAAACCCAACGATTCTAATCCATAAAAACACGAAATGTTAATAGTGTTTTTAAGGATAAAACGTTGTTTCGTTAGCAACTGCAAAAAAAAACATCATTTGATACATAATGAGTCAAATAATGAGCAAGCTTTTCATCAGCCTGCCGATAAACTCATATTTATAAAGCAACTTAACGGTTCAGACGATAAAATAGTAAAGCGTGAACAAAATGTTATTTTCTGTTCAGGGTCTGAAACGTTAAAATGTCAGACTACTGCCGTAAAAAGAAGTTTGAGGAAGCAAGATAATGAGCGAGACAATTGAAAAAATTCAGCGCCAGATCGCTGAAAACCCAATCCTGCTGTACATGAAAGGTTCCCCGAAACTGCCTAGCTGCGGTTTCTCTGCACAGGCCGTTCAGGCACTGTCTGCCTGCGGTGAGCGCTTTGCTTATGTCGACATCCTGCAGAACCCGGACATTCGTGCCGAGCTGCCGAAATATGCAAACTGGCCGACCTTCCCACAGCTGTGGGTAGACGGTGAGCTGGTTGGCGGCTGTGACATCATCATTGAAATGTACCAGCGCGGTGAACTGCAGCCCCTGATTAAAGAGACTGCGGCGAAATACGCTGAAGAGCCGAAAGCAGAATAATCGGTTCGCCCGGATACCGGGCACAGAAACAAAAAAGCGACCTGAAGGTCGCTTTTTTTATGCTGCTATTCTTCGGTCGCTATCGGCAGCGGCCAGCCGCCGAGGCGCTTCCAGCGGTTGACGATTTCGCAGAATAGAATGGCGGTCTGTTCAGTGTCATACAGCGCCGAGTGCGCCTGGCTGCTGTCGAAATCCATGCCCGCCGCGGTGCAGGCTTTTGACAGCACGGTTTGCCCCAGCGCTAGCCCGCTCAGCGCGGCGGTGTCGAAGGTGACGAACGGGTGGAACGGATTACGCTTAAGCGACGCGCGATCGGCGGCAGCCATCATAAAGCTGTGGTCGAAGGTGGCGTTATGCGCCACCATAATGGCACGATTGCAGTCGCTATCTTTCATACCCTTGCGCACCATCTTAAAGATGGCGTGCAGTGCGTCATACTCGCTGACCGCGCCGCGCAGCGGGTTGTTCGGGTCGATACCGTTGAACGCCAGCGCTTCCGGTTCGAGGTTAGCGCCTTCAAATGGTTCAACGTGGAAATGCAACGTCGTGTCCGGCATCAGCCAGCCTTGCTCATCCATTTTCAACGTAATTGCCGCTATTTCGAGCAGGGCATCCGTTTTGGCATTGAATCCCGCAGTTTCCACATCAATCACTACCGGATAAAACCCACGAAAACGGTCGCATAGACCATTAAGTTGCACATTGTCGGACATCAGAATCTCTTCACTTAGAAAAAGTAGCGCGCATTATGGCAAATTTTGCCGCGGCTTGGAAAGGCGGGGTAAAAAAACGGGCGCCTTAGGCACCCGTGGAGGAGTTAGTTGCCAAGGCCTTTGCCGGCATCTTTCTCTTCGATCAGTTCGATTTTATAGCCGTCCGGGTCTTCAACAAACGCGATCACCGTGGTGCCGCCTTTAACCGGGCCTGCTTCACGAGTGACGTTGCCGCCGTTCTGGCGAATGCGGTCACAGGCTTCTGCGGCGTTGTCCACGCTCAGGGCGATATGGCCGTAGGCGGTGCCCAGCTCGTATTTATCCACGCCCCAGTTGTAGGTCAGCTCAATCACCGCTTCATCGCTCTCTTCGCCGTAGCCGACGAAAGCCAGAGAGTACTTATATTCGGTGTTTTCGCTGGTGCGCAGCAGCTTCATGCCCAGCACGTTGGTGTAGAAATCAATGGAGCGTTGCAGGTCGCCGACGCGCAGCATGGTATGCAGTAAACGCATGTTATCCCTCGTCCTTACTTATGAATAATCTGGCTAGTATAGCGGCGGAAGGCCGCCGCTATCAATCAACGTGGGATTACAGCGCAGGGTAGTCGGTGTAACCTTCCGCGCCGCCGCCATAGAAGCTTTCCGGACGCTGCGGGTTCAGCTCGGCTTTATGCTGCAGACGAGCGACCAGATCCGGGTTGGCGATGTAGTCGCGACCAAAGGCCACGGCATCGATTAAGCCTTTCTCAATCAGCGCTTCCGCTTTTTCCGGGGTGTAGGCGCCTGCACCGATAATCGGGCCGTGGAAACGAGCGCGTACTTTTTCGCGGAACGCTTCGCTGTATGGCTGACCGCCGGCCCAGTCTGGTTCAGACATGTGCAGGTAGGCGATACCGCGTTTGCCTAGCTCTTCAATTAAGTAGAGCGCATCGGCTTCTTCGTTCGGGCCGTTGTCAACGTTCTGGAAAGTACCAATTGGCGACACGCGGATACCGATACGGTCTGCACCCCATTCTTTGATCCCTGCATCAACCACTTCCAGCACAAGACGTGCGCGATTTTCGACGCTGCCGCCGTACTGGTCGGTACGATGGTTAGAGGATGGTGACAGGAACTGGTGCAGCAGATAACCGTGCGCGGAGTGCAGTTCAACCAGGTCGAAACCGGCTTCACGAGCGTTAGCAATCGCCTGACGGAAATCGTTGACGATGCTAGGGATCTCTTCGGTTTCCAGCGCACGCGGCATGGAGGTATCAACGCGAGTGGCGTGACCGTTCTCATCGCGCAGCGACGTACGGGTGTTCGCGCTCAGCGCGGAAGGGGCAACCGGCGCTTCACCGTTTGGCTGCAGGCTGGAGTGGGAGATACGCCCGGTGTGCCACAGCTGAACGGCGATACGGCCATCTTCGGCGTGAACGCCAGCGGTGATTTTCTGCCAGGCTGCAATCTGTTCAGGGCTGTGCAGGCCAGGAGCGCCCTGGTAGCCTTTCGCCTGAGCGGAGATTTGGGTCGCTTCGGAGATGATAAGACCGGAGCTGGCACGTTGGCGATAGTACTCGGCCATCAGCGGGGTAGGAATGTCACCCGGAACGATGCTGCGCAGACGCGTCAGCGGGGCCATAAACACGCGGTTCGGGGCAGTAACCGCACCCACTTTCAGTGGGGTAAACAGTTTTTCTTGCGACATGGTGACTCCTGAGTAGACCGGTCGTCTAGTGATTAACGAAATAAAAACGCCGGGTTTAGTCCGGCGCGGCAATCAGATTCCTGACGTGCGTCAGCGCGCTTTCAAGCGGCATTGAACTGCGGGCCATTTTCGCCTGCAGATTTGCGCCCAACCACAGCGAGTAGAGTACCTGCGCCGTGGCTTCGGCTTCGCCACTGAATTTAAGGCAACCTTCACGGCGGCCATTTTCCAGCGCTTGCGCCAGCAGAGCCATAATCTGGCTGGCACCTTTGTTCATTTCTGTGCGCATATCTTCGGAAAGATCGCACACTTCGGCAGAGAGTTTAACGGTCAGACAACCGCTGATAAGACCCTGCTGGCAAAACTGGGTGAGCGTGTGCTGGTAATAGTCCAGCAGGCGGTCACGATAGTTGCCTGCGCCCTGGGTAAAATGCTGCACCAGGCGCTGGTGATAATCGGCAAAGTGCCGTTCCAGCATCGCGACGCCAAACGCCTCTTTTGAACGGAAATAGTGATAAAACGACCCCTTCGGCACTTCCGCCGTCTTCAGGAGTTCGCTAAGCCCCATTCCGGTAAACCCCCGGTGCATGCAAAGACGCTCGCCGGTAGCCAGAATGTGTTCACGGGTATCATGTTCAATCAATTTGCTCATGCGATGCACTGTAATAGACCGATTGGTCTAATGCAAATGAATTTTTGAAAATGCCGGTACACCCGCACGATGTGGGAGAAAAGTTGCGCCCCGGTGATTAAACGTCTTCAATGAGAGTATGACGAGGTAAAAGGGGGCTAACGTGGCGGAGCAACTGGAGTTTTTCCCGGTTCAAAGTCCGTGCCGGGGAATTTGTCAGTCGGATGAGCGCGGATTTTGCCGTGGCTGTTTTCGCAGCCGCGATGAACGCTTCAACTGGCAAAAAATGAACGATGCGCAAAAACAGGAGGTGCTGCGGCTCTGTCGTCAGCGTCTGCTGCGTAAATTACGCGCGGGTAAAGCGACGAATACGGAAGATCCTCAGCAGCCCTCACTGTTTTAAGCGCAAAAGTGCGTATACTCAATTCAATTTTTTTTGTTGAGGAAGTGGTTATGGTTCAACGTATTACCCTGGCACCACAAGGGCCAGAATTTTCCCGTTTCGTGATGGGCTACTGGCGTCTGATGGAGTGGAACATGACGCCACGTCAGCTGGTGAGCTTTATTGAAGAGCATCTCGACCTTGGGGTGACGACCGTTGACCACGCCGATATTTATGGTGGCTACGCCTGTGAAGCTGCGTTCGGTGAAGCGCTGAAGCTGGCGCCGCATCTGCGTGAACGAATGGAGATTGTCACCAAGTGCGGGATCGCCACCACGGCGAAGTCGGAACACGCGCTCGGTCACTATATTACCGACCGCAATCACATCATTCATAGCGCCGAACAGTCGCTGCGTAACCTGGCTACCGACGTGCTGGATCTGCTGCTGATCCACCGCCCGGATCCGTTAATGGATGCCGATGAAGTGGCGCAGGCGTTTACCGCGCTGCATCAGAGTGGAAAAGTGCGCCATTTCGGCGTCTCCAACTTTACCCCGGCGCAGTTTGCGCTGTTGCAGTCGCGTCTGCCGTTCACTCTGGCCACGAACCAGGTGGAGATCTCGCCAATTCACCAGCCGACCATTCTTGACGGCACGCTGGATCAGCTGCAGCAGTTGCGTATTCGCCCGATGGCCTGGTCCTGCCTCGGCGGCGGTCGTCTGTTTAATGACGATGAGTTCCAGCCGCTGCGCGATGAGCTGGCGAAGGTGGCGAATGAACTGAACGCAGGCAGCATTGAGCAGGTGGTGTATGCGTGGGTGATGCGTCTACCGTCGCAGCCGCTGCCGATTATCGGCTCTGGCAAAATCGAACGCGTGCGTTCGGCCATTGTCGCCCAGTCTCTGGATATGACGCGTCAGCAGTGGTTCCGCATTCGTAAAGCGGCATTAGGTTACGACGTTCCGTAATGTCAGTAATGCAGGCGGTCTTTACCGCCTGCATCCTTTCTTTTTACGCCGGTTGTTCGGTCAGCGTACCGGGCGGCGGTGCCGTTTCCAGCTGTGAAAGCGAACAGTACAGACGCCACAGAATCGAGGCTAGTTCCCGGGCTGCTGGTTGATGGTGGTGGGCCAGCGTGTCGCAGATTCGTTGCAGTTCCTGAAGCGTAGCGGCCAGCGGACGTTGCTGAACCCCACGTTCGCTCATCACATCCCGTAGCAGGCTAATACACATATCGCGCACCTGCGACAGCGGGTCCGAACGGGCTTCCCAGGCGCGAAGCTGCCAGACCACGTGCGAACAGTTCAGCAGCACCACGCCCCAGCGTAACAGCCAGCGGCGTGCTGGTTCATCCTGGCTGCTGCTGAGCTGGCTAACATGATGATAAACCAGCGATTCAAATTCATGCTCGCTGTTTGTCGGGTGTCGACTCAACTGGTCAACAAAGTGACGCCGTAACGCCCGAATATGACGGCGGCTTTTGCGCGCATCTGAACCGGGAGTCAGCACGGCAAAAGCCAGCCATGCCAGACCAACGCCGATGATTTTGGCCAGGTTATCGTTAAGGAAATCGCCAAAATTGTAGACTGGCGGATTGGTCACCGCGATAAATGAACCCATAAAGACGATAAGCGACCCCCACAGCCTTGCCTGTTTGGGCATCTGCAGTTTCAACAGTTGCATGGTTAGCAACAGCGGGAAGAGAAACAGCATGAACTGCCAGAGATCGCTGATTTGCACCATCAGGCCGAATTTGACGCCAAAGCTGAATATCGACAGCAGGATCAAGGTACGCATCAGTAGCGTCAACGAACTGAATGGTGACGGCACGTTGGAATAGAGTACGCAGCAGATAGCTGCCAGGGTTAAGGCCGCCGCGCCTGATTCCCACTGGGTGCTGATGCTTAGCGCGCCAACGCTGACAAGTGCGAAGAAGGTACGGATGCCGCTCCATGCTGCTTCGGCATGGTCGGTATGGCGCATCAAGGCGGGGGCGGCTGGCACGGTAAACTCGGTCACCGCGGTCGCGTTTTCCAGCCGCTGCAGCCAGTGGCTGGTGGTGAGGTATAGACGGCAGAAGTAACGTAAACGATGCCAGAATGCGTGGTGGCGATAATCTTGCGGGTCGCTCGGCGCTAGTGGAGCAATAATTCGCGCGACGATATAGGCATCGCAGTCGGGCTTCGCCAGCGCCAGCAACAATTCTTCCAGCACCGGTCGGATAGTTTGCGGCGCCTCCGGCCAGTTCAGCAGCAGGCGACGTAAGCTTGAGATAACGCTAGTCAGTCGTAGCTGTTGATGTAGCAAATAGTTGAGCAGCGTGTTCTGTCGTCGTAGGCGATAGTGGCTCCAGAAGGCCTGAATGCGCAGCAGATTCATCGTCAGGATTTGGCTGATCACGCTCTGGTGCGCAGTGCGGATGGCATCGGTGGTGACCGGTTGCCAGAGCATGTTGGCGTGTTCAAGTAACCGGGCGTGCATATTTTTAAGCGCCGTCAGCAGGGTACTGCCGTCAGAGGTGCTGGGCAGGATCATCATCATCACCCCGCCGCACAGAATCCCGACAATCACTTCACACACGCGCGCCTGAGCAATGTCCCAGAGTCGGGTGGCATCCACCACATTGATAATAGGAAACGCGATAATGGCACAGGTGTAGCCCGCCAGCTGAAAGGCGTAGGCGACGTTGTTGGTGTACATCGCGCAGGCCCAGGTACAGAAAGCCAGCCAGCCGGACATAGCAAACAGGAACAGCCAGGGGTCGGTCAGGGTATGCCCGGCTATCAACAGCGCCGCGCAGGCGCCGAGCATACTCCCGGCAACACGCCCGAGGCTTTTACTGATAACACCGCCAACGGTCGGAAAGCTGACCACTGCAGCGGAGGTCATCGCCCAGTAAGGTTCATCAAGGTTGAGCCAGTAGGCGATGCTAAGCGCGAGACACATGGCAATGGCGTTGCGCATGGCATAGCGCCATTGCGGCACGGTCGCTTTAACCCAGGGCAATGACCGCCATGTTAAAGCGGGAAAGATCATTGCTTCCCACCGGCTATAGAGACGGTGCAGGTGGTACCGGCAACCAGCACGGTATCTGCTGGCAGCGCGTCTAATTCAATGCGTACCGGCACACGCTGCGCCAGACGCACCCATGGGATGGTCGGCTTGATATCGGCAACGAGCTTGCCGTCTGTTGCCAGACTCTGGTCGTGAATGGCGCGGCCGATGCTGGATACGTGACCCTGTAACTTTTTATCGTCACTGTAGAGGACGACATCGGCGCGGTTGCCTTCGCGGATGTGGCGCAGTTTGGTCTCTTCGAAGTAGCCGACCACGTAGAAGGAGTGGCTGTCGATCAGCGCAAAGACCGGCTGTCCGACGGCGGCATAGTTGCCGATGCGGGTTGAGAGGTTGGTGACCCAACCGTCGACCGGTGCTTTTACGTTGGTTTGAGCCAACTGCCAGCGGGCATGTTCGCGTTCGGCTTTGGCGGCATCAAAGTTGGCCTGTGCTGCTTTCAGCGTCATGTTGGCCGTATCGAGGTCCTCGGCGGAGATAAAGTTCTGTGACAGCCCCCGGCGGCGCTCCACTTCATGGCTGGCGCGCGAAAGGTCGGACTGAGCCTTGGCAAGCTTCGCATCGGCATTCATCTCGGCAATTTTCCACGGCGTTGGGTCAATCTGGAACAGCACGTCGCCAGCGCGGACAAACTGGTTGTCCTTTACGTTGAGGGTCAGAATACTGCCAGAAACCTGTGGGGTAATATCAACCTGTTCGGCGCGAATTTTGCCGTCGCGCGTCCACGGCGACTGCATGTAGTAGTTCCAGACCAGCCAGCAGGCGATGATAGCCAGGGCCGCGATGAGCAGTGTTGAGAAATATTTTAATTTTTTCATTGAGTTACATTACCACCAAACCAGTATCATCAGCGCCATACACACTGAAAGCGCAAAGAAAGAGAGATCCATCAATAGCGGGTGCCAGATATCACCGGCATACATCCAATCGCGCAATAAACGGTGAATTATTAACCAGAACAGGAAGCCCAGCAGGACGGCTTTAAATACAGGGGGAAAATAAATAGAAGCACCAACCACAAGGTCTTGCAGCGGGACTCCTGGAATGTGGAAAATAGACTTCACAAGCAAAAATCCTTTGCAATTGAAGAGTTATGGCTCGATAGTGTGTCGTGTTTTGACATACATTCACATCATTTGAAACAGTGTAACTCACGGATCTGGTTTGCGTGCACGTGGCAATTCATTTGTTTTGCTAATTTAAATACTGCACACTATTCTAAAATCAGTATAATAACTTAGCAAGCTAATTATAAGGAGATGAAATTGGAATCGCCATTAGGTTCTGATCTGGCACGGTTGGTGCGCATTTGGCGTGCTTTGATTGACCATCGCCTCAAACCTCTGGAACTCACGCAGACTCACTGGGTCACGCTGCATAATATTCATCAGCTGCCGCCCGAACAGTCGCAAATCCAACTGGCAAAGGCGATCGGCATCGAGCAGCCGTCTTTAGTTCGTACTCTGGATCAGCTGGAAGAGAAGGGACTGATCTCTCGCCAGACCTGTGCGAATGACCGCCGTGCTAAACGCATTAAGTTGACTGAGAAAGCAGAACCGCTGATCCAGGAGATGGAAGCGGTCATCAGCCACACGCGCGGTGATATCCTGTCGGGGATCTCCGCCGAGGAGCTGGGGATATTGACCACGCTGATCCGCAAACTGGAGCAGAATATCATTGAGCTGCAATCGCGCGATTGATACTCATTGATACTCAAAAAAACCCGCGATAGTCGCGGGTTTTTTTTCACCTCTCTTATTCCCAGACCATTACGCGGTTTCTGCCCGCCGCTTTGGCGCGGTACATCGCTTCATCCGCACGTCTGACGCACTCTTCTACCGGCACCGATAAATCGACGGCGGTGAAAACGCCCATGCTGATGGTGATAGACTCTGGCAGCTGCGCATGGCTGCTTTCGGCATTATGCTGGCTGATTGCCAGGCGAATACGCTCGGCAATCGTTCGCGCCACCTCGGGAGAGGTGTTAACCAGCAGCAGAGCAAATTCTTCGCCACCGATGCGGGCGGCAACGTCGTTTTGCCGTACCGAATCCTGCAGGACTTTCGCCACGAACTGAATCACCTTGTCGCCCTGCAGGTGCCCATATTTGTCATTGATACGCTTAAAGTGGTCCAGATCGCTGACAATCACCGATACCGGTTGACCGTCGGCAATAGTAGGCAACAGTGCGGTAAACGAGTCGTAGAAATAGCTGCGATTGTACAGTCGTGTTAATGGATCGCGGATAGAGTTCTGGTACGAGTCATGGTATTTCGCATTGGACTGGCGATAGAGCGTGAACACGTCGCAAAACAGCACAAAGATAAGGAACAGAGTGGAGATGGTTTCGAACAGGCGCGCCTGATACCAGCTGTAGCTGGCGGTCTCCTGGCCGGTCATCAGGACAAACAGCGTGAAGATATAGCAGGCGCAGAAGAAGGCCCCGCTGTACCAGAATATATTGCGCAGTTGCGTTGTAATCAGAATGGTGAAAAGCGTTATCCCCCAAAGACCAAACAATATCCAGCTGATAATTCCTTGCCAGACGTCAGTATATTTAAAGGTAAGATTATCAATAAAGGCAACGCTGAGTAACGGATCGTTGCTGGAATATAGCCAGGCCAATTCCATAATGCAGGCGCAGAAAATAACGATGCCGCTGAGAATGAAAAAATGAATTTTGCGGGTGTGCATCTCACGCAGTTTAAATGCGTAGAGAATGACGGCGGTCATAAAGAGTAGCGCCATTAATATATTACGGAATACGTAAAAGATCAGAGCATCATTATAATTTGCGATATTCACGCCGCCGCAGAGGAACCAATCCGGATAACTCTTCAGCGTTCCCAGCATCAGCAATGCAGAGCTAGCAAAGGCGCAGGCGATGGGCATAAGGTAGAGACGACGTTTATCACACAAATACTTCATGACCATGAACACGGCGATCATAGTGTGAAAAACCATGAGAAAAATCGTCAGCGTTGGGAACAATATCGGCGCAATAGACGGAACGTTGCTGATAAACGCGTTCGAGAAATGATTCAGAACAAGCGTGCCAATAAGAGTGATGGTCAGATAAATCAAAAAGCGCTGTAGCGGGAATTTTAGCAGCATATATGTGTCCTGTGTACGCAACGCCGGGCATGCAACGGGCATCCAGCCCTATACGCAGGGAGTGTAATAGATAAACTGTCAGTAAATATTGTCCACGCGCAAATAATACATAAGCTAAATGTCAATTATGCATTCATGGTATGAATTAATTGTTTATTTGAAATAAGTATTAGAAATAATACTGAGTGGTGGAAAGGTACGTGGCCGTAGCGGCCACGTACGCAAAGTGAGGTTTAACGCGGGGAAACGGTAACCTGGCTGCCGTTGCTTGCCATCACGACACGCTGGCCAGCTGAGAAGCGGGTATCGCCCTGTTTCTGCACCACCATAATGGTGTTACCGTCATCTTTACGAATTTCCAGCTCAACGCCCTGGGTTTTATTCATCGCACCCTGAACGCCTTGACCTGCTACGCCACCTGCCACGGCACCCGCCGCAGTCGCCAGGGAACGACCGGTGCCGCCACCGATAGTGTTACCCAGGAAGCCACCCAGAACTGCACCGCCGATGGCGCCGATAACGTTGTTATCGTCGCCGCCCTGAATTTGAACAGGACGTACGTGGACGATGGTACCGTAGGTCACGTTCTGGACCTGTTTCGCTTCGGATGCCGAGTAAACATCGCCTGACAACCCGCTGTTGCTGACACATCCGGCCAGGGATAAACCAATCATTGAAACAGCCAATACGCGTAACATCATTTTATGAATCTCCAGTTCACTCAGAATCGCTCTTGTGAGCATCCGTACTAAACGATTATATGGTATTTGATTCGAGCGGTCATATATTCCGCATTTATTATTAATAAGAATAATCCATAATGGCTTAACCAACGTTAAACGCAAGGGAAACTACCGGGCGGGTCGATGGTAGGTATATTGTTAAAAAGTATTATCAGTTAATAGCATTAAGTGTCACTTTATGATTGAGTGTTGACTTTGCAAAGATGACTAAGGACGGCGTATGAAATCCGGGCGATATATTGGCGTGATGTCGGGAACCAGCCTTGACGGCGTGGACGTAGTGCTCGCGGCCATTGATGAAAGCCGCGTAGCCCAGCTTGCCAGCCTTACCTGGCCAATACCGGTAGCCCTAAAAGAGGCCGTGCTCGCCATCTGCCAGGGGCAGGCGCTGACGCTTTCGCAACTCGGCCAGCTCGACAATCGGCTGGGGACTTTGTTTGCTGAAGCAGTTATCGCGCTAATGTCTCAGGAGCATCTTGAGGCGCACGATATCGTCGCCATCGGCTGCCATGGGCAAACGGTATGGCATGAGCCGACGGGCGCTGCACCGCACACGATGCAGATTGGCGACAACAATATTATCGCCGCCCGCACCGGCGTGAGCGTAGTGGGGGATTTCCGCCGCCGCGACATGGCGCTGGGTGGGCAGGGCGCGCCGCTGGTGCCCGCTTTTCACCAGGCGCTGCTGGCGCATCCTGATGAACGTCGGATGATCCTCAACATCGGCGGTATTGCCAACCTCTCTTTACTGGTTCCTGGCATGCCGGTGCGCGGTTTTGATACCGGTCCGGGTAATATGCTGATGGATGCGTGGATCTGGCGCAGCCTGGGCAAACCATACGACAAAGACGCCGAGTGGGCCAGCGAAGGCAAGGTTATCCTACCGATGCTGCAGGATATGCTGAGCGACCCGTACTTCTCGGCACCTGCACCAAAAAGCACCGGGCGGGAGTACTTTAACTACGGCTGGCTGGCGCAGTTCCTGGCGCGCTATCCGGGCCTGCGTCCGCAGGACGTACAAGCGACGCTGACTGAACTGACCGCCGTGACCATCAGCGAACAGGTGATGTTGAGCGGCGGATGCGAACGTCTGCTGGTCTGCGGCGGTGGCAGCCGTAATCCGTTGGTGATGGCGCGTCTGGCCGGCCTGCTTGCCGGAACGGAAGTGGCGAGCACCGATGCTTACGGGATCAGCGGTGACGATATGGAAGCGCTGGCATTTGCCTGGCTTGCCTGGCGAACCGTCGCCGGACTGCCGGGTAACCTACCGTCTGTGACCGGTGCTTCGGAGGCGACCGTGCTAGGGGCTATTTATCCAGCAAATCCGCAGCATAATCAGAGTTAACTGACATCTTCTTTTACAGTGGGCCGGTAGACTTAACTTGAACGGGAGTGTGAGAATCACTCCTTGACCAGGAATGTCGGAAGGCCCAAAACAATGAAAAAGCTACTTATCGCTGTTCTCCCTTTTATGCTCGCTGGCTGCAGTGCGTACAATCAGTTTATGGAACGCATGCAGACCGACACGCTGGAATACCAGTGTGAGGAAAAACCGCTGACCGTGCATCTTAACAATCAGCGCCAACAGGTGAATTTTATCTATGACAACCAACAGCTGAATCTCCAGCAGGGGATCTCCGCGTCGGGCGCTCGCTATACCGACGGGATCTACGTGTTCTGGTCTAAGGGTAACGAAGCAACCGTCTACAAACGCGATCATATCGTGTTGAATAACTGCCAGTTACAAAACCCCAAGCGTTGAGATTTTCAGGCGGGCGGCGCACAATAACGACACCCGTTGACTACTCTCTTAAACGCCATGTCTGATAACGACGATCTGCAACAAATCGCGCATCTGCGCCGTGAGTACACCCGTGGCGGTCTGCGTCGCCACGACCTTCCTGCTGAACCGCTGCCCTTGTTCGAACGTTGGTTACGCCAGGCATGTGATGCCAGACTGGCCGACCCTACGGCGATGGTGGTTGCCACGGTTGATGAAAACGGTCAGCCGTATCAGCGTATCGTTCTGCTCAAGCACTATGATGAGAAAGGGCTGGTCTTCTATACCAACCTGGGTAGCCGTAAGGCGCATCAGCTGGAGAACAATCCGCGCATCAGCCTGCTGTTCCCGTGGCATATGCTGGAGCGGCAGGTGATGGTTATCGGCAAGGCTGAACGTCTGTCGACCCTCGAAGTGGTGAAGTATTTCCACAGCCGCCCGCGCGACAGCCAAATTGGCGCTTGGGTATCTAAGCAGTCCAGCCGCATCTCCGCGCGCGGTATCCTCGAAAGCAAGTTCATGGAACTGAAACAGAAATTCCAGCAGGGTGAGGTCCCGCTGCCAAGTTTCTGGGGCGGTTTCCGCGTTTCTATTGAGCAGATGGAGTTCTGGCAGGGCGGTGAACATCGTCTGCACGATCGTTTTTTATACCAGCGCGACGCGGATGCCTGGAAAATCGACCGTCTGGCACCGTAATCCCTGAAATTTGTTGTGTTAAGCGCTAGCGCTGAGTGCGCCAGCGCTTTATTCTATAGAGCTTTCGCGTCTGGCGAAAAGTCGTGTACCGGCAAAGGTGCAGTCGTATATAGATGGAGAATTTGATGGCAAGCAGTAACTTGATTAAACAACTGCAAGAGCGGGGGCTAGTCGCCCAGGTAACGGACGAGGTAGCGTTAGCAGAGCGACTGGCGCAAGGCCCGATCGCGCTCTATTGCGGCTTCGACCCTACCGCCGACAGCTTGCATTTGGGGCATCTTGTTCCTTTGTTATGCCTGAAACGCTTCCAGGAGGCAGGGCATAAGCCTGTTGCACTGGTCGGTGGCGCAACCGGTCTGATTGGCGACCCAAGCTTTAAAGCGGCCGAGCGTAAACTGAATACCGAAGATACCGTGCAGGAGTGGGTGGATAAAATCCGCAAACAGGTGGCACCGTTCCTCGATTTCGACTGCGGCGACAATTCGGCTATCGCGGCCAACAACTATGATTGGTTCGGCGGCATGAACGTGCTGACCTTCCTGCGTGATATCGGTAAACACTTCTCTGTTAACCAGATGATTAACAAAGAAGCGGTGAAACAGCGTCTTAACCGTGACGATCAGGGCATCTCTTTCACCGAGTTTTCCTACAACCTGCTGCAGGGCTATGACTTTGCCTGCCTGAACAAACTGCACGGCGTTGCGCTGCAGATTGGTGGTTCCGACCAGTGGGGTAACATTACCTCCGGTATCGACCTGACCCGTCGTCTTCACCAGAACCAGGTATTCGGCCTGACCGTTCCGCTGATCACCAAAGCGGACGGCACCAAATTCGGTAAGACCGAAGGCGGCGCAGTCTGGCTGGATCCGAAGAAAACCAGCCCGTACAAATTCTACCAGTTCTGGATCAACACCGCGGATGCCGACGTTTATCGCTTCCTGAAGTTCTTCACCTTTATGGACATTGAAGAGATCAATGCGCTGGAAGAAGAAGATAAGAACAGCGGTAAAGCTCCTCGCGCCCAGTACGTACTGGCCGAGCAGGTGACCCGTCTGGTGCACGGTGAAGAAGGTCTGGTGGCGGCAAAACGCATCACCGATAGCCTGTTCAGCGGTTCACTGAGCGCGCTGAGCGAAGAAGACTTCGAGCAGCTGGCGCAGGACGGTGTGCCGATGGTTGAGATGGATAAAGGGGCTGACCTGATGCAGGCGCTGGTGGACTCCGAGCTGCAGCCGTCTCGCGGCCAGGCGCGTAAAACCATCGCCTCTAACGCAGTCACCATTAACGGTGAAAAACAGGCTGACCCGGAATATTTCTTCCAGGAAAGCGATATTCTCTTCGGTCGTTACACCCTGTTACGCCGTGGTAAGAAAAATTACTGTTTGATCTGCTGGAAGTAATATTCCGAAACGAGGGGGCGTGGGAAACTACGCCCCCTTCTTTTTTGTCGTCTGAGTAGAGCTAATGAACAACATCCTCGCCATTCAATCTCACGTCGTTTTTGGGCATGCGGGCAATAGCGCCGCCGAGTTTCCTATGCGTCGCCTTGGTGCGAACGTCTGGCCGCTAAACACGGTGCAGTTTTCCAACCATACCCAATATGGTCAGTGGACGGGCTGCGTGATGCCGCCAGCGCATCTGACAGAGATTGTGCAGGGCATTGCGGCTATCGACCAGTTGAAGCGCTGTGACGCGGTGCTGAGCGGCTATCTGGGCTCTGCGGAGCAGGGCGAGCATATTCTTGGCATCGTGCGTCAGGTGAAAGCGGCGAACCCGCAGGCGAAATTTTTCTGCGACCCGGTTATGGGGCACCCAGAAAAGGGCTGCATCGTGGCGCCAGGCGTGGCGGAATTCCATAAGCGCTATGCCATGCCGGCAAGTGACATCATCGCGCCGAACCTGATTGAGCTCGAAATTCTCGCCGGTCGCGACGTGAAGGATGTGAACGATGCGGTGCTGGCTGCGCGTGAGCTGATTGCTCAGGGGCCGGAGATCGTGCTGGTGAAGCATCTGGCCCGTGCAGGATACAGTCAGGATCGCTTTGAGATGCTGTTGGTGACGGCGGATGAAGCCTGGCATATCAGCCGTCCACTGATCGACTTTGGCGCGCGTCACCCGGTGGGCGTGGGCGATGTGACCAGCGGTCTGCTGCTGGTTAAGCTGCTGCAAGGGGCTAGCCTTCGCGACGCGCTGGAGCATGTGACTGCGGCGGTGTACGAGATTATGGTCACCACCAAAGAGATGGGCGAGTATGAGTTGCAGGTAGTGGCGGCGCAGGATCGTATTGCGAAGCCAGTTCACTGTTTTAGCGCCACTCAGCTGTAAATATTCCCGGCGTCGCGAAGCTCTGCCGGGCTACACTAGCCTGTAGCCCGGACGAGGTGCGAAGCGCCGACTCCGGGGAGCCAGCACAGCAATATTACTTCAGACCTTCAGCCGCCATGGCTGCCGCCACCGCAGGACGCGCCGCGACGCGCTCCATATAGGCCGCAATATTTTTGTATCCCGCCATTTCCAGCTTCACGGCAAACGCCCAGCGAAGCACGGTAAACAGATAGGCATCGGCAATAGTGAAACGTGAACCGCTGATCCACTGCGCGTTCGCCAGCGATTCATCGATGTAGGCCAGTTTCTTATCCAGCAGCGCGCGCGCCGTTGGTTTGTAATCTTCCGGGGTATCCGGGCGGAACAGTGGCGTAAAGCCTTTGTGCAGCTCGGTCGCGATATAGTTCAGCCATTCCAGCGTTCTGTAACGATTGATGGTACCAACCGGTGCCAGCAGCTGGCGATCCGCAACGCTATCGGCGATGTACTGCATGATAGCCACGCCTTCCGTCAGCAGGGTGTTGTCGTCCAGCAGCAGCGCAGGAACCTGGCCTTTCGGGTTGACCTTCAGGAAATCGTCACCGTTTTCCATACGTTTGTGCATCAGGTCGACGCCGATAAGCGTAAAGTCCTTTCCGCTCTCCCTCAACGTGATGTGCGATGCAAGGGAACAGGCGCCGGGTTTGTAGAACAATTTCATGGGTAACTCCTTCAGACTTGGTTATTTTTGTTTTCCCTCAGCCGAAGGGCAGCCGAGAGATATGGAGGTATGTTAGTGCCTGAAGCGATAAAAAAAAAGCCGCTAACAGAAGTTAGCGGCCTAAATATTTATTCGTTTCCCGATGACGTTATGCGGAAGCGACTTTACCGTCAGCAGCAGGTTTTGCGTCGTCCTGAGTCATACGGTTCAGTTTCGGAGCGGTCAGCAGCATCAGCACGGCGATAATGGCCGTAGCAACACCAATCTGCAGGAATACGTGGCCATAAATGTTCAGAGACATCAGCGGATCAGTCACGTTTTCCGGAACCGCCATCATGCCTGCAACGTAACCACCGATGATGTTCGCACCCGCGGTAGTCAGGAACCAGCTACCCATGATGAAGCCCATCAGGCGCTGTGGAACCAGCTGTGCCACCATCGCCAGACCCAGACCAGAAATCATCAGTTCACCGATACTCTGCAGGCCGTAGCTGATGATCAGCCAGTTAACGGAAACGATACCCGCGTCGGAAGCGAACTTCGCGCCCAGCGGCAGCACCAGGAAGGCACCGGAGCACAGCACCATACCAATCGCGAACTTAGTCGGCATTGGCAGGTTGTCGCCCATCTTGTTATAGATAGCGGCCAGAATTGGGCTACCAATAATGATCCAGAACGGGTTCAGCGCCTGATACTGTTCCGGTTCGAACGCGATGCCCAGAATGGAGTGCTCAACGTTACGAATCGCGAAGAAGTTCAGAGAGGTTGGCATCTGGCTGTACAGCACGAAGAAGATAATCGCTTCGAGCATCAGAATGAACGCCACGATCATCTTACGACGCGGCGCACCGCTCATTGCGAAGGTTTCTTTACCGAAGATAAAGATGATGCCCAGTGCAATCACGCCCAGAACCATACGTGCGATGCCCTGGTTGTGCAGCAGCCAGGTGGCGACAGCGACCAGAATCACAACGCCAACGATGGTCAGCAGCAGGTTGCGGTAGTTGATTGGCTCGAAGTCAGGCTTGGAACCGTACTGTTTAACCCAACGCTGGCAGAAAGCGAAGTTAACCACGGTGATCAGCATACCCACGACGCTCAGCGCGAACGCAGTGCTCCAGCCGTATTTTGCGGCCAGCCATGGCGTTGCCAGCATGGAGAAGAACGAACCGATGTTCACGGACATATAGTACATGGTGAATGCACCGTCCAGACGCGGGTCGTCTTTTGCATAGCAGGTAGAGAGCAGGGAAGACGGGTTGGCTTTAAACAGGCCATTACCTACAGCGATAGCCGCCATACCCATATAGACGATGCCTGCATCGTGACCAGACCATGCGACCAGCGCATAGCCGATAGCCAGCACCACGGCACCCAGCATAATCACGCGTTTTGTACCCAGTACTTTGTCGCCCAGCCAGCCGCCGATAGCAACCAGACCGTACACTAATGCACTAAAGGAAGAGAACAGCGTGATGGAATCTGCTTCTGACATACCCAGCTGTTTAACCAGGTAAACGGCCATAATGCCTTGCAGGCCGTAGAAACCAAAACGCTCCCATAACTCGATAGAGAAGATGAGATAGAACGCTTTAGGTTGTTTGAAGGCGTTTAAACTTACGCTTTCAGTTGGTTTATTGTTTGCAGTAGACACATATACCTCTTATTTACATCCCATTCTAATGGGGGGTGTACTGGGCGGGTGCTCATTGGCATCCACCTTATAGTTATTCTGGAGGGAAACGGGAAGTAATGTTCACTATCCTGCGCTTTCAGACAAGGCCTTTGTAATACTCCGTTACAAATAAAAAGAGTGGAATAATTAACCAGACATATAAATGTTATTTAGCGTTAAATTTCACGCTTTAAATTTAAGCGGTTTTTTATTCTGAAATAGTGGGGCAAAAACGGCAATTTAACGATATCTTCTGCTGAACTCGCTTTCGTATAGTGATATAGGCTGGATTCTGAAAAATAACTGGATGATCATATTGTGCGTTACGGAGGATTCATCCTAATGATGTAAGCGAATTGCTCGTAAAGAAACATAAATGCAACATCATGTTGTGGTGATGTTCTGGTCAGTTTTTGTATAGAAAATTTCGTTAGTGATGGCCCATTTAATCTGTAAAAGCGTTATATAGGCGTTGGATGTGCCAAAAAATGAATAATTAGATGGGATTAAACGCGGTCTAGTCACTCGGAAGGGGGCGGCGGGCCGACTTGCCACGCCGCGAAAAATGGACTACAGCTCCACTTTCTCTTTAAATTCACACAGGTCTTCAATGATACAGGAACCGCAGCGAGGCTTACGGGCGATGCAGGTGTAACGGCCGTGCAGAATGAGCCAGTGGTGGCAGTCGACCTTAAACTCGGCGGGAACCACTTTCAGCAGCTTCTCCTCCACCTGTTCGACGTTCTTGCCAGGCGCAAACTGCGTGCGGTTACAGACGCGGAAGATGTGCGTATCGACGGCGATGGTGGGCCAGCCAAAAGCAGTGTTTAACACCACGTTCGCCGTTTTACGTCCAACCCCCGGTAATGCTTCCAGCGCCGCCCGGTCTTCCGGAACTTCACCACCGTGCAGTTCCAGCAGCATGCGGCAAGTCTTGATGACGTTCTCCGCTTTGCTGTTGAACAGGCCAATCGTCTTGATGTACTCCTTCACGCCATCGACGCCCAAATCAAGCATCGCCTGCGGCGTGTTTGCCACTGGGTAAAGTTTGGCGGTCGCTTTGTTGACGCTCACGTCCGTCGCCTGTGCGGAGAGCAGAACCGCAATCAGCAATTCGAACGGTGAAGTGAAGTTGAGTTCGGTGGTCGGGTGCGGGTTGTTGTCGCGCAGCCGAGTCAATATTTCAAGACGCTTGGTTTTGTTCATCAGGCTTTCTCTGCCCCATCCACGTTCACGCTATCGGCGGCAATAACCTGCTGAGCATGACATTTCTTAGTCCGTTCATCGATAAGATATTTGATAGCCAGCAGCATTCCCAGGCCGATAAATGCGCCCGGTGGCAGCATCGCCAGCAGGAAAGGGGTATCGGTATGGAAGACTTCAATGCGCAGCGCCTTCGCCCAGCTACCCAATAGGCCATCCGCGCCGTCGAACAGCGTGCCGTTACCGAGCAGTTCACGGATGGAACCCAGTACAAACATGGTGCAGGTGGCGCCCATGCCGATAGCAAAACCGTCCAGCGCCGACAGCGCCGGGCCTTTTTTGGCCGCAAACGCTTCTGCGCGACCTACGACGATACAGTTGGTCACGATAAGCGGGATAAAGATCCCCAGCGACTGGTACAGGCCGAACGCATAGGCGTTGATCAGCATCTGCACGGCGCTAACCACCGACGCAATAATCATCACGTAGATGGGGATACGAATTTCCGCTGGCGTCCAGCGACGCAGGCTGGAGATGGCCAGGTTGGTGAGCGTCAATACCAGGGTAGTGGCAAGACCTAAACCTAAGGCGTTGGTGGCGGTTGAGGTGACCGCCAGCAGCGGGCACATGCCTAAAAGCTGAACCAGCGCGGAGTTATTCTTCCACAGCCCCTGGACAATAACCTCTTTGACTTCGCTCATTGTTTATCCTCCACAGGCTTGCAGTTGTGACAGTTGGTCGGGCAGCGTTTGGGCATACAGCCCTGCGCGTTTTACCGCATTGACTACCGCACGAGGGGTAATGGTCGCCCCGGTGAACTGGTCGAACTGGCCGCCGTCTTTCTTCACTGCCCACTGGCTATCGTTCGCACCGTCGATTTTTTTACCGGCGAAGAAGGTTATCCAGTCAGACAGGCGAAGCTCTATTTTATCACCCAGCCCCGGCGTTTCGTGGTGCTCGGTCACGCGGGTACCAAGCACGGTACCGTTAAAATCGGCACCGACCAACAGCTGAATAGCGCCGGAATAGCCGTCCGGCGCGGTGGCTTCGAGTACGGCGGCGACCGGCTTATCGTCCTGACGGGCGATATAAACCTTATGCGCGCCTTTGCTGAGCGCCGGGGCTTCCACCACAAAGCAACTCTTCAACAGGTCATTATTATAGCTTCCTGCCGGAATGACCTGCTGGAACAGGGCGTTTTGCTGCTTCTCGGCCTGGTCGTCGATGGTGTGCTTGGTCAACTGGTTGATTGCCGCCGTCAGCCCGGTAGAACCGGCTGCGAACAGTGCCAGCGTGACACCGTGTTTACGCATGGTCTTTAACATGTGAATCCTCAGCGGTGTCCGTAAACGCGCGGGCGCGTATAGTAATCAATCAGTGGGACGGTGATGTTAGCTAACAGCACGGCAAACGCCACGCCGTCCGGGTAGCCGCCGAAGCTGCGAATAAGCCAGACCAGCAGGCCCGCTAGCGCACCAAAGATAAGACGACCTCGGTTGGTCGTGGAGGCGGTGACCGGGTCAGTAAGAATAAAGAACGCACCCAGCATGGTCGCGCCAGAAAGTAGATGCATCTGCGGCGAGGCGACGCTTTCCGGGTGGAACAGCCAGCCGAGCGTTGAGCAGACAGCCAGGCTCACCAGGAAACTCACCGGAATATGCCAGCGAATTGCTTTTTGCCACAGCAGGAACAGGCCGCCGACCAGATAGGCTACGTTGACCCACTGCCATCCCGCACCGGCTAGCGCACCGTGATAAATCGAGGATTTGAGGATCTCATCCACCGGATGTCCGGCATGAAGCGACGTTTTGAACGTATCGAGCGGCGTTGCCTGGCTTATGCCATCGACTCCCATCTTCAACGCCGTCATGTCCTGACCTGCAGCGGTATGACCGCTGAAAATCACCTGCAGCGCGTCCATAAAGCCCGGCACGTTGGCGGCGATATCGTGCGGCGGCAGCCAGGAGGTCATCTGAACCGGGAAGGAGATCAGCAGTACCACGTAGCCAATCATCGCTGGGTTAAACGGGTTCTGACCCAGGCCGCCGTAGAGTTGCTTAGCAATAATCACGGCAAACACGGTACCGAGTACCACCATCCACCACGGAGCAAACGGCGGAATACTGATGGCCAGCAGCAGGCCGGTCAGCAGCGCAGAGTTATCGGCGAGCGTCTGACCGATGTTCTGCTTACGCAGGCGAAGCACCAGCGACTCGGCAAGCCAGGCGGTAAGAATAGCGAGAACCAGTTGAATGACGGTTCCCCAGCCAAAAAACCAGCTCTGGACCACAATGCCGGGCAGTGCGGCAATGACCACCAGCATCATAATACGCGATGTCTGGCGATGGTTGTGGGTATAAGGGGAACTTGCGATTTTGAAAACCATTTAATCCTCGTTAACGGCCTGAGCGGCTTTCCTGGCTTGAACACGGGCAATAGCGGCAGCAACGGCGGCTTTGCGTGGGTCGTCGTTGGCGGCAGGTTCATTCATTTCTGTCGTAGCGGCCTTGCGCGCTTTGGCTCGCGCGATGGCGGCTTCGACGGCAGCTTTACGCGGGTCAACCGCTGTCTCTTCAACGGTAACGGCTGGTGCTTCAACTGATTGTGCCGCTTTACGAGCTTTGGCACGCGCGATGGCGGCTTCAACGGCAGCTTTGCGTGGATCAACCGCGTCGGCGACAGTAGCGGGTTCTTCCGGCATTGGTTGCGATGCTTTGCGTGCTTTAGCACGGGCAATAGCCGCTTCAACGGCGGCCTTGCGCGGGTCGATGGCTCCATCAACGGCAGCAGGTTCTGCTGCTTCAGTAGGGGCCGCTTTACGTGCTTTGGCGCGAGCAATAGCGGCTTCAACCGCGGCTTTACGCGGGTCGATAGCTTCAGTCGTTGCCTGCTGTTTTTCAGCCTGCGCGGCGCGAGCCTGAGCTTTACGTGCTTCACGGGCGGCAGCCACAGCGCTGTTATCCGGCACGGCACCAGCCTGAATCACAATCGGCTGCGCGGCCTGCTGTTGTTTTTCTCGTACGCGAGCCAGTGCCGCATGAATCGCATCCTGATCTTTGGCAGCAGGCTGAACGGCCGCTTTTTTATGGCGCTCTTCACGGGCGGCTTTCTCGCGTTCCAGACGCTGCTGACGCGCTTCGAAGCGAGCTTTGGCTTCTGCGGCGCGCTGTTCTTCCTGGCGAATGGCGTTGATTTCGGCCTTTTCCTGACGGAAGTACTGCACCAGCGGAATGCTGCTTGGGCAGACCCACGCGCAGGCACCACATTCAATGCAGTCGGAAAGGTTGTGTGCCGTGGCTTTATCATGCTGCTGGCCTTTGCTGAACCAGTACAACTGTTGCGGCAACAGATCGGCCGGACAGGCATCGGCGCAGGCGCTACAGCGAATGCAGCCTTTTTCCACTTCCGGCTCGCCCATTTCAGCGGCAGAAGGGGCCAGCAGACAGTTGGTGATTTTGACCACCGGTACATCAAGCCAGGGCAGGGTAAAGCCCATCAACGGGCCACCCATGATCACCATCTGGTCGCTGGTCGGGCAAAAATCGGCATGTTTGAGCAGATGCTGTACCGGCGTGCCCAGACGCGCCCAGACGTTACCAGGTTGGCCAACCGACTCACCGGTCAGCGTGACGACGCGCTCGGTCAACGGTTCGCCGTCGATGACCGCGCGTTTTACCGCATAGGCGGTGCCGACGTTCTGCATCAATACGCCAATATCCGACGAACGGCCGCCGTGCGGAACCTGTTTACCGGTCAGAATTTGCGTCAGCTGCTTTGCGCCGCCGGAAGGGTATTTGGTTGGGATAACGCGTAGACTAATACCGTGACAGCCCGCGAGCACCGCGCGCATCATCGAAATCGCCTGCGGTTTATTATCTTCGATGCCGATAAGCACCTGCTGCGGCTGCAGGATATGCGCGAGGATCTGAATACCTTCGACAATCTGCGCTGCGCAGTCCTGCATCAGGCGATCGTCAGCGGTGATGTACGGCTCGCACTCGGCGGCGTTAATAATCAGCGTGGTGATTTTATCGCCGCCGCCGCGCAGTTTGTTGCCCGTCGGGAAACCTGCTCCGCCTAAACCGGCAACGCCAAACTGGTGGATACGTTCAATCAGTGCGTCGCGACTATGGTTTTTGTAATCATTCCAGCCGTCGCGAGCTATCCAGCGGTCTTCGCCGTCGGCGTCAATAATGACGCTCATTTCTGGCAGCGCGGAAGGGTGGGCGGTAGCATGAGGTTCAATCGCCACGACCGTCCCGGAAGTGGGGGCGTGGACCGGCAACATACGCCCCCAACCGCGCGTTAACGGCTGGCCACGGAGCACGTGATCCCCAGGTTTCACGCTGAGTTCACCTTCTGCGCCAATATGTTGCTTCAACGGGATAACAAAACGCTGGGCTAGGGGAACCTGGCGCAGCGGCGTGCCGTTTGACTGGGTTTTCATTTCAGGCGGATGAATGCCCCCGTCGAAATCCCAGATTTTGTCTTTTCTGAAGGCGGAGAATAGCTTAAGCATGGTGTTCCACAGGAATGTTTCGTACCGGGATAGTGTGCAGATCCCACTTCCAGCTGTCGGTTGTCGTTTCGACAGGGCGTAACTCGATACACTGCGTTGGGCAAGGGGCCACGCACAGGTTACAGCCGGTGCACAGGTCGCTGACCACCGTATGCATGGCGCGGGTCGCGCCAATAATGGCGTCTACCGGGCAAGCCTGAATGCACTTGGTACAACCGATACAGTTATTTTCATCAATGATGGCGAGCATGCGCGCTGGCTCGGCGGCCGCTTCGTCACCGCCGATCGGCTGCGGGTCCACGTTCAACAGCGTGGCAATTTTCAGCATCACGGCTTCGCCACCGGGCGCGCAGCAGTTAATTTTTTCACCGTTGCTGACCGCTTCTGCATAAGGGCGGCAGCCGGGGTAACCGCACTGGCCACACTGGCTCTGCGGCAGCAGTTCATCAATTTTTTCAACTACCGGGTCATCCTCAACGGCAAAACGGCGTGAGGCGTAACCCAAAATGACGCCAAAAATCAACCCTAACAGGCTGATCGCAGCGACAGCAATCCAGAAGGTCATCATTACAACTTCACCAGCCCACTAAAGCCCATAAAGGCTAATGACATTAAACCAGCGGTAATCAGCGCAATGGCGTTGCCGCGAAACGGCGCAGGAACGTCGGAGACCACCAGACGTTCGCGAATAGAGGCGAACAGCACCATAACCAGCGAGAAGCCGACGGCGGCTGAAAAGCCGTACAGCGCCGACTGCAGGAAATTGTGGCCGAGGTTGATGTTAAGCAGCGCCACGCCGAGTACGGCGCAGTTGGTGGTGATAAGCGGCAGGAAAATGCCCAGCAGGCGATAGAGCGCCGGGCTGGTTTTACGCACCACCATTTCGGTGAACTGGACGACAACGGCGATGACCAGAATAAACGCCAGCGTGCGCAGGTAAACCAAATCCAGCGGGATCAGAATCCAGGTGTCGATAAGCCAGGCGCAGATAGAGGCCAGCGTCATCACGAAGGTGGTCGCCAGGCCCATCCCCATAGCCGTTTCCAGCTTTTTGGAAACGCCCATAAACGGGCAGAGCCCCAGGAACTTCACCAGGACGAAGTTATTTACCAGCACGGTACCGATAAAGAGCAATAAATAGTCAGACATCATTCGACCTGTAACAAAAAAAGCCACCTATTATCTGACAAAGTGTCTCGAGCGACAACAGGCTAAGTGTGGGGTTATTACGCGTTAGTAAAGGTGCGTTTTACCCGCTGCGAACGCTTGAAGTAAGGCACAATCAGCGCGGCGGCCAACAGCGGAAGCAGCAGCTGTCGCACGGCAAGGTCGTCCGAAATCGGCGAGAAGGCGAAGGCTTTCACCGCCAGCAGGACGCCAATCATCAACCAGATAATGTAGTGCTTTGGTACGTTATGGCGGCGCTTGAAGAAGGCAATAGTCAGCCACAGCGTGTAATAACACATGGCGATGAATGACAAGAAGGAGAGCGCGAGCAGGGCGATATTGGCCGCCCCCATCTCTTTAATCAGACTCAGGGTGTTCGGCGTCAGCAGGACGTAGCCAAATTTAACTAACGTGATGCAGATGCTTATTAACTGAACAATCAGCCAGGCCAGCGGGCCAAGCAGCCATCCGCCGATACGTTCCGCAGAATTATCCGACATTGTGTCTCCTGAAAATCAGCGCCAGTGAAGAGGAAAAAATACAGGCCGAGGAGTATAAGCAACTGGCGCTCTGGAAAAAACTACTATTGCACGAATCGCCAAACGGATTTTGGCACCTGGCCGACATCGAACAGTCGCCCGCCGGAAACCAGCTCCGCGCGACGATGGTCGGCAGCGCGATACATATTGATGATTTCTTCGGTGTTGGTCAGCGAATAGTTCAGGTGATCGTAGAGTTTTTCAAGATTGTCCAGCGAACTGACTTTGCGGAATTTTAATAAATAATCCAGAACGGTCATTTAAGGGTATCCATTTTATAATGTTAGGGCTCACCGTACAGCGTGTTTCAGTTCATGAGAAAGAACTGAATGACAAAGCGGGTAAAGGGGTGCGCAGCCAATAGGTGTATCGACATCCGTTTTTATAGAGAGTTCAGCGCATACGACTAAACCTCAGCAGGACGGCCTGGATTATTTGGCTTATAGGCAGGAATTACAATAACAGAAAATGGGTGATGCTGCCAACTTACTGATTTAGTGTATGATGGTGTTTTTGAGGTGCTCCAGTGGCTTCTGTTTCTATCAGCTGTCCCTCCTGTTCAGCTACTGACGGGGTGGTGCGTA